>JAEXMB010000046.1 GCA_023444705.1 Pseudomonadota bacterium | reverse complement strand
GCAACTTCTTCAGCCGCGACAACATCCATCCCGGCATGACGACGCTGCACCCCTTCGGCTTTACCCACGGCCCCCACCCCAAGGCGCTTGAAAACGAAAAGAACCTTGGCGGCAAGGTCAGCGACGAATACGCCGTCATGATCGACACGCGCGACGCGCTTGATGTCACCGAGGAAGCGCGCAGCGTTGAGTGGAAAGAATACGTCGACAGCTGGAAAACGAAAGCATAGGCACAGATGAAACTTGCATCCCTCAAAGACGGCCGCGACGGCCGCCTGATCGTCGTCTCCGACGACCTGACACTGGCGGCAGAAGCCGGCACCACCATGCAGGAAGCCCTTGATGACTGGGATTTCGAGGAAGGCCGCCTGCGCGACCTGCACGCCAAGCTTGGCACCAACGAGGCGCAAAGCTTCGCGTTTGATCCGCGCGCCTGTGCCTCCCCCCTGCCGCGCGCCTATCAGTGGGCGGATGGCTCAGCCTACGTCAACCATGTGGAACTTGTGCGCAAGGCGCGCGGTGCGGAAATGCCACCGAGCTTCTGGACCGATCCGCTGATCTATCAGGGGGGCTCGGACAGTTTCCTCGGCCCCTATGACGACATCCAGTTTGAAACCGACAGCTGGGGCATCGATTTCGAAGGCGAAGTCGCCGTCATCACCGGTGACGTACCGATGGGCACACCCGCCGACAAGGCCGGCGAGTACATCCGCCTTGTCATGCTGGTCAACGATGTCACCCTGCGCCTGATCGCACAGAACGAGCTGGCCAAAGGTTTTGGCTTTTTCCAGTCAAAACCCTCCAGCGCGTTTTCGCCGCTGGCCGTCACCCCCGATACGCTGGGCGACGCATGGCGCGACAATAAATTGCACCTGCCGCTTGAGGTTTACTGGAACGGCGCCCTGTTCGGCCAGCCCAATGCGGGTGTCGACATGGTCTTCGATTTCGGCCAGTTGATCGCCCACGCGGCGAAAACCCGCCCGCTGGTGGCCGGCACGATCATCGGCTCCGGCACGGTATCGAACAAGGACCGCAGCCTTGGCCATTGCTGCATTGTCGAAAAGCGCATGCTGGAAAAGGTCAACGAGGGTGAAAGCAAGACGCCCTTCATGAAATACGGCGACACCGTCAAAATCGAAATGAAAGACGCGCAGGGCAAGACGATTTTCGGCGCGATCGAGCAGAAGGTCAGCCCCTATAACCGCTAAAGCGGGAAATCCCCCGCAGGGCCGGACAGCATGACGATGCGCCCGCCGTCCTGCGGCGCATAGATGCCGCGCGCGATATCGTCGATCACGCCATCATCAAGCGCGACAACGCGTTGCGGCGTCCACGCAGGCCAGCCTTTCTTGACGATGCCGATATACGGCATGCCACGGCGCGATTGCAGCTTGTCACGCAGAAAATCGAGCGTAACGCCCAGCCCCTCGCCCCAGACCCAATCGTGCAGGGCGTTTTCATGCCGCATGAAGCCAGCGACCAGTGCCGCTGCCTGCTCACCCCGTCCTGTGGACAGCGGCGCGAACAAGGCTCCGCTGTCAATCTGCGTGGCGGTGAGGTTTTCCAGCGTTTCCTGCGGCACTTGCGGATCAGCTATATAGACGGCATGACGCAGACGGTCGCGCCCGTAGAAATACGAGCTGTTGCGCACCAAAAGCGCACCCTGTTGCGAGGCATAGAGAATATAACTGCGGCGATATTCCACATAGGCACCGCCACGCGCCCGCACAAACCCAACGCCAAGCTCGTCGCGCGCGGGGTCTGGCAGTGCTGCATCACGCAGGTCGCTGGCGCGGTTCAGGCGCGTATAACCCATTGCCTCGATCACGCTGTCCATGCCCTGTGTGCGCTGGCTGATGAAGCGCCACAGCGGAAACGAAAATGCCAGCGCGCCAATTTGCGCCAGCGCGGCAAAGTTCATATCGGCGCAGATACCCGCCGCGACATCGCGCTTTTGCCCGTCGCTTAAACCATCGCACAGCAATGCCGCCATGCGCTCGGCCTGCATGTCTTGCCCTGCCTGCATGGCAAGATCGTATACAGTCGCGGCATCCCCCGCC
The DNA here is from genome assembly GCA_023444705.1 of Pseudomonadota bacterium. Lineage (GTDB taxonomy): Bacteria > Pseudomonadota > Alphaproteobacteria > Micavibrionales > UBA2020 > JAEXMB01. The sequence goes on along the minus strand of JAEXMB010000046.1, from coordinate 3,754 downwards.
GCCACGGCACGTGGCAGACGTCGCGAGAGCCTATAAGGATCACTGGTCTGGCTTACTTGGGCGGGCAATAGGGTATCTGCGTCTTGAAACCGGCATAATCGCATTGCTGGTCAATAAACGCCTCCAGTTTTTCGCGCAGGTCCGCATCCATGACCACCGTATCAGCCGCAACTTCGCCCGCGCGGAGCTTGATCAGCATATCGACCTCGTCGATATGGTCGGCGGCAAGGTCATAGCGGCCGCAATCGCAATCGACCTGACGGCTTTTGTCGATAGCCAGTTGCGGCACGCCAAGACCCGCGCAGATTTTGAGGATATCGCTTTTATAAAGATTGATCAGCGGCTGCAGGCTGACGGCACCCGAAATGTTGCTATAAGTGCCAAGCGCCTGTTCAGTGGCGTTGCGCGTGCCAACGACCCAGTAACAATTGGCGGCATCAAGCATTTCGGTACGCGATGCGCCGCTGAGCGAGCTGCGCATCAGGCTGGCCCAACGCTGATAGTCGTCGGTGAAATCGATGCTTTCATCCACCACCACCTGCGCCCCGGGGGCTTTGTCACGCAACCACGGCACGATGCTGCGCGCTACCCAGCGGTAGCTCGGGTTGACGCCAAGGATTTTGACCAGCTGTTCTTCGGTTTTGTCGGCGGGCGGAAACGCTGCGCCGTAATGCACGCCCATAACGCGGTCTGCTTTGCCAAGCGCGGCAAAGGCGCGCGCGCAGACCAGAAAGGCCAGAATGGAATCCGTGCCGCTGATGCCGATGATCGCGCCCGGCATGTTCTGTTTGAGTGCCAGATCCTTGACCCAGCTGACAAGCGCATTGAATTGCGCCAGAGGATCAGCCGCTGTGGCAGGCGTGACGGCAGGCTTTAAAGCATTCAGTGTCATTGCGCGTTCCCGGGCTTGCTGATGATGGCTTTGGCGACAGGCGGCGCAAAAACACCGCCCACTGTTGTTTTTTCCGGCACAATGCCACCCAGCGCCGTCAATTGTTCTGCGGCGCTATCGACAAAGGCGCTGTCGGCAATGTCGGATATATTCATGATCGCCGAACTTTCCGCCTTGGTTTCAAGGTTCTGGTTGATGCGGGTATAAAGGCCCGAGCTGAAATTGAAAATCTCGGTCACTTTATAGGGTATATTGGCGGGTTCTTCAATGCGGCAAACCTCGTGCGCACCGTTCAGGCGCCAGCCGGTACGCGCGGCCCTGGCGGCGTTTTCCTTTTGCTGCTTTTCACGTGCGGCGATAGCGTTCAGGCGCGCTTTGACGTCCTTATGCGCGTTTTCACCACGGGCATAAGCCAGCAGGCTCTGGTTCCACGGGCCTTTGGCGTGAATATCGATCTTGCACCCTGCCTTGACCAGCATATCGAACAGTTCGGCCTTGCGCGTATCAATCGCGGCAAACAGCAACGGCCTTGAGTCATACACGGTATTAAGGGGCGGCTTGGCGGCGAGTACATATTCCAGCACTTGCGCATTGCCGCTTTCAAGCGCCGCCGTCACGCAGCTGTAACCTTTATCCGTCTTGGCCTGCAACGACAGCTTTTTGCGAACCAGCGTACGTGCCAGCGGCAAGTCGCCGTTGCGAATGGCCAGCATCAGCGGCGTGCGCCCGTAAACGTCTTTCACTTTGAGGTCGACCCCTGCCGCGACAAGCCGTTTGGCCACCGCCGCCATGCGGTGATCAAGTGCCGCCATCAGCGGCGTACCGCTGAACATGCCGCGCCTGTTCAGGCCGATTTTACGGTCGATGCAATGATCGATCAGTTGCTGGTGGCGGTAATAAATCGCCATCGCCAGCATGCCGTAATCGCCATACACATCGGGAACGACCGCGCCCTTGGCCAAAAGTTGGCTGATCTTTTTTTCTGCATCGCTGTCGTAACGACCGCGCATCAATAACTGGGCAATTTTCTCGCCGCGCTTTTCCGGGGTGTCGCTGAACAAGGCCATCGCTTACCTCTTTTCGATCAGGCGCACGGGTTTGATACCGGGCAGAGCGCGGACGTTGCCGCCCTGTTGCTGCAACTGCTGCGCCGCTGTACGCAGGACATCGTCGGCACAAAGGTTGAAGTTCCTGATGGTCACGCTTTCGCTGCCGGTTTCAAGGTTGCGCGCCAGCAAGGTCGCCTCTTGCGTTGCGAAATTGAAAATTTCGGTCAGGCGGTAGCTGACCGCTTTTTTATCGCTGACGAAGGCGATTTCGTCGTCGGACACCTTGCGCCAGCCGTTCTCCGTCACAGCACCGCTGCCCATCTGCTGGCGTAGGAAATTTGCAAGGCCGATGTGCTTTTTTTCCTCGGCAAGGTCGGCGGGGGTGTTCATTTTTTCATCGCGGGCATGGATATCAGCCCCCAGTTCGACCAGCGTTTTGACGACGTCGCCATTGCCTTCCGCCGCCGCCATATGCAGCGCGGTATAGCCGTTGCGTCCCACAGCCTCAAGCCCTATGCCGTGGCGGACAAGCTCGCGGATCACCTCAGGCTCGTTGCGGCGGCTGGCAAAAACAAGTACGGGGCCGTAATAGGAATAGCCAAACTCCGTACTGGCGCCATTGCGCAGCAACGCCGTAACCGCGCCGGCGCGTTCATAGCGGTCGAGCATCATATGCAAGGCGCTGTAGCCACGGTTGTTGGTTTTGTTGATGTCACCGCCTGCAGCCATCAGCAGGCGCACGATGGTGGGGTTCTTGGCTTCTTCCTTGGGGTCGAGGTAGTGAAAGGCCGTGTCGCCATCGCCGTCGCGCGCATGCACATCGGCACCCTTTTCCAGCAACAATTGCACCAGCTCGATACTCTTGGCCTTGACGGCCAGCATCAGGCTGGTGGGTTTCTCGCGCCTGCGGCGCTCGATACCGTTGGCAGGCACGCCGGCATTGAGCATTTCAGTCGCGGCGGAAAAGCGGTATTCGGCGATCGCGCGGGCGACTTTATTGGCTTTCTTTTGTTCGCTGTTGAACATCGGCAACGCCTTTGGGAATGCGGCTGTAAAAACGAATGCCAGCATAGAAATATGACAAGCAAAAGTCAATTCATATAATAACTTCAATTACTTAACAAATAAGTCATTGATATTTATGGCAATATTAAAGCTTCCCCTGTCACCAGCCGCAAAACAGGGGTAAAATGAAGGAATGACGACAGGTTATCAGCTCTACAGTTACTACCGTTCTTCTTGCGCCTATCGCGTGCGCCTTGCCCTTGCTTACAAGGGGCTGGCCTATACGACGAACCCCGTGCATCTGGTGCGCAACGGCGGCGAACAGCATCGCCCCGAATATGCGGAGCTGAACCCGCAGGAACAGGTTCCCACGCTGGTCGATGGAGATTTCGTGCTGACGCAATCGATGGCGATCATGGAATACCTCGAAGAAAAACATCCCGCGCCCGCCATTCTGCCCAAGGATGCGCAACAGCGCGCCTATGTGCGCCAGATATCGCTGGTGATGGTGGCCGACATCCACCCCGTCAACAACCTCAAGATTCTGCAACATCTGTCCACCGATCTTGGCGTCAGCCAGTCGCAGAAAACCGACTGGTACGCCAAGTGGATCGCGCAGGGATTTGCCGCCACGGAAAAACTGCTGGAGCGCAGCGCGTTTCGCACCGGCGCGTTTGTCTGTGGCGATACCCCCACAATGGCCGATTTCTGCCTGATCCCGCAGGTTTACAACGCCGCGCGCTATGAAATTCCACTCGACGATTACCCCATCATCCGCGCCATCAACGACCATTGCCTGACGCTGCCG
>JAEXMB010000045.1 GCA_023444705.1 Pseudomonadota bacterium | reverse complement strand
GTCTTAACCTTGATTAATTTATGCAGGTTAACGCACGGTCAGAACGACTTTTCCGGTCACTTTGCCGCTTTCAAGGTAGTCATGGGCGGCTTGTGCGCGGCCAAGCGCGAAGGTCTTGGCGATCAGCGGGCGAATCGCACCCTTGGCCAGTGCGGGCCAGACCTTGGTTTTGAGCTGGCGCGCGATGGCGGCTTTGACCGCGACACTTTGCGGCCGCAGGGTCGATCCGGTGATGGTCAAATTCCTGAGCATCATGGTGCGGATATCAAGTTGTGCTGTGCGTCCCGTCATACTGGCGATGCTGACATGCCGCCCGCCCTGCGCCATGACGGCAAGATTTTTGCCAAGCGTGTCGCCACCCAGCATATCAAGGACCACATCCACACCGCGCCCCTTGGTAATGGCCATGACGGCGTCTTCAAAACCATCGTCGCCGATCTCGATTGCAAAATCAGCACCCAGCTCAAGACAGGCCATCGCTTTCTTTTCACTGCGCACGGTGGCAATCACACTGGCGCCGCGCAGTTTGGCCAGCTGGATGGCTGTAGTGCCGATGCCGGAATTACCGCCATGCACCAGCAGGGTTTCGCGCTTTTTCAGCTTGCCGATGTCAAAGACGTTGCGCCAGACGGTAAAGAACGTTTCAGGCAGCGCTGCCGCTTGCACCATCGTCATGCCCTTGGGTACGGGCAGACATTGCGCGGCGGGCACGACGGCATATTCGGCATAACCGCCGCCCGCGATCAGGGCGCAGACCTTGTCGCCTTTTTTAACGCCACGCACGCCAGCACCCAGCGCGATAACATCGCCTGCAATCTCAAGTCCCGGAATGTCGGTGATGCCGGCAGGCGGCGGATAAAGCCCCTGACGTTGCAGCAGGTCCGGGCGGTTGACGCCCGCAGCATGTACGCGTACCAGCACCTCGCCCTTGGCGGGCACGGGAATGTCGCGTTGGCAGGACACAAGCTTGCCCTCGCGCACCTCTGCGGCTTTCATGGTTGCGGGTGATTGTGTTTTGCGCTGTGACATGGTTTTCTGGACTCTGCAGTAAAATGGAGGACGGCCATGCTGACCGATGATGATTTCGACCCGCGCAGCAAGCGCATGAAGCCTCGCGCGCTTGATATGCTGTCGATCGACGACCTGCACCAGTATATCGCCGATATGCAGGAAGAAATAAAGCGCGTCGAACTCGCGATCGCCAAAAAAGAAAACAGCAAATCCGCCGCCGACGCATTTTTCAAACCCAGGGACTGACCGCAGGTCAGGGTTGCGCGGCCATCTGGATCATGTCGATCTTGAGGTCATTATGTGCAGGTTGTTCGCCTGCCTGATCGGCAACCGGCGCGCTGGCGCGCACAACGACGATGGTCAGGGTGTGATTGCCGCTGTTGCGTGCCACCCCGCCTTGCGGGCCAAGCGACTGCATCACGGGCAGGCTGATCTGCCAGCGAAACGCACCGCCGTTGCCGCTGCTGTTGACGACACTGGCCTTGCCGTTGGCGATAGTCGACAGCGCCATATTATTGGTGCGCACATTTTCGACCACCTGCATCTGGCCCAGCAGGCGGCCATAGCTGGCCCAGCCCGTATCGGTGAACAGCGCGCGCAACGCGGTGGCTTTCGCGCTGATGGTGGCGGGATCAAAGCTCAGCGCATCGGTGACGCGCTCCTGCGTCCAGCTTTCGATTTCCTCGTCCGTCAGATGCGCGGTCGACAGGTCCGCCTGCTTCTTGCCGTAGGGGTCGGTGAATTTCATCCAGTCGGGCAGTGGCTCTGCCGCGGGTGCGGGTGCGGTGCCTTCAAGCGTCAGCGCAGGTGCTGCTTCCTGCGCCTGCGCGCCTGCGCACATGAAAACGGCAGCAACCCCGATCAGGGCTGCCGCCGTTTTGTTCATGTAACGGGCTGTGCGCTGCACGTGGCTTACGCCGCCTTGGCCGTGGGCTTGGCGATCGCGCGCAGGACGTACTGCAGAATGCCACCGTTGCGGTAGTATTCGATTTCGTCCAGCGTGTCGATGCGGCACAGAACGGTCACATCACGCTTGGTGCCATCGGCATAGGTGATGGTGACGGTCAGGTCGCCGCGCGGCTTGAGGTTGTCCGCAACGCCTTTGACATCAAATGTCTCGCTGCCGGTCAGCTTGAGGTCGTGGCGCGTCATGCCGTCCTTGAACTGCAGGGGCAGCACGCCCATGCCGACAAGGTTGGAGCGGTGGATACGCTCAAAGCTTTCCGCGATCACGGCCTTGACGCCCAGCAGGTTGGTGCCCTTGGCCGCCCAGTCGCGTGACGATCCGGTGCCGTATTCCTTGCCTGCCACGACCACAAGTGGTTTGTTCGCTGCGATATATTTCATTGCCGCGTCATAGATCGGCATTTGCTCGCCGGTGGGGATATAGCGGGTCAGGCCGCCTTCGACACCGTCTAGCATCTCGTTCTTGATGCGGATGTTGGCGAAGGTGCCGCGCATCATGACTTCGTGGTTGCCACGGCGCGCGCCATAGCTGTTGAAGTC
>JAEXMB010000017.1 GCA_023444705.1 Pseudomonadota bacterium | reverse complement strand
TGCTATAGACAAAAGCATCCGCCGCTGTCGCGCCAAACCCCTTGCCGATACCGTAAACCGTATTCTCTTTACGTGTCGTATAATTATATCCGTAGATGCTTTGGATGGCAGCGATGTCGTACAGTTGGAGACTTGTAACCCAACCGTCAGGCATCCCTATAAATGGCTGATCTGACATGACAGTAAGGTGAGGATCATTCACACTTGGAACACTTGACCCCTCCTTCAAACCTAACGAATGCCCAAGTTCATGTAATGCCGTTGAATAAAAGCTCGCAACTGTCGCAGTGAGGTAGAGGTTATCAAGATTAAACCAAATATCTCCATATCGGCCCGTCGCTTGTTGTCCAGAACCTATGTTAGACAGTGAACCCGCGAGACTCCCATCATCAAAGTTCTCATACTCCACGCCATCGACTACCCCCATTGATCGGCCTGGCGCAAAAGCAATCGCCCCATTTGCATCATTCGTAAAGTTGATATTAGCTATCTCTGCGTATGAAAAAAGCGCCCCCTCTAACAGGGTTCTTTGAAGCCCAGAAAAGCCTCCAGTGATAGAAGAAGCAAGACTTTGAATATCAGCTGGTAATAAATTGTTTTCGGAAACAGCGTAATAGTTCTCGACAGAGTATCCAGTCTCTAAATAGTCTATCTGGTAGACACTAACCTGATCCAAAAAAGAATAACTAATGTTATAAACACCGTTAACTGGAGTAATTTCTCCATTTACAGGCATATTTTTAAAGTTAAAATTTTTTTTTAAATCTGCGTACATGATGCTCCCTCGTAAATTTTCAAAAACTTACTGTTGTTTACTCTGGGTGCGGTCCATCAATCTGAGCAGCCCACGGCTTCCACATCTCCGCTATCAATTCTTCTTTGGTAGTTTTCCCTGTCACAAGATAAACACCTCCCAAGGCCGCATTAATCTTTCGAGAGTCAGATGCTCCACGATAGTAGTCCACGTCTACAAGAAAAAAAGTGTCCTCAGTAGCCGCCAATTCTTTGGGCATTTTTTTTTCATAGACTTTAATAGTCACACTGACAGTCTCTAATTTTTCACCATCCGATGAGACATCTCCAGGCTTGTGCATCTTTGGTAAACGACAGGGCATGCCGCTTACTTGTTTGCCTCCATAATCACGCAATGCCTTAATAAGCGTTTTTTCTACTAATTCAGACACATGCTGCGGATAAAGAAACGTTGGGTATACTTCCCTCAAAAGCTGGGCTTGCTCAATTGCTTTGCCTGAAATGTATTCTTTATCCAACTCTTCCTTAGATAACACCACCCATTTAGAACATCTAGCAGGAGAACTCTCACATCTGAATGGAGAACTATTTATAGGTAAAAAACTGAATGATATATTTAAAGATTCAACATTTTTTAATTCTCTACTAAGTCCATTTGTAAAGACTTCTGTTGCGCAATAGTCTTGAACTTCAGAACCTATTAAGGCGGGTGCGCTACTTGCATATGAGAAAGAGGTCAATAAAGTCACAACGGCAACGCAGATAAATACTTTTTTCATGCCAGCACCATAGTCAAAATTAAACCAAGAAGATGGAGAGATTAGGAGCACTAAGACTGCAATAGTCTTGCATGGCACGCCACATGCGCACAATCCCAAACCCCATTATGCCCACACGCTGCAACTTTCCGCAGGGCGCACCTCAGCCCCGCACCTAACAGCGCTTATCCAGCCATAAAAAATCCCGCCAAAGCGAGGATTGCACGACGTAAAGGACAGGTCTCCTAAGCCGCGATCAGAACGTCGTTGCCGACACCGCCGTGCAGCTCGTCATTACCGTCGTTACTGCCTACATCGGCAATACTGCCAAAGTGGTCCGCCTGATCCCACACCACCACATTCTTCGCGCCGGCAAGCGCCTTGGCGGCAGTATCGATATCTGATTTTTTATACCCGCCGTGCAGGATGTCGTTGCCTGCGCCGCCATAAATAATGTCGTTACCCGCACCGCCAAGAAGGATGTCGTTGCCGCTGGAATCGCCCGCAGCGGCAGGGCCGGGACGTGATTGGTTGGGACCAGAGGTAACTGCTGTATTCACAGGAGCCGTTGCTCCGGCAACAGAGAACTCGTCATCCGCTATTCTCATCGAAAATCCTTGCGTCGGAACGCGGGGCATCTAAGGGCATTATCTCTGAACTACCTCCACCACCATTTTTTCAGGTTTTCAGAGATTCCAAAGACACCGCTACAGCTGGGCGTGCCATTTACGGCGCATAGTAGTTGCCCTGATCGCCTTCCAGGGCGGTGCGGTCGGTCGTCGACAGTGCGCTTGTCCAGACAATGAATTCGCCCACGCGCCCATCCAGCCCGCGGCTGCTCGAAGATGGATCGTTACCGATGGTCAGCAGCAATGCGTTTGAGACGTTGGCGTTGGACGACGTTGACCCGCGCACGACTCCATTGACGTATTGAATGCGGTTGCTGCCCGACAAGGGACGCACCAGCGTGTAGACGTAATTGGTATTCAGCACCGGCGTAAAACCTGTGTTAAAACGGCTGGAGCCGGTGCCGCTTCCATTCTGGTCCCAGGTCACGCTTCCGCTGGAACTCCAGTAAAACCAGAAAAATTCGCTGTTCGCGGTACTGGTGCGTTTGACAGCCAGCGCACGCACATCGCTGGGCGCACTTTGATGGCGCACTACGGCTGACAGCGTATAGGCGTTCCATGTAATCCCCGTAACCGTCATCGCGTTAGCAGGCGCGATATACAAGGCCGGGCGCGTTCCCATGCGCAAGATCGTCCCCGCACTGACCAGCGAGGGTTGCTGCGCAGCTGTAGGCTGCACGGCATTGAGGCCGTTGCCGCTTTGATCATACCACGTCTGCACAAAGCAATTCGAGGAACCGCAAAACGTTGTCAACGCCGTTTCATTCAGGTTGCCGTTGGCCAGGGCACCGATATCCTGCGTTGCGTTGTCAGACCTGCGGACCTGCACGAGCGGCCCCGCATAAGCGCTGCGCAGCTTGCGCAGGCCATAGGCCGCCGCGGGCGTCGGTAAGCCATCAAGAATGGCCGTGGTGTTCTTTGCCACCGTCGCCGTGCGCGCCGCACCCGTGCCCGAGGCCCCCGTCACCGTCAGCGACGCCGTCAGCGTGCCGTCTGGCAGCGAGGTCACGTCAATACCGCTGATCGTTTGCGGCACACTTGCGACTGTACCTGTCCCTGTTACACTGCCCGCTCCGCCCGAACTGGTGATGGTATAATTAAAAGTTGCACCGACCGGCGCCTTGGCCATCGTGAGGCTGACAGCTGACTGGTTCAGCGCCGTCACCGGATCGGTGGCAAAGGCCACGGTGTAGGTTTGGACCCTGACGTTGCCGGTGGCCGGAGCCACATAAGACAACGCCATGTCATTCCCCGCGGCATCACGGATGGTCGCACCATTGAGATCCACCGGAGGCACCACAGCAACGCCGTCGGCATCGAAATCCCCCGCCTGCACGCTATAGCGGAACAATAGCGCCGCTGTACCCGAACCCGATACATATGTTGCAAATCGGCTTGCGCTACCCACCGTTAGCGCAAGGCGCGGCGTACCTCCCGTGATGTCAACGATGACGGGTTCCCCCGTATTCACGGTAAAGTCAAGATTGGCCGCAAGCGCAGGTCGCGCTGCCAGCGTCAATACGCACAACACAAACGCCAAACATGATTGTTTAAAGGTCATCATATACTCCATCCGCTGGCGGCGTGACCGAAAGGATTGCGGGTGCCGTCGCGTCTTTGGCGACTGTCGCCGTCGCCGCCGTGCCCGCACTGCCCGAAACGCTACTGAGCGTCATAGACACAGTCAGCGTGCCATCACCCAGACCGCTGACATCCAAAGCGGTGAACGACATAGAAGCGGTACTGACCGTACCGCTACCGCTTACTGCCGCCCCTCCGCCGCTTGACGTGATGGCATAGGTATAGGTCGTGCCAACCTCGGCGCCGCTAAGATCAAACGCCGCAACAGTCGCACTGGCTGCGTTTACAGGGCTGGTCGTGAAGGCCACGCTGTAACCTGTCGGCGTGGTCGACTTGGCAACCGTGTTGACGACCGCCGCCCCCGTCACGCCGAGCGTGTTGGTCAACGTGACCGCGACTGTCAGCGTGCCGTCGGGTACGGCAGAAAGATCAACGCCGGTCACATTCACCGTTGCGGCTGCCGCTATGCCGCTGCCCGTCACACTTGCGCCGCCGCCGCTGGAGCTGACGGTGTAATCATAGCTGTCCCCCGCCGTTGCGCCCGTGATGGAGAAAGCGGCCGCGGCCGCATTGGCGGACGTGAGCGGATCTGTCGTAAAGGCCACGGCATAGCCGGTGGGGACAGTGGCTTTGTTCGCTGTATCGGTGGCGGCTGCACCCGTTTCTGACAACGCATTGGTAACCGTCAGCGACACCGTCACCAGGCCATCGGCCAGACCGCTGAGGTCGATACCGGTCACGTTCATGCTGGCGCCGCTCACCGTGCCGGATGCGCTGACAGGCGTGCCGCCGCCGCTTGAGGTGATGGTGTAATCATACGTATCGCCGACATTCGCCCCCGCCAGCGTAAAGCCTGCCGCCGTCACATTGCCCGCCGTCAACGGCGTCGTTGTGAATGTGGCCGTATACCCCGACGGCGTCGTTGCCTTGGTCGTCGTATCTGTTACGGCAGGGCCGATGGACGGGTTGGAAAGCGTCAGCGATGCCGTGATCGTCCCGTCCGCAAGCCCGCCAAGGTCGATCCCCGTGAACGACATTGAGGCAGCAGTGACGGTCCCGCTGCCTGTAACAGGCGTGCCGCCCCCGCTTGATGAAATGCTGTAATTATATGTCGCGCCGACTTCAGCACCCGCCAGATCAAACGCCGCCGCATTCACGTTTCCAAGCGTCAGCGGATCGGTCGTGAAGTCCACCGTATAGCCTGACGGCGCAGGGATGGTCGTATCCTTCGTCACCGTTGCCGTGACTGCCGCGCCCGCCGTGCCCGATACGCTGGTCAGGGTCAGCGACAGCGTCAGCGTGCCCTCGCCAAGACCGCTGAGGTCAAGGCCGGTGAACGGCATGGTCGCGGCGGTCACTGTACCGCTGCCCGTCACCGCGCTGCCCCCGCCGCTTGAGGTGATGCTATAGGCATAGCTTGCGCCCGTTTGCGCGCCTGTCAGGTCAAACGCCGCTGCCGTCACGTTGGCGGCATTGACAGGATCGGTAACAAAGGCCACCGCATAGCCAGCCGGCGTTGTATCCTTGACCACCGTATCGCTCGCGGCCGCCCCCGCCGAGCCAAAGGCATTGGTCAGGACCAGCGACAGCGTGAGTGTGCCATCGGGCAGCGCGCTGAGGTCAATGCCCGTCAATGGCATAGAGGCCGCATTGACAGTGCCGCTGCCCGTTACAGCAGTACCGCCCGCGCTTGATGTGATGCTATAGGCATAATCGGCGCCTACCTGTGCCGATGTCAGGTCAAACGCAGCCGAGCTTGCATTCGCGGCGGTCACTGGATCGGTCGTGAAGGCCACGGCATAACCCGAAGGCGCCGTATTCTTGACAACCGTATCGCTCACCGCCACCCCGCCAGCGCCCAGCGTGTTTTCTAGCGTCAGGGAAAGAGTCAGCGTGCCATCCGCCAGCGCGGTGACGTCGATGCCCGTGACGGACATCGTCGCGGCATTGACGCTTGCGCTGCCGGTTACAGGCGCGCCGCCCGCCGAGCTGGTGATGGTATAGGTGTAAGTCGTGCCAACCTCCGCACCACTTAGTTCAAACGCGGCCGCAGTATCGTTACCAGCATCAATCGGATCGGTCGTGAAGGCCACGGCGTAGCCTGTAGGGGGGCCGGTATCGTAAGTCACACTGAGTGTATTGGACGCAAGGTTGTTGGCACCGCCTGCCGATTGCGCGGCGCCCGCCGGCACCTGCACGCTCACTGCACCCAAACTGCCCGGCGTCACGTTGACCGTCCAGACAACGTTGTCACTCGTCGACAGCCCCGACGCCGTGCCGTTGCTCACCGCCAGATCGCCCGCCGTCAGCCCCGTCACGGCTTCGGAGAACGTCAGCGTATAGGCAATGGGGCTGGAGGAGGTTGTCGGCGCCGCGCCGGAAGTCACAGCAACGGTCAGGTCCGCCGGCGTCACCGGCCCGCCCGGGAAGGACGCCGACGAGGGCGGCACATAGACGACCGCCTGCATGGCGCCCGATTGCACGCCACCGCCGTTGAGCGTGAAATCGTCAATCGCAACCGCGCCCGCGCCGGCATCCGCCGCAACCGTCACATAACGGAACAACAGCGTGGTCGAATTGTCGCCGGACAGATAGGCGGCACTGCGGCTGACGCCGTTGAGCGTAAAGTCAAGCATCACCGGGCCCACACGCGTGACCGCCTTTGAAAAGGCCATGCCCAGCACCAAATCGTCGCCGACCTGCGCCGGTGCTGACTGCACATAGACATCGCGGTAAACATAAGGGGCGGCCTTGGCCGCGACGAAGGGCGTGGGATCTGCATTGTCCAGACGAGCGTAAACTTGTTGCCTGTGCTGTTGATAGGCGGGCGATCCCGGCGCCAGCACCACGGCGCCGCCGCTGACGTCAGCAATCTCGCCGCTGTTCACCGTCACACCATTGGCGGATACCTGCCCGTCGCGCACGCGCACGGTCGAGGTCGCGCCAGCGCTGTAGACGTCAATGTCAGTCCCCGTCAGAATAATGGTGCCGCCCGGCACGTTGACGACCACGTTCGTTGACCCCGATACATATTGCGCCACGCCGCTGACCAAGGTGACAACCCCCACGGCAATATCGACCGTCGTATCGCTGCCAATGCGCAAGATACCGCCATCGCCAAAGCGCAACTGCGCGTAATCCCCCGCCCCGCCCGAGACAACGACACGGCTGTCATACTGCACCTGTTGGCCGACAGACAGCGCCGACACCGTACTGTCAGGCGCAATGACCTGATTGGCGCCCGTCGTCTCGTCCACCACGATACCAAGCGTCGCCACAGCGTTTTTAGCGCGCTGTTGCGTCACGATGGTGTTTTCGCGGTCCACGCGCTTGAGCCGCAGGTCGCGCACACTTTGGGCATTGCGTTCGCGCTCGCGCTTTTCGGCGTTGAAATTATAGCGGATGGTGGCCGCCACCTGCGTATCGCCGTCAGAATCCTGCGTGGTGGCCAGACCCAGCGCGACCTTGGGCGTCGGCGTATAATCCAGGTTCAAACGCAAGCCGCGCAGATCATCCTGACTGTCGTGGCGTTGCCAGGTAAAGGCCGTGCCTGTGGCCTCCAGATCGCGCAAGAACGGCATCGGGCCGGAAATGCCCGCATCCCAGCCGCTGAGCGCAACTTCTTCGTACCCCGCCCGCGCGTCGCGCCAGCCAGACAGCGCCACATAACGGTTGGCAAAAACGCGCAGGTCAGTATTCGTGGCATCCACGCCCAGACTGACGCGGTGATGTTTATACTCCCACTCATGGTCGTAAAAGGCGTTAACGCCATAAAGCCATGTTTCATCATCATTCATCAGGCGATAGCCGCTGCCCACATTGGTCGTGGTGCGCCCGCCGCGATAGGACACGCCGCCTTCGGCAAAGACCGTGTGGCGCAGATCGGGGCTTTCGTACAGGGCGTCAATGGCGCGCAGGCTGTACTGCGGCTTTTCCCCCTGCTGCAACTGGTATTCCGCTTCGAGATTGCGCAGGAACGGCAGGCCGGTATCGCGCGCGCCTTGCGCGGCGTCGTCAATGGCACGGCCTGTCGCATTGAGCATCAGCCGGTTGCCGATGTCACCCGCCGCGGGTTCGACGCCGTTCAACACGCCCTGCAACGTTGAACCGCTGACTGTTTCAGCCGCCGTATCACGCAACGCCCCCGACAGCCACGCCGCCGCATTGCCGTAGCGCTTGCGCACATAAGCATCGGCGGGCAAGGCGTCACGTATGGCATTGGCGCTATATTCGCCCGCCTGTTGCAGGCCTGCATTCACGGGATCGCCCGAACCCGCCGCCTGCAACTGTTCAAGTATAAGCGCCGATGCGCCGTCCATCGCGGGTTTGTTATCGTCAGCCGCCAGCGCAATATGGGAAAGGAAAAAGGCACAGCACAGCATCGCCGCTGTCAGCAAATGGCGCGACAGCGACGGCCCGGGCAAGACGGCGCGAGAAAGAAAACGTCTTGACGAAAAAAGGACCTTTTCTGCGGCGATCATGAATAAGTGGTTCACAAAAAGGATTAAATCAAAATCCCTATGATTATACAAATTCCCTGTCAGCTTTTTTTACTTTATTTGCAGACAGTTGCCCCCCTGCAAGCCTTCCACCCGCCGAGGGTAAAAGTTATCCACACTTGCGCCTCTATTACGGAATGTCGGGCAGGTGAACCCGCTACATACACTTGCACACGCGCGAAAAAATCGGCTCTCAGCCAAGCCCGCGCGAGGACGATTCTCTCTTCGTGCCTGTTTTGACAGGATCGCGTATAAAAGATCTCTCGACAGTCATTTTGATCACCAAGGGAAGATTGACCATGTTTCGTACTGCCTTTGTAGCGCTTGCGTTGAGTATTCTGCTTTGCTTCTCCGCCCATGCGGAGCCTGCGTCCACACGTTATAAAGCCGTGGCTTTTGATTACTTCGTTATTTTCGATCCCAATTCTATCGTACCTACAGTTGAAAGCGTTTTCCCTGGAAAGGGCATGGACGTGACCAAGGCGTGGCGTGCAAAACAATTTGAATATGGCTTTCTTCGCTCTATTACACATCAGCATGCAGATTTTTTTAAGGTCACGGCCGATGCGCTGGACTATACGCTTGAGAGCATGAAATTGACCGCGACACCAAAGCAGCGGCAACAACTCCTGAATGCTTATTTGACGCTCAAGCCCTGGCCGGATGCCGTCGACGGCCTGAAAAAGCTTCGCGCACACGGCATAAAAATTATCACTATCGCAAACTTCAGTGAAAAGATGCTGCGTGCCAACGCAGAAAATGCCGGGATAGAGGCGTTGTTTGATGAATTACTCAGCACGGCGGCGAATAGCACTTACAAGCCAGATCCCCAAGCCTACGAACTTGGTATAGAACATTTGGGCTTGTCCAAGAACGAGATCGTCTTTGCCGCTTTCGGGGGATGGGATGCATATGGGGCCAAAAGTTTTGGCTTTCCGACATATTGGGTAAACCGCTTTAATCTGCCTGACGAAAAGCTCGGCGCGCTGCCGAACGCTACGTCCAGCGATTTTCAAGGATTACTGGATTTTGTGCTGGGTAAATAAAAGCAGGCTTTCTCTCTATTCGCTGCCTATTTGCGGTTCTGCTTGCGCTTGCTAAACCATCCGCGCCCGTAGTTGGTGCATATTTCTGTATTTTTTGGTATCCGGCGTGAAGCTTCAAGGAAGTGGTAGGCCGTGCCTTCGTCTTCCTCCCAGAAAATATCGGCATTGGGGTTTTCGTCATGATTGCAGAAGGCCATCATGCCCATGACGATACAGCAACTTTTCTCGGGCGTTGCGATGCGAAAGAGCGCGCGCTGGCGGTGTGACAGATCGCCTATCTTGAACTTGTAATCATGAAGGATGGTTTGCTCGGCATAGGCCGTTGCCCCCTCGTCAAGAACAAGCGCAGGCGAAATCTCCACAATCTCCCCCTCTTCTATATCGCTGACGCAAAACACACCACGCCCTTTTGCACGTGTCTGTTTGAGGTAAAGCCCCTTTTTACGATCCAGCGCATAGATGTCTTTTCTGGACATGTCAGCTTCACTCCTGCCCGATGATAACGTTCAGAAACGTCTCGCCGTATTTGGCGAGTTTTTGTTCGCCGATGCCGTGGAGATGCGCCATTTGACCAAGTGTTTGAGGCTTGCGCGCGGCCATGTCGTACAGCGTCTTGTCATGAAAGATGACATAGGGCGGCACGCCCTGCGCGCGCGCCAGCGCCATGCGGGCGGCCTTGAGTTCGGCAAGGAGCGCCTGATCGATGTTCGCATCATCCGCCAGCGCGCGGACCGAGGTTCTCGCTTTTCTGCCGCGTCCTGTTTCGGGGCGACGGAGGCTGAGGGTTTTCTTGTTCCTGAGAAACTCCTGCCCCTGTGCTGTCATGCGCAGACCGCCGTGATCGGCATCGACGCTGAGGAAATTCAGCGCGACAAGCTGGCGGAAAATCGCCTGCCATTCGGCTTTGCTGAATTCCGTGCCGATGCCAAAGGTGCTGGTCTTGTCATGCCCAAGGCGCGCGATGCGCTCATCATCCGCAACGCCCAGCAAAACCGAGGTAAGGTAGCCAACCCCGAACCGCTGGTCGGTACGGTAAACCGCAGACAAGGCTTTTTGCGCGGCAATAGTACCGTCAAAGGTTTGCGGCGGCGACAGGCAGGTATCGCAATTGCCGCACGGCGCGCAAGTGTCGCCAAAATAATCCAGCAGCACCTGCCGCCTGCAGACCGCCGTTTCGCACAGCCCAAGCAAGGCGTTAAGTTTTTGATGTTCGATGCGCTTTTGTGCATCGGGTGCCGCAGACTCTTCGATGAAATTGCGCTGCATCACCGCATCCTGCGCGCCATAGATCATCAGCGCGTTCGACAGCATGCCGTCGCGGCCCGCGCGGCCTGTCTCCTGATAATAGGCCTCGATATTCTTGGGGATCGTCATATGCGCCACGAAGCGCACATCGGGCTTGTCGATCCCCATGCCAAAGGCGATCGTGGCGACCATGATAACTTTTTCTTCCTTGAGAAAGCGGTCCTGGTTGCGCGCGCGCGTTTGCGCATCAAGCCCCGCGTGATAGGGCAAGGCGTCAAATCCCTCGTTGCACAGCCATTGGGCCGTTTCTTCGGTCAGCTTGCGTGACAGGCAATAGACAATGCCACTGTCATTGGCATGGTTGTCTTTGATAAAGCGCAGCACTTGCGCGCGCGCATTATCCCTGACGGCGATGGTATAGTGAATGTTGGGCCGGTCAAACCCCGCCACAAATTCACGCCCCTCGCCAAGCTTGAGACAATCGATAATGTCGCGCCGTGTGGGCGCGTCAGCAGTTGCCGTCAGGGCGATGCGCGGCACGGCGGGATAGCGTTCGGCCAGCAGGGAGAGCTGCTTGTAATGCGGTCTGAAATCATGGCCCCATTGCGACACGCAATGCGCTTCGTCGATGGCGAAAAGCGCCACCGGCGCTTCGTCGAGAAGGGCAAGAAAGTCATCCATCAACAGGCGTTCAGGCGCGACATAGAGAAGATCAAGCTCCCCGCGCAACAGCGCATCCTTGGCGGCGGCAATATCCCTGCCCGCAACGCCGGAATTGATGGCGGCCGCGCGGATGCCAAGCTCGCGCAACGCATCGACCTGGTTTTGCATCAGGGCAATCAGTGGGGAAATGACGATACCCGCGCCTGCGCGCAACAACGACGGAATTTGATAGCACAATGATTTTCCGCCGCCCGTGGGCATCAGCACAAAAGCGTGCTGCCCGCCGGCGATATGCCGGATAATCTCGCCCTGTGCGCCACGAAACGCCTGAAAGCCGTATGTTTTCTGCAGAATATCCAGCGCGCGCGCACTCAGGTCGGAAGAAGGCGGGGTGGAATAAAGCTCTGGCACGGCGGGCATCTCTTGTAACGGGCATGGGTGATTGTTGGACTATAGCACCCTTCTGCCCCCTACTTCACCATGAATTCGACCGGAGCCAGCGCGCGGCTTTTTCCATCCGCATCAATGACCAGTGCCGCAAGGCGGTATTTACCCCGCCTGACCTGCCAGAGATAACGCCCTTCACGGTCCCCACGCAGCAGGTCACCGTTAAGGTACCATTGCACGCGCATGCCCGCCGAAAGGCCGGTCATTTCAAAGCGGAACTTCTGGCTGTCGGCGGGAATACGCGGATCATAGGCGATCTGCAGGCCCTGCGTCGGGCGCACGATGACAGGATTGGCCTGCGCCGCAGGCTTTGGTGGCGTGTTTTGCGCCGGTATATTGTCATGCGCAAACCATTCCGTGCGCATGGGGCATTCCCCGTTTTTGTCGAGCGGACGCACGCAGACGTCGCGGCTGACCAGGCGCGGGCTCATATACAGGCCGCGCTGTTCGCGCCCGCGGTTGAGGACGGAGAAAATGCTGCGCACCGCAAGTGCCGGACCTGTCGACCCCGTGACATTGTTCATCGGCGTATAGTCGAGGTTACCCATCCATACCCCCACGACATAGCGGTCGTTATAGGCCATCGTCCAGGCGTCGCGGTAATCGGTTGATGTCCCCGTCTTGGCCGCTGTCTGCACGGGATAGTTGAGGATGCTGTCGTCGCCAAATTCCAGCCTGCGCGCGGAGGGATCGGACAGGATATCGGAAATAATGGATGCTGTTTCAGGGCTGTAAATCCGCTTGCCTGCTGTCAGGGCATCGCCATCCATGACGACATGCAACGGATGGTATTGCCCCATATTGGCCAGCGCCGCATAAGCACGCGCAAGCTCAAATAAACTGACCGCGCCGTTCCCAAGGGCGAGCCCTTCGTCATACACGTCCGCCCGCTCGGTCAGCGTGGTAAAACCAAGCGCCAGCAGCGAATTCATATAAGCAACCGTGCTCGCATGGCGGATAGCCAGCAATGCCGGAATGTTCAGCGAATTGCCAAGCGCCTCACGCACCGTCACCGGCCCGTAATAACTGCCGCTGTAATTGCGAAAGCGGTGCAGCCCCGCCCCCACCGCATCGGCCAGCGGCGCGTCATCAACCAGCGTCGCGGCACTCCAGCCCTTTTCCAGTGCCAGCGCATAAACAAACGGTTTCATTGCCGATCCCGGCTGGCGCGGGGCCAGCACGGCGTCGATTTCGGCGGCGGGCGTGCCGTCGGCATCGGCAGATACCCATGCCAGCACCTCGCCGGAGGTATGGTCGATCACGATGGCGGCGGCGTTATGCACGTTCTTGGTGGCAAGCGATTTGACCCGCGCGTTGATGATGCCCTGCACCTGCGCCTGCAAGGTCGCGTCAAGCGTCGTGCGCAAGGTGTTCTGCCCGCCCGCAGGCTGCTGGCGGATATAGCGTGCGAAGTGACGTGCGTCGACAGGTATAGCAGCCCGCACGGGGCGGATCTCCTGGGCCGCAATCTCGCGACGCAACGTTTCATCAATGAGGCCCGCAGCCAGCATGTCGTCGGCCAGGGCCTGAACCGGCTTTTCAATACCTTGCGGATTGGCGTAAAGATCGCGTGCGGATGGCGCGCGCACCAGTACCACAAGCGCCAGCATTTCCTTGGCCGTCAGGGTATGTAAATCGCGCGCGAAGTAATAGCGCGCCGCCTGCACGGCCCCGCGCCGGTTGGCGGCGTAGGGCACTTCGTTGAGATAGAATTCGAGAATATCCGCCTTGCCCGCCGCTGCCTCAAGGCACAGAGCCTCGACCCCCTCCAGCCATTTCGACCATACCGTGCGCGGGCGCGGCGTGATCATGCGCACGACCTGCTCGGTAATGGTGCTGGCGCCGCGTATGACCTGCAGATTGCCGAGGTTCTGCGCCACCGCCGCCATGCGCGCGCGCCAGTCGACACCGCGATGGTCAAAAAACCGCTTGTCCTCGGAAAACACGAATGCGTCTTTCAAAAATGCCGGCATCTCATAAAGCGGCACGTAGTCGTCGGTGTTCCAGCGGTTTTGATAGGTCATGGTCAGCGCCATGCCGTTACGGTCCACGATGCGCTGCGTCTGCGCCTCTGCCGCGATGGCACGCAGGGATTGCGACACCGGCTGCACCGACAGCACTGTCAGCGCGGCAAAGACGGCAACCACCCCACACAGGGCCCAGAGCGCGATGCGGGCCTTACGGCGTATCGACAGCATTGACCTTCAACTCGCCTGCAACCCCGCGCCCGTAGACATCGGGATCGTACATTTCAGAAGCGCCCACGGGCAGCATCGCGAAATCGCCTTCCGCCACGGCCTGCGCCGCATAGGACAGGTGATAGTTGCCTGCCGGCAGCCAGTCGGCATAAAACCGTGCCGCGTCGTGGCGCAACTCGCGGTGATAAAAGCTCCAGCGGCTATGCGCGTATTCACGCCAGTCGCTGTAGTTGAACCACCACGATCCGCCTGCGGCATCAAATGCCGCCTCACCATCGTCAACCGTCGATGCTGTGGCCAGATCGGTATTGACCGTTTCAAGCCCGCCCGGCAACGGATCGTCGACCACTACGAAATTGCGTGCGGCAGGTATGGAAAGGTAGAGATCAACGCGCACAACCTCGCCCCGCGCAAGCGTAAACGGGGGTTCAAGCAACACCCATTTACCGTCGCGCTTGACGCTGTATTCACGCTTGACCGTCATGCCTGCATTCACGGCACTGTCAAATCCCGCTTTGGACGCATAGCGCAGACGCGTGGCGTAATAGAGCCTGCCGTCGCCCTCGCGCGTGATGGCCACACTGGCCTTGCGGCCTGCATCGCCCTGCGCGATAGGCTTTTCGAGTGTCACGGCAGGGTCGCGTAGCGATGTAAACGCCGCAGTGCCAAAAGGCGTACCGTCCATTGCGGCGGTGACCTTCATGTCCGGTTTCACGGATTCATAGCGTTTGGCGTAGTCGACAAGGGCAGCCATGCAGAACATGTTTTCTTGCGTATTTTCCCAATGATCGCGGTTTTCATGTGTCTGGGTGATGGTGCGCACCAGCTTGAACGGCTTGTCGCCGACCAGATCGCGGCCATCCTTGGTATCGGCATAGCTGACGAATGCGTCCAGCACCGCGCAGTTATCACGCAACGGGGTAGCAAGAATGCGGGTATAACCGTCGTCATATTCCTGATTGAACATGAATTTGCCGCCGGTTTCGTTGCCGCTGGCAAAGATCATATCCGCGGCCTCGCGCGCGGCAGCTTGCGTTTTGTCAAACAATTGCGCCGCCTGCAGGAAGTGCGCCTTGCCAAACAGCCCCATGCGCGCAAGATGCGGACGGTAGCGCACAACGTCATCCGCATCGGCCTTGCCCGCCTTGACCAGCGCCGCCAGCGCGACGGCGCGCACCGACGATGTCATGCCGTCGCTGTAAAAGCTTGGCGCGACATCCTGACGCAGAAAGTTTTGCAGATAGGCATGCAGTTTGCTTTCGACTTCAACCGGAACCTTGTAGCCAGCATCTTTCAGCCAGTTAAAGGCGATCGCGGTATAAGCGCTCAGGTACGGGTCGGCATATTCATCGCGCGCGATGAAATAGGTCATGCCGCCGTTAGGCGCCTGATAGCTGGCCGCACGGTCAAGCGTCGCCTGCGGCAATTGCGCACTGTCCGCCCAGGTAAAGCCGTCCTTCATATATTGCTGCAGGTTTTGATAGTGCGAGGCCATAACGCCGCGCGTCAACACCTGCTCCCAGCACGGATAGGGATAGTCGCGGATATAACGGAATGCGCCTTCAAGGCTGCCCAGCACGCTGGGCGACAGCACAAGGCTGACCTCGCCCGCATCCTCGTGAATGCCTTGCGGGAAGGCGATGCTTTCCGTCACGCTGTTTTCCGTCGTGGTCGCGTAATTGGCGGCCACGTCAAAGGTGCGGCTTTTCAGCACCGGCAGGATCCATTCCATACCGTCGTTTTCCTCGCCATCCTGCGCGGTGGCGGCAAAGGTGATGCGTCCCTGCGGCTCGTCGCGCTGCTCTGGCAACATCGCGGTTGCGATGTCCATATAGACCGTGCCGCGCTTGTAGGGTTCAAGCGTGAGGTCGGCACTGTGTTCGCGCGGCTGGCCTTCCTTGATGTCGCCCGCAGCCTTGATGGTGACCTTGAGCGTGCGTTGCGCATCGGTACGGTTCATAACACTGAAACCGGCCTTGAAAGTATCGCCCTCGCGCACCTGATTGGGCATGACGGGGCGGATTTCAATCGGGCGGTTGACCTTGAAGGTCCCCTCGCCAAGGCCCATGCGGTCGCCCGGCGTCACCGCCAGTGCCAGTACGCGCCAGCCTGTCAGGTTATCGGGCGCTTCAAAGCTGATCTGCGCGTTGCCGTCTTTATCCACGGGCACGGACGGATTCCAGTAACTGACATACTTGAAGATATTTCGCATACCAATGTCCGAGCCACCATCGCCGCCCGGGTTGGCGCCCTTTTTCTCGAACTTCTGGCGGCCCACAAGGCGCGTCATCAGGTTGTAGTTGCGCAGGTCAAGATCGTCGAGGCCATAAAAGCCTTGATACGGGTCAAAGGCTGTCTTGCCGCCCGCAACCAGATCGAAGACGGATTCATCCAGCACCGCGACGGCCAACTCGACTGGTTGCTGCGTAGCAGGCGCGTGGCGCGGCGCGGCCTTCAGCGTCACATTGACGGTGTCGCGCGGTCGGTAAACGTCCTGCTCCGCTTTTATAGCAACCGTCATTTCCTTGTAGGGATCGCGCACAGGCACGCGCACATAGGCCATGCGCATAGAGGGCTTGCCCATGTCGATCTGCCCGATTTCAGGCGGCGCGGCCTCAACGCGCGGCGATGTCACCACGACGGAAAGGTAGAAGCCCGGCAGATAGTCCGGCTTGACGGGAAAAGAAATCACCGGCGTGCTGCCCTCAAGCTTTTGCGTGAAAGAGTCGATCACGCCATAGCGCTCGATGGTGACAAGCGCCGTCGCGCCCGGCCACGGATTCTTGACCAGATAGCGCGCGGTGTCGCCGACCTTGTATTCACTTTGCTCGGGCACCAGCGGCAGGGCCAGATCGCTTTGCGTGTTCCAGGCGACGTAATCGTCACCGCTGACGTACAGCGTTGTTTGCGTCGCGTGTTCGCGCCCCTTCGTATCGGTGATCGTCGCGCTCACGCGATAGGTGCCCGCAAGCTTGGGCGTAAAGCTGCATAGCTGCGCAGTGTCGCCCGAAACAAGCTTGCATTCATCCACCTTGTCCCAGGTGACGGTAATATCGCTCAGATAGGCATTGCCCGCGCCCTTGACCTTGGCGGTGGTGACGGTCTCGCGCTCGATGATGCCGGTGACCGCAACGCCCGAAACAGGTTTGCCATCGCCATCCACCACCAGCGTAGCAATATCAGCCGGCGCATTCGCGTCAAAGACCCATTTGTCGGTTTTCAGGCCAACAAAACGGTCAACGCCCATGTATTTCGCGCTGGCAAGGGCCGCGATCGACTTGCCGCGGTCGTCGCGCACGGCGCTTTCGACCTCAAGCACGCCATAGACGATGGCGCGCGCCGGCACTTCCCACGTTTGTTCAAGATCGCCCTTGCCGTCGAGCATGGCCGATTTCTGCCAGAGCTGTTCGGTATCGTTTTCATCCATGAAGCTGTCAAACCTGAAGCCTTTGGCGGCAGGCGTGGCGGGCGCGAAGGCGCGGCTTTTCAGCGTTGCCGTCATGCGCACGCTGGCATCGGCGTAAGGCCCACCCGAATGCAGGCGCGCTGTGGTATCAATGACCAGCTTGTCAGCGGGGTGAAACGCCGTGCCGTTCAGCTCCGCCGCAACGCGGAAGGGTGCGGGCGTAAAGTCGCTGACCAAGACCGACATCGGCGCAAAGGTCATCGTCAGTTTGTCGTCGCCTTTGCGACCGGGCGTGAAGTCGGCATCGAGCGTGAATTTGTACCAGCCCGTCGTCGCCGTCTTGGGGATGGCATATTCGCCGGCATAGCTGCCAAAGCGCGAGAATTTCACGCCCTCGATTTTTTCCACATCCTTGCCGAGCGGATCGGTGATGGTCAGGGTATAGGCGGCATCGGGCGGCGCGACGAAGGTTTCGTTATCCTGATTGCGCAGGTAAACCTTGTACTGCATCGTATCACCCGCGCGGTAGATCCCCTGCGCTGTCATGCCCCAGGCCTTCATGTGGCCGTGCAGTTTTTCGGTGTCGGGATAGATGCGGTCTTCGGACACATAGCTCGGGTAAATCTCGTAGGCGTAAGAGACAGGCAACAGCGCCATGTCATCGCCCTTTTCAACACGCATGAAGATACGCTCGTCCTCGTCGCGCCAGACGTTGAATTTCTGCTCGGGGTCGAGCGTGTCCATACCTGCGAAGGTCGCAATGCCGCTGTCATCCGTCACCGCGCTGGCCAGAATTTTCTGCGGTGCGTCCATCTGCGTGAAGCTGTCGGCATAGACCGTGACCTTGGCATTGGCTATTGGTGTGCCGTCGGCAAAAGACGTCACCCACAGCAAGGAGCGGAAATGCCCGAGCTTGGCATGCACCTGCCACGGCGTTACCTGCGCGAAAAAGCGGTTGTCGTTATCCCATTTTTTGGCCTGCGGGGTCGTTTGCAGATAGCCGAACAGCGCCCCCGTGCGGCCCGCCAGCATCTCGCGCACGCCAAGAGGTACCGCGAACTGCACGTCCTGCACCTGCGCGGGTTCTTGCGCGTAGTCTTGTTCCTGTGCGGTACCTGCGGTGGTGACGCGGCGGTATTTTACGTCGACACGCTCAAGATTGTTGACGTAGAGCGGGACTTCGCTGTCGATCCCCGCCTCCAGCACCGCATCGCTGTGCGGCAATTCGTAATTAGGCTTGCGGTGATCAGTTGCAAACGTCGTATCCACGGCCGCATCCAGACTGCGGCCGAATTCATCGCTAAACGCTGCCTTCTTGCCCCACGGCCACAGCCAGCCAAGCCAGCCGGATTTCTTTTCACCCGGCAGTTCGATGCGGTAGCGTTGCGCCGCCTTGAGCCCGCCCGGCAGGTACATGTCATAGGTGCGGCCCTGCACATGCGGGCTCGACAACAGGGAGTAATCGCGGTTTTCCTCCCCCCACGGGTTATAATCCTTGCGTCCGCCCGCAAGGTCGGGCGTGAAGACCGCATGATCTTTCACCTGCGAGCGCAACACCGGCGCGCTGAACGACAGCGCCACGCCGCGCAGGGGGTTACACAACTCGCTATCCTTCTGGCGTTCACCCGCCTTGACCAGCACAGGATCGTCGTTGTTGTTGACGCACGTCACGCCGATAAAGCGGAAATCGGGAAAGGTACGGAAACTGACGACCGTGCGGTTTTCCCTGCCCTCTTGCGGTCCTGCCGCCGAAACCAGCCCCGCCTCCACGCGCAATTCGGCATCGCTGTCGCGCGCCAGCTCCTGCACGGGTTCGACCATCCAGATGCGGCGCGCTTCCTCGCCGTTGACGTAGGTCACCTGATCGTCGCTTTTGCGGGTGATTTTTTGCATGAAGCGCACAAAAAGCTTTTCGCCGGGGATAGACAGCCTGGACGGCAGCTCCTGCGTCTGCTCATCCACGCTGACAGTGACATCATGGCGCGTCTTGCCATTGTCGGTGGCCAGATAGAGGTGGTCAGCCACCGATGTTTTCGTCACCGGCTGATTGAACACCACCTGCATCACCGGATAGCCCGCCGCGCGCCAGGTGCGGAAATTGGCGCGTTCGACCTCCGGCCCGCGCGTGGTGAAGCTGTGCGCATAGGCTTGCGCGATCTGCGCGCCGTCTTGCGCGGCGATGCGCGGTTCTATGGTCAGCTCATAGGTTGTGGCCGGCACAAGGCTGTCTTCCTCGCCCAGCTGGCAGGCCAGCGCGCTTGTGTTGAGCCAGCGCCATTGGCAATTGACGGCGGGAGTGATGGTCACGCCGGTTTCTTCTTGCGTGCGTTCCATGCGGCCAAGCGGCACGACGGGACGGTTGAATTCGATCACGATCTGGCGCTTGGCCGGCACGTTGTCGCCCGCAGGGGTCACGCGCAGGATGCGCAGCTCTTTTTGCGCGCTGTCGGCAAAAGAAAACTGCGGCGCACCCAGCAAGGCGGCGGTGAACAACAGGCAAAGAACGGCAAGGCGCATGAGATCGCTCCGGCAAGAGAAAGCACTGATGATATGTGGCAGTGGTTAATATATACGAAGCATGGCCTAAACCCTTGCAAAAAAAGAGCGTGAACAGACGTTTATGCCTCCTGGTTTTTCAGAAACCCATGTACTTGACGTTACAGCCGCACCCATGTTTTGCTGGACGCCGTTTAAACCCGTGCTTCCGGTACAACATCGTGACCCTTGCGCAAAAGCTGGCCAAAAAGCTCAAGACACCCAGACAGGTCCAGACATACCTGCGCACCCTGCCCTATAACCGCGAAAAAGAGGGCGAGACACTGGCATCCGCGCAAACGGCGCTCAGGCGCGGCCGTCTGCATTGCTTTGAGGCCGCAATGGCCGCCGCCGCCATCCTTGAACATCACGGCTACCCGCCGCTGGTCATGAGCCTTGAGAGCAAGGACGGGCTTGATCACGTTATCTATGTCTTCAAGCAAAAGGGCCGCTGGGGCGCCGTGGCGCGCTCGCGCGACGAAGGCCTGAATGGCCGCCCGCCGCGCTATCGCTCCCTGCGCGATCTGGCGTGGAGCTATTACGACCCCTATGTCGACAAAACCGGCAAGATCAAGGCCTATCAGGTGGCGCATCTGGATGACTGCGCACCTCACTGGCGCGACAGTCCGCGCAACCTGTGGCAGGCGGAGCAATATCTTATCAAGCTCAAGCACAGGCCGCTGAAATCATCGCCCGCGCGCTATAAAAAGTTGCATGCCGCATACCTTGCACGCGGCCCGATGCCAAAACAAAAACACTGGTGGTAAATCCGCCTCAGCCCGCTGCGCGCGCCTGCGCCATGTAGAACAGGTGCGTCATGATGGCAACACCCAGAATGGGCGCGGCCAGATTGACAAAGGGAATGGTGGCGAAAAAGCTGATCGTCACGCCGGTCAGCATGATGGACGTGAAGTTCTTTTTCTCCAGCACCTCGGCCTGCGCACGCGACACACGGCGGCCCGCCGCCATGCGGAAGAACTGCATGCCAAGCAAATAACCGTTAAGGCCGTAATAGACCACCAGCCCCAGCCCCGGGATCAGCAACAACGGCAGGCAAATGATGTTGAGCGCCAGCGCCTTGAGCGTAAAGACGACATCGTTGCCAAGTGTGGGCCAGAACGGCGCCTCAGCCTTGGGTCTGTCGGCGTAATCCGCGCCGTCGATGATGTCGGCCACCTGCTCGTCAAAAAAGCTGACCAGTACGGGGTACAGTAGCGGGAACATAAACCACGCCAGCACCATGCCGCCTACCGCCGCCAGCGCATCGGCCACGAAGCCATGCAGTTGCGGCAAGGTGGTGAAACGCTCCACCAGCCATGTCATCAGCCACACAAAACCGCCGAATGCCGCCACATAGGCCAGCAAGCACCACAGGAAGATCTTGACGATTCCCGGCAACAGCAAATTGCGAAAAGCCTTGAGCGTGGCGACAAACAACATGGATGTATCCCCTATTCCGATACTTTTTTGACGTATTTCGATTTCAGCCCCATCGGGCCGATGCCGGGCACCTTGCAGTCGATGTCATGGTCACCGTCCACCAGACGAATGCCGCGCACTTTTGTTCCCACCTTGACCACGGTGGACGATCCCTTGACCTTGAGGTCCTTGATAACCGTCACGGTGTCCCCGTCCTTCAGCTCCACCCCGTTAGCGTCACGGATGGTTTTGGCAGCGCTTTCGCTTTCCACGCTGGCGGCGTCTTGTGCGGGCGACCATTCATGGCCGCATTCGGGGCAGTTGCACAGCCCGCGGTCCTCGTAAACATAGGCAGATTGGCATTTTGGGCAGGGTGGCAGGGCGGTCATAGGGGGCACTTTCTCTCGTTCCAGTCCGGGCCAAGACATACTATACTCCGCGGCATATGGCAATTTTAACCCTGCATGCGGCCCCACCATGAGCATACCCCATACCTCCCTCCCCGAATTGTCCGCCCAAATATCGCAAGACAAGGAAACACTCAAGCGTCTGCGCCGCAGCAAGCCCGCGCACCGTCATGTGCGCCGCGACGGCCTGACCTTTGGCGAGCGCATCGCCGACGGAGTGGCAGCGGTGATGGGATCGTGGTCGTTTATCATCATCCAGTCGCTCATCCTGCTGTGCTGGATCACGCTCAATATCTACGGCTGGATCAAGGCGTGGGATCCCTATCCGTTCATCCTGCTCAACCTCATGCTGTCGTTTCAGGCCGCCTATGCGGCACCCATCATCATGATGGCGCAAAACCGCCAGAGCGACATCGACCGCAAAAAGGCCGAAAAGGAATACGACGTCAACCTCAAGGC
>JAEXMB010000003.1 GCA_023444705.1 Pseudomonadota bacterium | reverse complement strand
GTTGTCGATACCTTTGGCTGGCTGTTGCTTTCCGTGATCGGATTAAGCGCGATCAAGGTTGTAACCATCACCACTTTGGCACTGCTATCAAAGCAACCCTTGCGTGAAGGCCTGCCCGCAGCGCTTTTGCTTGGACAGGGCAGCGAATTTGCCTTCGTCGTTATCGGCGTGGCAATGGAAAGCGGCCTGATGCCCGTCAACGTTGCGCAATTCATGCTGCTCGTCACCGCATTAAGCATGCTGGCCACACCCGTTTACATCCTGCTGTCCGATCGGTCAGAAAAATACCTCAACCGGAAACACCCATGACCACCGTCGTCGCCGCCCTTTACCATTTCACCCGTATCGAAGACCCCGCCGCCCTGCAGCCGCAGGTGCAAAAAGTCTGCGCTGACAACGCTATCCTTGGAACATTGTTGCTGGCGCGCGAGGGCATTAACGGCACCATCGCCGGCAGCCGCGAAGGCATCGACGCGGTGCTGGCCTACCTGCGCGCCCTGCCCGGCCTTGAGGGGATCGAACACAAGGAAAGCTTCGCCGACAGCCAGCCCTTTTACCGCATGAAAGTGCGGCTGAAGAAAGAGATCGTCACCATCGGCATCGAGGATGTCGACCCCAACGAGGTCGTGGGCACCTATGTCAGCCCGCAGGACTGGAACGCCATCATCAGCGACCCTGAAACCGTGGTCATCGACACGCGCAACGACTACGAGGTCAGCATCGGCACTTTTAAAAACGCGATCGACCCGCATACACAGACCTTTCGGGAATTCCCCGGCTATGTGCAGCAACACTTTGACCCTGCCAAGCACAAGAAAGTTGCCATGTTCTGCACCGGCGGCATCCGCTGCGAAAAAGCCTCGGCCTATATGAAGAAGCTGGGGTTTGAAAATGTCTATCACCTCAAGGGCGGCATCCTCAAATACCTCGAGGAAGTCCCCAAGCAAGACAG
Organism: Pseudomonadota bacterium; assembly: GCA_023444705.1. Classification (GTDB taxonomy): domain Bacteria; phylum Pseudomonadota; class Alphaproteobacteria; order Micavibrionales; family UBA2020; genus JAEXMB01. Next base: position 5,829 of record JAEXMB010000003.1, on the reverse strand, counting down.
TTTATGGGAGGGCGACTGCTTTGTCTTTGACCAGAGGGTATCCGTCGGCCACGGCCTTGAGGTCGGCGATTATGTGTTGTGCCCTTCCTGCCGCCACCCCGTCAGCGCGGCGGAGCGCCTGCACAATACCTACGAGGAAGGCGTCAGCTGCCCGCATTGCCATGCGGCACTGAGCGAGGAAAAACGCGCCGCCGCGCGCGAACGCCAGAAACAGATCAAACTGGCCGAGGCGCGCGGGGAAAAACATATCGGCGCCATCTATGGCGAGGTTGAGGGCGAATAGCCGCGCCCTTTCCTTACTCCTTGGGCGCATGCGCGCCGCAGGGTACTTCGCAGGCACGGCATTTGGTGCGCTGTTGTTCCAGACGGGCGTGAAAATTCTCGCCATCGCCGTATTCGATATAATCCATCATCCGCTCGTGCATGCCTTTGGGCGCGCGGGCGTGCTTGATCGGGCACCAGAAATGCTCGGTGCGGCTGGCGATCTCGCGCGCATAGGCCAGAATGCCGTTGCCGTACTCGCAATAGACGCAGTTCAGTTTTTCAACCCAGTTGAGATAGCCGAGGAATTTGCGGTCCATGACCACATAGTCGCCGCGCTTGACCAACGGAATGCCGTAGACGCGAAAACACACCTGTTGATAGACCGTGACGAACAGGTCAAGCAACGCCAGCGGCACGATCAGGCTATAGATCAGCGGCGCGGTCAGCACATAAAAAAGGTTGGAGGTGCGCGCAAAACGCGCCATGCGCATGCGCAGTTCGCGGTGGCGGATAGCGACGGCTTCCTCGAAAACGACGCGCTTTTTCTCGACACTGTATTTGAACTCGCGCTGTTTTTCTTCCAGATCACGCTGGATTTCCTCGCGCAGGTGTTCAAGCGTATCCTTGAGCTTGTTAATCATGGCCATTCCCCCACAAGAAAAGGCGGCATCACTGCCGCCCTCTCGTTACTTCTGAAACCCCGGTGCAGGTTTAATCGGGATAATTTCAATCCGCGCCCTGTCCCAGACGTTATTGTGCAGATAAGGCTCGTCCGCCAGCAGCGCGTCGACTTCAGCGCGCGTCATGTCGACCGCCATCAGTGAACCGCACAGGTTACCCGCATCATCGAGCATGGCGGCAGCATAGAGAACCTTGCCCGCTTCTTTGTAGCTAGCCAGTGCGGCAAGGTGCTTTTCACGCACCTCCATGCGGCGGGACAGTGCATCGGGCAGGTCATGCGCCTTGATCAGGAAAGCCATCGCGCCCTTACTCCCCGTTGGTGCCGTTCTGGTGCGCGATCTCGTCGAATACTTCCTTGCGGGGCATGCCGACGAAGTTATAGCCGCAGTCAACGTAGTGGTTTTCACCGGTTACCGCCGACGACAGGTCGCTGAGGAAATAGAGCGCGGTATTGCCCAGCTCTTCAAGCGCGACCGCGCGCTTGAGCGGGCTGGCCTTAGTGATGAATTTAAAGGTATGACGCGCATCGCCAATGACGGCACCCGCAAGGGTGCGCATCGGGCCGGCAGAGATCGAGTTGACGCGGATGTTGTCGCGGCCCAGATCCATCGCCAGATAGCGCACGGAGGCCTCAAGCGCCGCCTTGGCGACACCCATGACGTTGTAGTTGGGCATGACGCGCTCCGACCCCAGATAGCTCAGGGTGATCAGGCTGCCGCCGTCCTTCATCAGCTTGCGCGCGCGGCGTGCAACCGAGGTGAAGGTGTAGCACGACACGTGCATCGAGGTCAGGAAGTTCTGCAGCGTGGTGTCGCAGTAATCGCCCTTGAGTTCGTTCTTGTCCGAATAGGCGATGGAATGCACGACGAAGTCGATCTTGCCCCAGGCCTTTTCGATTTCGGCGAAGACGCGGTCAAGGTCTGCTTCATTGCTGGCGTCGCATTGCATGACATGCTTGGCGCCAATACCTTCGGCCAGCGGCTTCAGGCGTTTGCCAAAGGCATCATCCTGATAGGTGAAGGCCATTTCCGCACCGTTGGCGTGCAACGCCTGCGCGATGCCCCAGGCGATGGATTTATCATTGGCCACGCCCATAATCAGGCCGCGCTTGCCCTTCATCAGGTTTGTCGTGAGAGACATTATTCGTACCTCGAGAATGCCAGCGTGCAGTTGGTGCCGCCAAAGCCGAAAGAGTTTGAAATGACGTTGTTAAGCTTGATGCCGTCGATACGCTTGGTGACGAGCGGCATGCCCGCCGCTTCTTCATCGGGGTTTTCGACGTTGGCCGAGGCGCAGATGAAATCGTTTTGCATCATCAGCAGGCAATAGATCGCCTCCTGTACGCCGGTCGCGCCGAGCGAGTGGCCGGTCAGCGACTTGGTCGAACTGAAGTTCGGCACCTTGCCGCCAAAGACTTCGCGCATGGCTTTCAGCTCCGCCACGTCACCGACGGGGGTGGAAGTACCGTGCGTGTTGATGTAATCAACGGGGCCTTTGACAGTGGCCAGCGCTTGTTCCATGCAACGCTTGGCACCTTCGCCCGAGGGTGCCACCATGTCATAGCCGTCGGACGTCGCGCCATAGCCGGTCAGCTCGGCATAGATTTTCGCGCCGCGCGCCTTGGCGTGTTCGAGTTCTTCCAGAACCAGAACACCGCCGCCGCCCGCGATGACAAAGCCATCACGCGCCGCGTCATAGGCGCGGCTGGCCTTTTGCGGATCGTTGTTATATTTGGATGACAGCGCACCCATCGCGTCGAACAGCACGGTGAGCGTCCAGTCAAGCTCCTCCCCGCCGCCGGCGAACATGATGTCCTGCTTGCCCCACTGGATCAGCTCTGCCGCGTTGCCGATGCAATGCGCCGACGTCGCGCAGGCCGAGGTGATCGAATAGTTCACGCCCTTGATCTTGAACGGGGTCGCCAGCGTCGCCGAGTTGGTGGACGACATGCAGCGCGGCACCATCAGGGGGCCGATGCGCTTGGGGCCTTTTTCGCGGCTGACGTCAAAGGACTCCAGCAGGTTTTTGGTCGACGGACCGCCCGAACCCATGATGAGGCCGGTGCGCTCGTTGCTGACCATATCCTCGCTCAGGCCCGCATCGGCAATAGCCTGCTGCATGGCGATAAAGTTGTAGGCCGCACCATCGCCCATGAAGCGCAGCTGGCGCTTGTCGATGTTCGCCTCAAGGTCGATATTGGGCTGGCCATGCACATGGCTGCGGAAACCCATCTCGGCATATTTGGGGGCGAAAACGATGCCCGACTTGCCTTCTTTCAGGCTTTGGGTGACTTCGGCGGGGGTGTTGCCAATGCAGGACACAATCCCCATACCGGTGACGACGACACGTCTCATGCGTGATCCTCTTTGTTGTGCGGATAAGGTGCGCGATTAGAGTGCGCGCGGGTTGTCGAACAGCCCGACCTTGAGGTCGTTGCATTCATAGATGACCTTGCCGTCGGCTTCGACCACGCCATCACCCACGCCCAGAACGAGCTTGCGGTTGATGATGCGCTTGATGTTGACGCGGTAGGTCACTTTTTTCACTTCGGGCAGAACCTGTCCGGTGAATTTCACCTCGCCCACGCCCAGTGCGCGACCCGAACCGGGCGCGCCCGTCCAGCCGAGGTAGAAGCCCAGCAGCTGCCAGACGGCGTCAAGGCCAAGGCAGCCCGGCATGACCGGATCGCCTTCGAAATGGCAACCAAAGAACCACAGGTCGGGCTTGACGTCCAGTTCGGCTACGATCTCGCCCTTGCCGTGCGCGCCGCCTTCCAGCGACACATGGGTGATGCGGTCAAACATCAGCATCGGCGGCAGCGGCAGTTTCGCGTTGCCGGGGCCGAACATCTCGCCTTTGCCGCAAGAGATCAGGTCTTCGTAAGTGTAGCTGCTTTTAGGCTGGTGGATCATAGCACTTTCCGTTGGTTGTTGATGACCGGCACGTGAAGGGGTGGATGACATGGTGATGTCCTTTCAACTTGTTCGGTTGAGATCAAACGCCGCTAGACCGTGACAGGTTCACGATAGCGCGCGCCCAGAATCATGCCGGTTTTCGCCAGCGATTTTGCAATACTCGGGTGTATATGTCCAATATCTTCAAGGGCGATGACGGCCACCAGACGGCCCGCCGCCTTGGCCACGGCGACCGCACGGCCCAGCGGGTCGTCAAGGCCGATCAGCTCGAAAAACTCGTCGATCTGCGGACGCAGGACAGCCAGATATTCCGGAATCTTTTCCTCCGCCGTGTCATTGGCAGGAGCAAGCCCGCGCCAGTTCTTTTGCCCCGGCGTGCCGTGGCGCAGGGATTCCCGCACCATGACGTTTTCGAACTGCTGTTCGGCATCAAACGGCAGGACCATCGCGGTTTCAGCCTTGGCGTAATACGACCCCGCCGCCGCCGCAACGGCGACCAGCGCATCGGCGGGCGCGTTTTCATTGTCGGAAATGAACTGGTCGATAATAAGGTCGCAGAAATCCTGCGTCGCCATTTCATATGTCAGCGAGGCGATCACCGTTTCGATCAGCAGGCGCAACGTCTTGGCGCGTGCAAAGCCCAGCTGTTCGAAATCCGGCAGGTCGCTGATGACCAGCGCGATCGCGATTTCATGCACGTCGTCAAGCGACTTGGGCAGTTTCTTGGCCAGATTGCGCGCCAGATGGCGGCCCAGCTCTGTGTCATGGTCGATGTCGTAAGCCAGCGGCATCAGCGCGTTTTCCGCGGCCGTATCGTCAGGGTCGCTTTGCAACAGGTCGGCGATGCGGTGAAAGGCTTGCTCCATGACGATATCGGGTTCGTCATATTCTATCAGGGTTTCGGTCAGCATGCCCGCATAGACGCAGATGGTGCGCACGACGCGCAACTGGTCGTCGCTGTCTTTGATCAGCGCAGCAATACGCTCGCGCGTTGCCTTGGCTTCTTCCTTGATCTTTTGTTGTGTGTCGGCTGTGGTCACATCAATCCTTAAATTCTTCATCGGGGTAAACGCCCCAGATCACGTCGCGCTTGAGCCAGCCGTCGTAACCGCCCACGGACAGGCGGCACCATGCACCTTCGCATTTATCAAGCGTGGAGATGACGCCCGGCTCCAGACGCACCACAGGGCGCGCGCCGTCTTCGGGCTTGCGCAGGACGACCTGCGTTGTGCCGGTCACGACAACGCTGCGGCGGCCCGACAGCATGCTTTTGTGAATCCAGCCCTCGTCACCATCCTGATCGCGTACCTGACGCCAGACATCGAATTCGCGGATGACCTCGACCGGCAGGCCCTGCTTGCGGATAACAAGACGGATGGGATAGCGGATGCCGGGGCCGGTGCGCAGATTGACTTCATCGGGGCCAAGCGTGACGAAACGCGGCACGGGTAGCGGCTGCGCACCTTCGGGTAGCATGCTCTTGGCGGCCTCGACCGCTTTGTCGGCAGCACTGCCCTGCTCTTTACCCTGCGCCTGCGCGCCGTGGAATACGCCCGTCGCCGCCATCAGGCCCGTGACGACCAGCGCGCACGCCAGCATCTTGGCGGTAAAGCGCAGGCGATCAGGCGTGGCAAAGGCGCGAATGCGTGTTAAAGAAAGTGTCATTGTCCTGGGCGAGCGGCCATGCCCGTTTTGGCGGTTTTGGCCGTATTCAAGGGGTTGATAAGGATGTGACAGCATTGGCACAAAGCCCCTGCCCTCCAACCCTTTTTTGCGCTTTTATCAATTGACATAAGCGCGTTATTTTCCTACATATGGCCTCATGAAAACCACCACCGCCACCAGCCGCCGCTTTCCCGACCGCCGTGTTTCCGTTGCCCCGATGATGGGGTGGACGGACCGCCACGACCGCTACTTCATGCGGCTGATCACCCCGCATGCCCTGCTCTATACCGTGATGATCACCACG
>JAEXMB010000096.1 GCA_023444705.1 Pseudomonadota bacterium | reverse complement strand
CGGTTGATGCCCCAGCGGCTGCCCATTTCACCGAAATGCAGCACAAAAGTTTGTAAAAGAGGGGGGAGCTTCATGGCGCACCGTCACTAATTTCAGAAATTACTGAAATTATAGAATATCCGGGGCGGGGGCGTCAATGTTCTGATTTTGAGGGTGCTTAAAACGTTGGCATCGCTTAGAATTTTTTGCAGATCTTTCACATGCCGCAGGAGACACCACATGAGCAGATACCTGACCGCCCTGATTCTCGCCATGATTTTTGCTGTGCTGCCGTTGCAGGCGCCTGCGCAGGACAGCCAGAACGCCTATGCGTTTTCTTTCACCGCGCCAGACGGTGCGCCGCTCGCGCTTTCGACCTACAAAGGCAAGGTGGTGCTGGTGGTGAACACGGCCACCGGCTGCGGCCTGGCCGGGCAGTTCGGCGAGCTGGAAAAACTGTACGAGACCTATAAGGACAAGGGCTTTGTCGTGCTGGCCGTGCCCTCCAATGATTTCGGCGGGCAGGAACCGCTCGAAGCGTCGGAGGTCGTGGCGCAGACCGGCAAGCAATACGGCGTCACCTATCCATTCACGGCCAAGACGGTGGTCAGCGGCGATGGCGCCCACCCATTCTATAAATGGGCCGCCGCGCAGGGCAAGGGCGGTTTTCTGAGCAGCAAGCCGCGCTGGAACTTCCACAAATATCTTGTAGGCGCCAATGGCGAATTGCTGGGCAGCTATGCCTCTACCACCAGCCCACTTGACAAGGATATCGCTGCCGCGATCGAGACCGCCTTGCTGTCGGCTGCACCCGCGCCCGGGGCGCAATAAATTCAGGACGACGCAAACAGCCTGCGCCGTACGTCGCCCAGCGCTGTATGCAAGGCCGCTGCCGCGCCGCTGGCACTGGCCGTGATGTCGGTGAAGGAGCCAAACAGGCGTTGCGCGCGGCCCTTGTCGTCCCACATGGCGGCCCCGTGGTACTCGACCCACATCAGCCGGCCGTCGCGCCGGCGCAGGCGCAACGTATCTTTGAGTGCCGTGGTTTCGCGCTTGAAATAGCGGCGCAGGGTGCGGCGGTAGCGGTCGCGGTCGTCGGGGTGGACCCAGTCCTGAAATTCGCCGGAATGCAGGGGCAGTTCCTCGTTGCCGTCCACGCCCATGACCTCAAACGCCCGTCCGCGCCAGATGACGAGGTCGCTGGCGATATGCCAGTCGTACATGGCGCTGGGCGTGCCAAGTGCGATCAGCTCGTAGGTCTGCTCGCTTTCCTGCAATGCCTCGATCACTCTTTTCTGGGTGGTGATATCAAGGTGGATGCCGCACATCAGGATGGGCGCGCCGGCGTGCGTGCGCGTCAGGATTTTGCCGCGGGTGAGGATCCATATCCAGCCGCCGTTCTTGTGGCGCATGCGGCATTCGCACTCGTAAACGGGCGACAGCCCCCTGAAGTGCAGGTCAAGCAGCGTATTGGTGCGCTCGAGGTCATCGGGATGCACCATGCCAACCCATGTGTCGACGGAAAGCGGGGAAAGGTCTTCCAGCGAATAGCCCGCCATTTCGGCCCAGCGGCGGTTGAAGATCACGGCCCCCGTCTGCACGTTCCATTCCCACGTGCCAAGCCCTGCGGCGTCGATGATGTCGATCTGCCTGCGCAATGAAGGCAGCAAAAGCGTGTGCGTGTCGCTGCCCTGTGCGAAGAGCTGTTCGTCGGCCATATGCGCGGTGCCTGAACGTGGAATGTGAAGCTACATTCCAGTATAGCGGGGCAAAAGTTAGCGCGGCGTAAAGGGCATCATACGCATGTATGGCGGCTGGATAAAATTTACGCGGCGCTGACGCGCGGTTGCGCCCATTTGCGGTCAAGGAAGGAGAACAGCAACGGATTAAGCGCGGTCGACAGCAACGCACCGGCCAGGATCATGCCGTAAAGTTTCTGGTCCATCAGCCCGCTGCCAAGGGCGATGCTGCCAAGGATGAATGAAAACTCGCCGATCTGCGCGAGGCTGAACGCAATGGTCAGGCTGACGTCGCGCGGCTGGCGGAACAGGCGCGTAATCAGCAGCGCTGCAATCGACTTGCCGATGATAATGACGGCCAGCGTCGCCAGAACCATCAGGGGGGACTGTATTACCACCATCGGGTCGAACAGCATGCCGACAGAGACAAAGAACAAGACCGCGAAGGCATCGCGCATGGGCAGGGATTGCTCCGCCGCCTTGTAGCCGATGTCGCTTTCACTCAGGACAAGCCCGGCAAGGAAGGCGCCGAGCGCAAACGACGCGCCAAAGGCCGTATAGGCCAGATAGGCAAAGCCAAGCGCGATGGCCAGTGTGCCAAGGGTGATCAGTTCGCGCGACTTGACCTGCGCGATGGCGACCAGCAACGGGGGCAGCAGGCGGCGGCCCACCAGAATCATGAGCGCGAAAAACCCGCCGACCTTGAGCAAAACTGTCACGATGTCGGTGGCCAGCGCCTGCGGGCTCAAACCGTCGCTGTGCGCCAGCTGATCCGCGATGGTCGGCAACAAGACGAGGGCAAGAACCATCGCGATGTCTTCGACGATCAGCCAGCCGACGGCGATCTTGCCGCTTTCGGTCTGCAAAAGTTTATGTTCCTCAAGTGCGCGCAACAGCACGACGGTACTGGCGACGGAGAGCGAGAAACCGAACAACGCGCCTGCAACCCAGCCATATCCGGCAAGCTTGGCGACCAGCATGCCCACGATGGTGGCGATCAGCATTTGAAAGAGCGCGCCCGGCACGGCGATGTTTTGGACTTTGACCAGATCGGCGAAGGAGAAATGCAGTCCCACCCCGAACATCAGCAAGATGATGCCGATTTCCGCCAGCTGCTGGGCGGTTGCGATATCGGCGACGAAGCCGGGGGTATAAGGGCCGATCAGCATGCCCGCGAAAAGATAGCCGACGATGGCCGGCAGGCCGACTTTCTTGGCGGCAAAACCGCAGACAAATGCGCCCACAAGGCTGGCGACGACGGTGCTGATCAGCGTATGTTCCATGCGTTTCCTTAATATAAATAAGCAATATCGAAGCGTATTATATAATGCGCGGGTGGCGCTTTTCATCTGCTTATTTGATATTTTTGTGCGAATTTTGCCCCCTGTTGCCGGGCTGTTTACCAAAACGCCGTTATGCTATGATAGGCGCAACAAAACGGTGGGGTATGCAGCGCAGGTTTACGGTCATTCTCAACAGCGGCTCGGGCAGTAAAACGGGCGAGCAAATGCACGCGGCCATCACGCATGCGATGGGGCAGGCGGGTGCGCCTGTCGACATCATTGATGTCGGCGGCAGGCGCGATCTTGATGCCGCGATTGCCGCTGCCGTGCGCAAGGCACATGCCGCCGGGCATATCGTTGTGGCTGCAGGGGGCGACGGCACCATCAACGCCGTGGCCTGTGCCTGTCATGCGGCGGGCGCCACGATGGGCGTTATTCCCCTTGGCACATTCAATTATTTCGCGCGTGAAAACGGTATTCCCGTCGATGTTGCAGGCGCTATCGAGGTGCTGGTGCGCGGTGTTGAAAAACCAGCCGCCGCCGGCATGGTCAACGGCCGCCTGTTTTTGGTGAACGCCAGTTTTGGCCTTTACACGACGATCATCCGCAACCGCGAGCAGGTCAAAAAACGCTTTGGCCGCTACCGTATTGTCGCGCTGGCCTCCGCACTGTCGTGCCTGTTGCGCGGTCGTACGACATTTGGCGTCGATATCGACAGCCACGGCAAGACGTTGCACCGTGACACCCCGATGGTGTTCGTGGGCAACAATAAAATCCAGCTGGAAAGCCTTGGTCTTGCCACCGCGGAAACCGAAGGGCCGGATACCATCTCGCTGGTGTTGCTCAAGCCGGTGACGCGCTGGCAAACTGCGCGCCTGTTGCTGCGCGGCCTGTTGCGCGACATGCGCAGCGAGGAAAGGCTGGAGGAATTTTCCGCCTCGCACCTGCGTGTGCAAACGCGCCGCCGCACCGTCGCCTGCGTCGTCGATGGCGAGATCGTCACCCTGACAGCGCCGCTTGACTTCAGCGCGGTGCCCCAGGCGGTGCAGTTGATCTGCCCGCAGGACGTGACGCCATGACGCGGCTGATCCACATTTCCGACACGCATTTCGGCACTGAACAGCCCGCTGTCGTTGAGGCACTGCACGCGGCAGTGACCGCGCAGGCGCCCGATGTTGTGGTCCTTTCGGGCGACATCACGCAACGCGCGCGCGCCACGCAATTCGCCGCAGCCCGCCGCTTTTGCGACAGCCTGGGCGTGCCGGTTGTTGCCGTGCCGGGCAATCACGACATTCCGCTGTATCATGTTTTCGACCGCTTTCTGCGGCCCTACCGCAACTACACGCACTATTTCGGCGCGCGGGAGTGGATATCGCATCACAACGGGCTGGTGATCGCGGGTTTTGATGCGACCAGCCCTTTGCGCCACACGCGTGGCAAGCTGGCGGTTGCGCATGTCGAGCGCACCTTGACCGCCGCGCGTGCGCAAGCACCCGACGCGATGCTGATCGCCGTCGTGCATCAGCCATTGATGGTGGCATGGCCCGAAGACACCCATGAAATTCTTATCGGTGCCGCGCAGGTGGCCGAAGTTTTCGCGCGTCACCGTGTGGCGGCGGTGCTGAGCGGGCATGTGCATGTGCCGATGGTGGCGCAAACGACAGCGGTATTTCCTGCTGTCGCCCCGGCCTTCCTGCATAGCGGGGCGGGAACGGCGGTGTCGCGGCGCGTGCGCCCCTGTGCGCCCAACAGCTTTACAGTGCTGGACTGCGACGTGGCGCGCCATGCGGTTTCCGCGCGCATTCAGGTTTACGACAGCGCACAGGGGGCCTTCGTCCCTTGCGGCGCATAAAAAAACGCCCCGCACATGCGGGGCGTTTTTATTTCTTAACCGGCGATGATTAGCGGTTCATCACAGGCGCGGTATAGACCGTAGTGGTTTCGGTCGTGGTCACGCCGGGTGCGGTTTCCGTTGCCGTCATGCGCTGGTAGCGCTGTTTGAAGGCAGGGGTGCCGGTGCGGTTGGCGTCAGCGTCGTCATAGACGTTGGCGTTCTCGCTGCCTTTGTTGGCGAGCTTGTAGCGGGTCACCTGACGCTCCTGCGTGACCGAGGTGGGGCCGAGGTCGGTGTCGACGCCAAGGGCAACCAGCAGGTCAGCCGAAGCTTCGCCGGTGACAGGCATGTTGTTGTCTTTTTGGAATTTGCGCACGGCATTGGCCGTTTCTACGTTGTAGTCGCCGTTGACCTGAACGTCATAGCCGCGGCTGGCAAGCTCTGCCTGCAGGTCGCGGGTCATGCGGTTCTTGGCGGCCTGGAGCAAAGCGGGGTCGCGCGCGACGCCGGTTTCCATCACGGTGGTTTCATGGGTGACGGTTGCAGCCTGTGCGGGCAGGGCAAAGGTGGCAACAGCAGCGGTGATAAGCAGGGTATGCAGTACGTTTTTCATGGTTTGTCCTTTCACGTTTCGTGTCTGGGAAGATGCAGTCAGAGTAATAAACGCAGCAAAGTCTAATCCGGTTCCAACGGAAATGCGAGTATCCTATAGTTTACAAAGTATTGATTTAACATACGATTAACCCGTTATGACACGGGCATGCCACAATATGTCCACAGGCATGCCAAATGCCTGTGCGCAGGGCTTGGGCGCGTGGCTACCGCAATATACGTATTATTTTTTCGCGCGTGCGATCGCTTCGCGGATCGCGGTATGCGCATCCTGCGGGCCGGCCCAGCGCAGGTCGCGCACCCATTTGCCCTTTTCAAGGTCTTTGTAGTGCTGGAAGAAATGCGCGATCTGCGCGCACAGGATTTCCGGCAGGTCGGTATATGATGTGACCTTGGCATAGAATGGATGCAAATCATCAACCGGCACGGCGAGGATTTTTTCATCCATGCCGCTTTGGTCTTCCATGTACAAAACGCCGATGGGGCGCGAGCGGATGACCGCACCCGGAATGACGGGCAGCTGGCCGATGACGATGACATCGCAAGGGTCGCCATCCCCTGACAGCGTATGCGGGATAAAACCGTAGTTGCCGGGATAGATCATCGAGGTATGCAAAAAGCGATCGACAAACATCGCACCCGACTCTTTGTCGATCTCGTACTTCACCGGCGATCCGCCTTGGGGGATCTCGATGATGACGTTGACGTCTTCGGGCGGATTTTGGCCGATGCTGATTTTGCTGATGTCCATGTCTGCACCTGTATATGTATGTTGCGATGCAATATATGGCACGGGCAGGTGCGGATTTCAAGACGGCTGTGCGAAAGGGCTATGCCCCTGCGCGCGGCGCTGTTGGCGTGCAATGCGGATAGCGTGCATCGGTGGGGCTGACGCGCGTCCAGGTGTCGCGCTTGCTGATGATCGCCTTGCTGATGCGCACATCGATGCGCTGGTCGCTGACGATGGTGGCGCGCAGGTTGAACGTCATGCGCATGCCGCGCGAGTCAAGCGTGCCTTCGCCGGTGGTGGCCGACGTCTGGCGCAAACTCATGCGCGGAGAGAAATTGCAGAAGGTGCGCTGTAGTTCCTCCGGCGTGCGCGCGCTCTGGCCCGGAACGCCGAAGTAGGTGTGCAGGTTGCTGTCTTGCGGATTAAACCAGACCAGACGCGCGCACACAGTAGTTTCAGGGCAGGGGCGCAGTGCAATCACCGCATCGACAATGTTCGTCTTCCAATACGTCTCGCCCTCGGTCAGCGACGAGATGTCTTGCGCGGATGCGGGGGTGGATGAGACGAGACTTGCTGCCGCCAGTGCAGGAGCAAAGAAATGATGGCCATATGTATTGAAGATGTTTTTCATGCAATCCTCTGGCCTTGGTAATAGCGATGGTTAAAAAATCTGGCGGAGAGGGGGGGATTCGAACCCCCGATAGCCTTGCGACTATTCCAGTTTTCGAGACTGGCGCATTCAACCGCTCTGCCACCTCTCCGTGGATATTCATTCGGGGCGCGGTTATGCCGTGCGAAGGTGGGCATATTGCCCTAAAACGCCTGCGGTTTAAAGCCCTTCTTTTCCCAAAATGCGGCGGCGGCAAAAACTGCCGCGCGGGCGGGGCGGAGGTGCTGTCTTGCCCGGTCAAAAAGGGCGTGAAAGGGACGGTATGGTCCACGGTCTCCTGTTAAGTATTTGAAAAATATGGCGGCCTGAAACTGGCACGTTTGGTGCAAAGCTATGGGCAAGACAACGGGCCCCGCGCAGCACCCCCTCACACCCTCACGCTGCATCCCTCACGGGGCCCCAACGTCGACAACAGGGGAGGCACAGATGCTTGACTATTCTCTGAACACCGAACTGGCAACGGCGGCAGCAACGCCTGCACGTGGCGGTTATTTTACCGTCAACATCAACAGCGCCGGCCAGCGTCACCCCTATATTGTATTTGCGACCTCTGATTTTCAGGCCGCCAAACTCGTCAAACAGCAGACCGGCCACATGGCCAGCCAGCATGACGTGGAGGGCCCCTACGAACGTTTTTAATCACCGATAACCAAAGCGCCCCGGGGCGGGCATTTCCCCCCTCGAAACGCTGATCCGGTCTTCCCCCTCACACCCTCGACCGGTTGTCAGCCCGCCCGCCCCCGGCGCTCAATACAAGAAACCCTCCGGTCCCCTCCCGGAGGGTTTTTCAATGGTGCAGGCCCGCAGGTCAGAAGCGGTTGTCGATGATGATCTCGCTCTTGTCGAGATAGCCGCCCTTGGGGTTGGCGGGCTTGGCGCCTTTGCCGATGGCGAGCATCATGCCGACGGCGTGGTCGGCAGGCAAATTGATGAGCTTGCCCACGGCCTCGATGTCAAAGCCGATCATGGGGCAGCTGTCATAGCCCATCGCCTTGGCGGCGAGCATCAGCGTCTGGCCGATGAAGCCGACGGAGCGCATGGCTTCGTCGCGTTGCAGCCATTCGCGGCCCTGATAAAACGGCACGATGCGTGCGGCCACAGCGTCCTGCACGGCGGGCGGCGTGTTGCGCCAGTAGCGTTGCGGCTCTTTCTTCCATGCGTCGATGTCGGCGGTGATGACGTAGAGTAGCGACGCGTCGGTGATCTGTGCCTGGTCGTTGCCGACGGCGCGGATCTGGCGGCGCAGCTCGGGGTCGCGCACGCGCACGATGCGCCAGTGCTGAATGTTGAACGATGACGGCGTTTGCATCGCAAGGTCGATCAGCTGGTCTTCTTCCTGCTGCGTGATGACGTGGGCGGGGTCATAGGCCTTGACGGCGCGGCGCTGGCGGATGGCATCGAAAGTATGCATGTGCGTGAGAGGCTCCCTGAGTAAATGATCTTGGGTGAATGATCGCGTGTGAAATCTAGTCGAGGCGATGGTGCTTTCAAGTTGCGGCGATAAAAAAACCGCGGAGATCATCCGCGGTTTTTTTAGAGCGCAAGGCCGTCTTACTGGCTTTGCAGGTATTTGATCAGGGCGGCGCGGTCTTCGGCTTTCTTCATGCCGGCAAATCCCATTTTGGTACCCGGGATGGTTTTCTTGGGGTTCCAGATAAAGGCGTTGAGCGCGTCGACCGTCCAGGGCTCGCCCGCTTTGGCTTTCATGGCGTCGGAATAGGCAAAACCCTCGGCGTGCGCATGCTTGCCGCCGATGACACCGTGCAGGTTGGGGCCAACACGATTGGGGCCGCCAGCGTCGATGGTGTGGCAGGCCGCACAGACCTTGAACAGCTTTTCGCCCTTGGCGATGTCGGCGGTGGCCAGCAGGTCGTTGATGGGTTCGGCCACGGCGGGGGCGGCAGCTTCGCCGCCGACGGGTGCGGCCTCGGCAACTTCGATCGGATACGCCTGCTCTTCCGGCACGTGCGGGTGGTAGACCACGTGGGAAATAAAGCCCGACAGCATCGCAACGATGCCTGCGATCAGGAGGGCTGCGAAGACGTTGTTCATTTGCGGTGACATGGGATGACTGCCTTGGTTTTTTTATCGTTTGTTATGAAGGACATTATCCCTTTTTGGCAGGTCCTGCAACCGGTGCTTTTTTCTGGTCGGCGATCGGGGCGACGGGTTCGAAGTCGACATCCCAGGGGAAGTAAATCCACGTGTCCTGGCTGACCAGCGTGATGTGGGTGTCGACCTGCGCCAGACCGCTTGGCTTTGCATAAACGGTGGCCAGATGCGCCTTGGGCAGCATTTCGCGCAACAGCTTGGCCGTATTGCCGCTGTCGACCAGATCGTCGATCACCAGCCAGCCCGCGCCATCGCCCACAAGGTCGACGTTGATGTTCTTGAGGATCTTCATATCGCGCTGCGTCTGGTCGTCGTAGCTGGAAACACCAATGGTTTCAACGACTTTGATGTCAAGCTCGCGTGCGATGATGCCGGCGGGGATCATGCCGCCGCGCGTGATGGCGATGATGCCTTTCCACTGGTTGTCGCCTTCGATCAGGCGCCATGCCAGGGCTTTGCTGTCGCTGTGCAGGCGATCCCACGAAACGATCAGGCGCTTGGGGCTTTGCGAGGTCATGGAAAGAACTCCTGTAGCTGAAAATGGGGGATCGCGACTCTCTTTATATTTGACGCACCGCGCAAAGACAAGGGAGGGGTGTAACAGCCAAAAATTGCGATTTTTAAAATAAATTGCGTTTTTAGCAATTTTTTGGGTAAGGTGAGTCTGTATTGTCGAGTACGAAAGGATTTTGATGGGTCTGGTTTCTTTCCCCATCCCCCAAGCCGCGTCGGCGAGGCCGAGGTCATCCGCCGCCTGAATATAATCGCAGCACGGCTGGATGAATGGACGGCGGAGATCAAAAGCGATCTTGCCGCCAAGTACAACCCGCGCCAGCCCCGCGCGCCGCGCGGTACGCCCATCGGCGGGCAATGGGTGGACAGCGGCGGCGGTCATACGGGCGGCGGACGTTTTGGCATGCGCAACCCCGCGCGCGATCCGTGGCTGCACGATGCGATGACGGACAAGCCGCCGTATCGCAGGCGACCGGAAGATATTCTAGAGGGCGGCGCAGGGGGCGGTGCGCGCAGCGGAGGCTTGCGTGCGCCACGCGCTCCATCGGCGCCAGCAACGTCAATGCCCAAATCGCCGATCGCCAATCAAGCGGTGCCCAAGTTGCAAAAGCTCAACCGCCAAGGTGCCGATGATTTGCAAGAGGTGATGGTTGCGCGTTCCCAAGGTCGCGTATCTACCAAGGAAAGCAGCGCGCATATGCGCGAAGTCGCTGACGATATCGAAAAATTCCTTGGCGGCAAGGTTCAGGCGAAGGATATCAAAGTAAGCAAGAAGGACGATTTGGTTATTCTCAAGGGAGATAAAAAGTTTAGAATGGATGTGAAGGATCCGGGAAAACTCAAGGATAGAAAAACGCCGGATGAACCTCATTTCCATTTTCAACAGCTAAATGATGTAGGTGATTGGGTTGATGCTGTGGATGAACACAGAAACTATTTTAAAAAGGATTGAGTATTGTGGAAGTATTGAAGTGGTACAGCACATATGATCACCCAGACCATTTAAACTTTATCATCGAGCATGATGAGAACGTTGGCTATTATATTTACCTTTACGAAAATTTCGAATGCTTCGAAGATGATTTAAAGGTCTATGAAGGTTGCCCAAGTCATCAGGATGATGACTTGCAGGATACTTTGGAGAGTGCAAAGCGGGTAACTTTTAAAAACTTCGGTGTGCCTGTGGACAGCTGGGTCGAGGTCGCGCCGCCGCTTGTTCAGCAGGAGTAACTGCTTTAATGCGCCTCGGCCCAGTTGTCGCCAAAGCCGGCTTCGACCGCCAAGGGCAATGACAGGCCTTTGCCTGCCTGCATCATTACACGCTTGACCAGTTCGGCCGTTTCTTCCTTCTGGTCATGCGGGACTTCGAACAGCAATTCGTCATGCACCTGCACCAGCATGCGCGCGCCAAGCTTGGCCTGCGCCAGTGCCGGCGGCAAGGCGATCATCGCGCGCTTCATGATGTCGGCGGCGGTGCCTTGCAAGGGCGCGTTGATGGCCTGGCGCTCCGCACCTGCGCGCCATGCGGGGTTCTTGTCGTTGATGCCGCTGATAAAGCACTTACGGCCATAGAAGGTGGTGACGTAGCCGTGTGCGCGGGCTTCGTCCTTGGCCTTGTCCATGAAGATTTTCAGCTCGGGGAAGCGTGCAAGGTATTGCTTGATGTAATGCGCGGCTTCGCCCTGCGGGATGCCAAGCTGCTTGGCAAGGCCAAAGCCGCTGATGCCGTAGATGATGCCGAAGTTGATCGCCTTGGCGTTGCGGCGGATGTCGGGCGTCATTTGATCAAGCGGCACGCCAAAGACCTGGCTGGCGGTGGCGCTGTGAATGTCGATGCCGTCGTGAAACGCCTGCTTGAGCGCCTTGATGTCGGCAAGCTCTGCCGCAAGGCGCAACTCGACCTGACTATAGTCGGCGGAGAGCAGGGTATAGCCCTCGGCCGGAACAAAGGCGCGGCGGATCATGCGGCCTTGCTCGGTCTTGATGGGAATGTTTTGCAGGTTGGGGTCGGACGACGACAGGCGGCCGGTGTTGGTGCCCGCAAGGAAGAACGAGGTATGCACGCGGCCCGTGCGTGGGTTGATCGCCTCGGGCAGAGCGTCGGTATAGGTGCTTTTGAGCTTGGTGACGGAGCGCCACTCAAGAATTTTGCGCACGATGTCGTGGCCCTGATCGGCAAGTTCCTCCAGCACGTCCGCGCTGGTCGAATAGCCGCCGGTCTTGGTCTTGCGCCCGCCGGGCAGGCCGAGGCTGCCGAACAGCACGTCGCCGAGTTGCTTGGGGGAGCCGATGTTAAACGACATGCCTGTTTCTTTGTGGATGGCTTCTTCAAGCGCTATTGCCTGCTGGCCGAAATCGTTTGACAGGCCGCGCAGCACCTGCGGGTCGACCTTCACGCCCAGCCACTCCATATCGGCGATGACGCTGGCGATGGGGCGTTCGATGGTTTCATACACCGTCGCCATATGCTCGATGGGCAGGCGCGGCTTGAACGTATCGTGCAGGCGCAGGGTGACCTCGGCATCCTCGGCGGCATAATCGCGCGCCTTGTCGAGCGGCACGAGGTCAAACGTCACCTGATTTTTGCCGCTGCCCGCCACTTCGGCATAGGGGATGGTGGTATGATTAAGAAACGTCTGCGCCAGTTCGTCCATGCCGTGGCCGTGACGGCTGCCATCCAGTACATATGACAGCAACATAGTATCGTCATACGGGGCCACGCGGATGCCGTGCGCCATAAACATCTGCATGTCGTATTTGATGTTGTGCCCAACCTTGAGGACGCTTGCGTCCTCCAGCAGCGGCTTGAGCAATTCCATCGCGCGCGCCATCGAGATCTGGCGCAAATCGGTTTCCGTTGCTGCCTTGTCGCTCATGGCGAAATCGAATGTTTCCGCATAGCCCTTGGGATCGCGGTGGCCAAGGGGGATATAGCACCCCTCGTTCGCCTGCACGGACAGCGACACGCCGACCAGATCGGCCATTGCGGGGGTCAGGCCCGTGGTTTCGGTATCCACCGCCACGCGGCCCGTCTCGTAAGCGCGCGCGATCCACTGTTTCAGCGTGTCTTCGTCCTGCACCAGCGTATAGGATTTTGCGACGGGTGCGTCCTGCATGTTGCTGGCGACGATGCCAAGGTCGGGTGTGTTGGCGGGTGCGGGCGCGCTGGGCGCATCGGCCTTGCCTCCGAATTTGTTTTCCATGCGGGTCAGGACGCTGCGAAAGCCCTGTTCCTGCAAAAAGCCGAACAGGGTGTTTTTGTCCGGTGCGCTGACCTTGAGATCGTCGATGGGCAGGGGCGGGACGACGTTGGCGTCGAGCGCGACCAGCTTTTTAGAAATGCGCGCCATCTCGGCATGTTCGATCAGGCTTTCGCGGCGCTTGGGTTGCTTGATCTCCGATGCTCTGGCCAGCAGGGTTTCAAGATCGCCGTATTCGTTGATCAGCTGCGCCGCCGTCTTGATGCCGATGCCCGGCACGCCCGGAACGTTGTCGACGCTGTCGCCCGCAAGGGCCTGCACATCGACGACCTTGTCAGGCGTGACACCGAATTTTTCCACGACCTCGTCATCGCCCATGTATTTGTTCTTCATGGGGTCGAACATGCGCACGCCATCGCCGACCAGCTGCATCAGGTCTTTGTCGGACGAGACAATCGTCACGGGGCGGCCCTGTTCGCGCGCCAGACGCACGTAAGTGGCGATCAGATCGTCGGCTTCAAAGCCTTCAAGTTCCAGCGCGGGAATGGCAAAGGCGGCGGTGGCGGCGCGGATGAGGGGGAATTGCGGGATCAGGTCCTCGGGCGTTTCGCTGCGGTTGGCCTTGTACTGGTCGTAAATGTCGTTGCGGAAGTTCGCGCGCGCGGCGTCGAAGACCACGGCGATGTTGGGCACGTGCATGTCGGTGATCAGCTTCACCAGCATGTTGGTAAAGCCCAGCACCGCGTTGACCGGCGTGCCATCGGGGCGGTTGAGCGGGGGCAGCGCGTGATAGGCGCGGAAGATAAAGCCCGAGCCATCGACAAGGAACAATTCGGAATTGCGCGCGGTATCGTCCATCGGGGCGGCTCGCTTGAGATGATAGGTGCTGAGAAACATGATGCCCGACCTTAACTTTTTGAAGGGCATGCGTCCATCTTTTCGGGTCTATTGACATAACGCGATAGGGCGGCTAGTCTGGGCCATCTTTCTCCACAAGTCTGGCCGCATGATGGACACGCACCACGAATATTCCTATTTCCGCGCCGGCGGCGCGACGCACGATGCGATCATCGTCGTCGAGCGCGCGCGTGTTGAGCTGGCCGCGCTGCGCAAAACAATCAGCCAGCGTTACGGCGCTTATAATGTCTTCTTTGAAAACGACGGCGACAAATGCCGCATCGCCAGCTTTGGCTACAACCGCGAGCAGGACATTCCCGAGGGCTGGGAAAAGGTCAACCACGGGCAGGTGACGTTTCGCCGCCTGCCGCCAGCCAAGAGCGCGGATGCTTTCAACCTGCAAGCCTATCAGGGATTGCTGACGCGCCACATGCGCCGCAGCGAACTCGGCTTTTTCCTTGATATACCGCCGATGCCTGCGATGACCCTGCCCGAGGGTTATTACAGCCAGCGCTTCGTGCGCAAGATGACCTACACAGGCGGCGCGCGTGCTTATCTCGGGGCGCGGCCCGAACCTGCCGACCACGGGCATTACAAGGAAAGCGGTGACCCGCTGCCAAGCGCGCAGCGCGCGACGCAGTATCCGCAGGTCGTCACCTTTATGAAGTACGACGGCGTTTATTACGTGCGCGTGCCAAATGACGCGCAGGGGCAGCCGCTGTGGACACCGCCGCACAGCGCGCGCGTGGACTATGCCGAAATGCTTAAAATCGACAATGCAACATTCCGCCGTCAATTCGGCGCAGATGCAACACCGCCGCGCTTTGGCGTTTAGGCGCGTTTACTGGTCGAGAATTTCTTCTTTCTGGTCTTTGTATTCGTCATCGGTAATGGCGCGGTTCTTGTAGGCGGATTGCAGGTCATTGAGCTGCTCGCCCTTGCTGACCGGCGGGTTGTGGTCAGAGCCGCAGGCGGACAGAAACAGTGCGCAGACGAGGGCGGGAAAAAGGGTGTATTTTTTCATGTTGGCCTCCTTGAATGGTCAAGTGCGCCAACAGGCAGGCCCGCCAAAGGGTTCCGCTAGAGTAACCCAAGCTCCGCCAGTTCTTTTTTAAGGTGATCGGGCAGGTCGTCGCCGCTGGCGTTGCTGTCCTTGGGGGCGTCTTTGGGCTGCAGGTAGCGCCCGCCCTGAAAGGCGCGGTGCTGGCGCATTTGTACGGGCACAACCGTCTTGTCGTAGACGATGGCGCAATGGGGGATGCCGTTCTTTTCGGTTTCGCGGAAATCAAGCAGTTTTTGCCGCGCCACGATCCAGCCTTTGACCACCCAGTAGATCGAGCCGCCGTCAAGCAGCTCGCCGATGCGCTTGGGCGTCATGCGGGTGACGTGAACCAGTTCGGGCTTTTTGATGCCCTGCGCCTTTTGCGCCTTCAGCCAGTCTTTTTGCCAAGCCTTGAGGTCGTCAAGGCTTTCGCTGCCCACGGACAGTTTGATGAGGTTGAGTGTCATTGCTCGCCTTCGGGGATGATCGGACGGCCGGGCCGCGACTTATAAGATGGAAGCGTCCAGCCGAAAATCAATGATCCCGCGCGGATGGCAAACGTTAACGTGAAGCCGATGATCAGCGCAGGCATTTGCGCGATGCCTAATACAGTTTGCGCGACCACAAAGGCGCAGGCACCGACCATGACCGCGGAAATATAAAGGTCCTTGCGCAACAGCATCGACGGCTCGCCCGCCACGACATCGCGCAGAATACCGCCAAACGCGCCCGTCAGCATGGCGGTGACGACGGCGATGATGGGTGATCCCGTCACCATCAGCCCTTTGTGCGCGCCATAGATGCCATAGGCCGCAAGACCCAGCGCATCAAGCCACAGCAACAGGCGATAGCGCGATTCCAGGTGATGGGCGATGAAATACACAGCCCCCGCAGACAGCGCACAAATCAGGATATAGGCGGGTTCCTTGATCCAGAACACGTCGACATCCAGCAACAGGTCGCGCAACGTGCCGCCGCCGATACCTGCGATGGTGCCAAGGAACATGAAGCCGATGATGTCGAGCTGCTTGCGCGAGGCGGACAGCGCGCCGGTGGCGGCGAAAAAGGCGATGCCGGCCCAGTTCAATAAAAAGACGAAGGTCACGGGCGCTCCTTGCGGATCAGTTCTTCGATCAAGGTCGTCAGCTGTTTGATCTCCTGCTCGCGCATCAGGTCGATTTTCTGGTGCAGGGCTTCGATTTCAAGTTCGGCCTTGAGGTTGACGTCGTAATCCTTTTCGGCC
>JAEXMB010000093.1 GCA_023444705.1 Pseudomonadota bacterium | reverse complement strand
CCACCACATCGACAGGCCCGACAGGAAAATCTGCACGCCCCAGATCGACGAGGTCACGACTGTCTGTCCAAGGTCGGGTTGCAGCAACAACAGCCCCACGATACAGCCAAACAATCCTGTCGACAGCTGGATGCCGGGGAAGCCGGGTTCGCCCAGCGCGCGGCTGATCAGCCATGCCGAGGTGACGGCAAAGGCAGGCTTGGCGAATTCCGACGGTTGCAGCGAAAAGCCGAACAGGTTGATCCAGCGCGTCGCACCTTTGATTTCCGGCCCGATGACCAGCACCAGCATCATGGCAATGATCGCGCCCAGCAACGTCAGCGTCGACAGCCGCCACAGGCTTTTGCGCCCAAGGGTAGAAACCGCCAGCATGATAGCAAGCGCGGGGGCGAGCATGATCAGGTGGCGATGCACAAAGTAAAACGGCTGCAGGCCGATGCGCTCCGCCACGCTGGGCGAGGCGGCAGGCATCAAAATCAGGCCAAAGGCGACAAGCGCCAGCAATCCGCCGAGCGTCCAGCGGTCGATCGTCCACCACCAGTTGCCCAGCACCGATTTGTCGGTGCGCACAGGCGTTGCAAGAATGCTCGGGCTGGCGCTGCGCTTCATTGGCGGGGTCCCTTGGGGCTTTGTGGCTGGCAGGCGCTGTTCATGCCGGGCAGGCCGCGCACGGTTTCGGCGAAAACATCGCCGCGATGCTCAAACCCTTTGAACTGGTCAAAGCTGGCGCAGGCGGGCGATAGCAGTACGACAGCGTCCTTGAGTTTTTCCTGTTGCGCCATGTCATGGGCGCGCTTGGTGGCTTCTTCCAGCGTGTGGCAGCGGGTATAGGGCACGTTCTTGCCGTCCAGCCATTGCGCCATTTCGTCTTCGGCCGCGCCGATCAGAAAGGCATGGCGGATGCGGTGCAGTTCTTTCTCGCACGCCGCATAGCCGCTGCCCTTGGATTTGCCGCCCGCAATCCAGTAGATCGGATCAAAGGTGCGCAGCGCCACAGCGGCGGCATCGTCGTTGGTGGCCTTGCTGTCGTTGATATAGCGGATGCCGTTGAGCGTTGCGGTGATGTGCTGGCGGTGGGCCAGACCGGGAAAGGTCTTGAGTGCGGCGACGATCTTGGCGCGCTCGACCCCGGCCGCGCGGGCTGCGGCATAGGCAAGGGCCGCGTTTTGCCAGTTATGCGCCCCTTGCAGGGCGGGGCATTGCTTGAGGTCGCAGATGACCTCGGTATTGTCGCAGAGCAGGCCGTCGTTGTTGACGCAGACGCCTTGCGTCACCGGCTGGTGGGCGGAAACCGCGACCATCGTGCGGTGGCCCGCCTTGCGCTGGCGGTGGAACACGGCGGCGCTGTATTCGTCGTCGACGGCGATGATGGCGGTGGCGTCGGGTGCGTTGACCGGCGCAAAGATCTTTTCCTTGGCGGCGACGTAGCCCGCGATGTCGCCGTGACGGTCAAGGTGGTCGGCGCTGATGTTGATGAACACGCCGATGGTCGGCGCGAAGGTGGTGCAGAGGTCAAGCTGGAAGGACGACAGCTCCAGCACATATATCGACGGCTGGCCGTTTTTATCGGTGGCGGGCAGGTCGGGCAGGGAAAGTGCCGCCGTGCCGATGTTGCCGCCAACGGCCACGCTGCGGCCTGCATCCTTGAGGATATGGCCGATCAGCGCCGTGGTGGTGGATTTGCCGTTGGTGCCGGTAATGCCAATCGTCAGCGCGTCTTTTTTGGCGCGGCCAAAGATTTCGATATCGCCGATGACCTCGACGCCATTGTCCTTGGCCAGTGTTACCACAGGATGCGGTTTGGGGTGAGTCAACGGAATGCCGGGTGCAAGGCAGAGCAGCGCATAGTCGCTGATATTGTCTTTGGTTACCTCGGCGATGGTTGCACCCTTGGCGGCGGCCTGTGCGCGGCTGGCCTCGTTGTCATCCCATGCGGTGACGGCGATGCCTGCCTTGATGCAGGCCTCGATTACCGGCAGGCCCGAGGTGCCAAGGCCGATGACGGCGATTTTCTTGCCGCCGAGTTGTGATTTCAGGGATGACAGGTCGATCATGGGATCACCGTTAACGCAGTTTGAGTGTGGACAGGCCGATCAGCGCAAGGATCAGCGAGACGATCCAGAAACGCACGACGACCTTGGTTTCCGGCCAGCCCTGCTTTTCAAAGTGATGGTGCAGGGGCGCCATCTTGAAGAAACGCTTGCCGCCGGTCGATTTGAAATACATCACCTGAATAATGACCGACAGCGTTTCGGCAACGAACAGACCGCCGATGATGGCAAGCACGATTTCATGCTTGGTCAGCACCGCCAGCGCGCCAAGCGCCGCACCCAGCGACAGCGATCCGGTATCGCCCATGAAGACACTGGCGGGCGGTGCGTTGTACCACAAAAAGCCAAGGCCCGCGCCGACGATGGCGCCGCAGAACACCGCCAGTTCACCCACATCCTTGACGTAGTGGATTTGCAGGTAATTGGCGAAAATCGCGTTGCCGACCAGATAGGCGATGACGCCAAAGCATGCAGCGGCGATCATGATCGGGCCGATGGCCAGACCATCCAGCCCGTCGGTGAGGTTGACGGCGTTGGACGCGCCCACGATCACCAGCACGCCAAAGGGCAGGAAGAACCAGCCAAGGTCAAGCAACAGCGTTTTAAAGAATGGCAGCGCCAGCGTGCTGTTCAGCCCGGGTGCGGTCAGGTTCATAAAAGCCAGCACGGCGATCAGGCCGATCATGAATTCAAGAAACAGGCGAAAGCGCCCCGACAGGCCGCGGTGGCTGGCACGCGTCAGCTTGGCGTTGTCGTCGGCAGCACCGATGGCGCCGAAACCAACAAATACCCACAGCACGATCCAGACATAAGGATTGCTGATGTCCGTCCACAACAAGGTGGCCAGCGTCACGGCGATCAAAATCAGCAAGCCGCCCATCGTCGGCGTGCCGCGTTTTTTGAAATGCGTTTCCGGTCCGTCCTCGCGGATGGGCTGGCCCGCACCCTGGCGCGATTTCAGCCAGCCGATAAACCGCGCGCCAAAGCAAAACCAGATCAGCAGCGACGTCAGCGCCGCCCCGCCTGCGCGGAAGGTGATGTATTTGAATAGCCCAAGGCCCGCGATCTCGCCCGTATAGGGCACCAACAGGTTATAAAGCATTCTTGTTGTCTTTCGGTTTGGCGCCGGTATTGGCGGCCGTGTTGTTGAGCGCCTGAAGTGCTTCGACGATATAGGCCATCTTGCTGCCAAGCGAGCCTTTGACGAGGATCACATCGCCCGGTTTGATGGCGGCCAGCAGGGGCGCCACAAGCGCCTTGCTGTCCTGCGTATGCGCGCCGCGCCACGGTTGGGGCAGGGTTTGATAGAGCGCTTCCATCTGCGGGCCGCAGCAGAACAACTGATCGACCTTGGCATGCAAAACCGCATTGGCGAGGTCCGCATGCAGGCGCGGGCCGTCCTTGCCAAGCTCGAGCATGTCGCCCAGCACCGCAAGGCGTCTGCCGCCCGGTGCTGGTTCGGTGATGGCAAAGGTGTCGAGTGCCGCGCGCATCGACCCCGGGTTGGCGTTATAGCTTTCGTCTATCAGGGTCACGGGCGGGGGGCTGCCGTCGATCATCAGCGTGATGCGCGCCCCGCGCCCGCCCACGGCCTGTGCGGATTCAAGCGCCGCCACCGCCTTGGGCAGATTGCCGCCGACGGTCTTGATGGCGGTCAGCACGGCCAGCGCGTTTTGCGCGATATGCTTGCCGGGGATGTTCAGGCGCATGCGCACGCTGTCGCCGGTGACGTCGGCGGTGATCTTGCTGCTGTCGGCATGCAGGGCGCAGTCAAGCAGGCGGGTGTCGGCGTGGTCGTCCTCGCCAAACGCCAGTACGCGCACGGCGGGGTTTTGTGTGGCCGCTGCCTTCAGGCGCGCGAACATCGGGTTGTCGATATTGAGGATGGCGACGGGCGCGTTGCCGTTGGCGTCGGGCGTCAGGCCTTCGAAAATCTCGGCCTTGGCATCGGCGATTTTTTCAAGGCTGCCGAAATGTTCGATATGTGCGGGTTCGATGGTGGTGACGATGGCGACATGCGGGCGCACCTGTTGGGTCAGTTGCGACAGCTCGCCTGCGTGGTTCATGCCCATCTCGATCACGGCATAAACGGCATCGCGCGGCATCAGCGCAAGGGTAAGCGGCACGCCGACATGGTTGTTATAGCTTTTCTGGCTGGCATGCGTCTTGCCAAGCGCGCCAAGGGCGGTCGCCAGCATTTCCTTGGTGCCGGTCTTGCCCGCCGATCCGGTCACGGCGACGACCTTGCCCTTGAAGCGCTTGCGCGCGGCCTGGCCAAGCGCGATCAGGGCTGCGTCGGGATCGTCGACGCGGATGAGGTTCCAGCCTGCGGCCTCGGGTGTGTTCGGGCGCACATAATCTTTGCGCACGAAAGCGGCGCTCGCACCTGCCTTGAACGCATTGGCCAGATAGGCGTGGCCATCGGCTGCCTCGCCCTTGCGCGCGACGAACAGGTCGCCCGCGCTGACGGCGCGGCTGTCGATGGCAATGCCATTGACCGCAAAATCATCGGCACCGTCGATGTCGGCGCCGCCGTCAGTTTTTGCGAGGGCCTCGGCGATCTCCGCGCGGGTCCACAGGGGTGTTTGTGCTGGGGGCATGGTTTGCTCCTCCCTCTTTGTTCATCTGTGCAATCAGTGTTTTGACCTCGGTCACGTCGTCAAAGGGAACGACGGTGGTGCCGATGATCTGTCCTTGTTCGTGTCCCTTGCCCGCCACGACAAGAATGTCGCCGGGGCCAAGGGTTTTGAGTGCGGCGGCAATCGCCTCGCGCCGGCCGCCGATGTTGGTGACGCGCGCCATGTCGGCACTGGCAATACCTGCCATCACGGCGTCGCGGATCGTGGCGGCGTCTTCGCTGCGCGGGTTGTCGTCAGTGACGATAACGTGATCGGCCTGCTGGGCCGCAATCGCGCCCATCTGCGGGCGCTTGCCGCCGTCGCGGTCGCCGCCGCAGCCAAAGACCACATGCAACTGGCCGTGGCAGTGCGGACGGATGGCATGGAGCATGGTTTCAAGCCCGTCGGGTGTATGGGCATAGTCGACATAGATGGCAGCGCCGTTTTGCAGCGTCGCGGCCAGTTCAAGCCGCCCGCGCACGCTGTGCAGGCGTTCCATCGCCGCCACCGCCTTAGCGCGCAGTGCAAGGTCGTCGGGCGCTTGCGCGATCACAAGCGCAAAGGCCATCAGTGCGTTCATTGCCTGAAAGTCGCCGACCAGCGGCAGTTCAAGCGACACGGTTTGCCCCATGATGTCGATTTCAAGGAATTGCCCTTCGGGCAGGGGGCGGCGCGCCTTGATGGTGATGGCGGCGGGCACGGCGGGGTCGGTTGAAATATCGATGATGCGCTGGCCGCGGTCTTTGCATGCCTTGGCGATGGCGGGGTATTCCGCCATATCGCGGTTGAGGATAGCAACGCCGTCCTCGGCCAGGACTTGCGTGAACAGGCGCAGTTTGGCGGCGAGGTATTTATCCATCGTGCCGTGATAGTCGAGGTGGTCGCGCGTCAGGTTGGTGAAGGCGGCGGCAGATACTTTCGCGCCGTCGGCGCGGTACTGGTCAAGCCCCTGCGAGGATGCTTCCATCGCCACATGGGTCACGCCGTCGCTGACCAGCTCGGCCAGCGCGGTGTGCAGGGTGACGGGGTCGGGCGTGGTCAGCGCGCCCGGCTTGTCGATGGTGCGGCCGTCGGCCAGCGACGCTGTGATGCCGATGGTGCCAACCGACGCGCCGTTGATGCCAAGCGTCTGCCACAACTGGCGGCAAAAAGTGACGATGCTGCTTTTGCCGTTGGTGCCGGTGACGGCAACGCAGGTGTCGGGCTGGCGTTCGGCCAGATTGGCGGCCATCTTGGCCAGCGCGCGGCGCGGGTTGTCGGCCTCGATGACGATGACGCCCGCATGGGGCGGTACAGTGCTGCCCTTGGGCACCAATACGGCGCGCGCACCTGCGGCGACCGCCTGATCGATGAAGTCGCGCCCGTCGCGCGCCTTGGCGGCGCCTTTGGCAACCATCGTGCCGGGCAGGGCTGCAAAGATAAAACCCGCACGCAAATTGCGGCTGTCGGCGGACAGGCCGCTGATGTCGGCGTTATGGGCGTCGCTGGCGCTGCCGTCGGCCATGCGCAGCGCAAGGCCGTCAATGCCTTCAACGATCTGAGAGAGTTTCATGCGAACCTCGCTTGGCAAGTTTGTCGTCTTTCAGGTAGCGCGCCATGTCGGCGCGGATGTCGTGATGGGTCAGGCTGGGCGGAATCTGGTAGAGCGGGCCCATCTGCTCGATCACGCGGCCCACCACGGGGGCGGCGTTCCAGCCGCCGGTGGCATAGCCATAGGTGTCTTTTGTCGGCTTGGGCTCGTCGAGTATCGCCAGTACGGCGTATTGCGGATTGTTGACGGGATAGACGCCGATGAAGGACGACAGCAGGGCTTTCTTGTTGTAACCCTTGGCGGCGATCTTTTCGGCCGTGCCGGTCTTGCCGCCGACGTCATAGCCTTCGACATAGGCTTTGGACCCTGACCCCGCCGCGACGTTGAGTTCAAGCAGCTGGCGGATTTTCTGCGATGTTTGCTCGCTGACGATGCGCTCCCCGCCCGCAGCACGGCGCGGCGCTTCGCTCAGCAAAATTTGCGGTTTGACAAGATAGCCGCCGTTGACCAGGGCAGAGGTGCTGCGCATCAGGTGCAGGGGGCTGACGGCGATGCCGTGGCCAAACGATGCGGTCATCGTCGAGACCTCGCGCCACGGATGGGGGAACAGCGGCGTGCCGCGCTCGGGCAGGTCAAAGGGCACGGGTTTGGAAAAGCCGAGTTCCTCGTAAAAATCCTTGAGCCCGTTCGGCCCGAGCGACAGCGCCATCTTGGCCGTGCCGATGTTCGATGAATAGATGAACACCTCGGGCACGCTCAGCATGCGTTTTTTGGCGTGATAGTCGGAAATCTTGAAACGGCCCACCTTGATCGGCTCGCTCGCGTCGAATTGCGAGGCAAAGCTGACCTTGCCTTCCTCAAGCGCGGCTGCGGTCGGGAACAGCTTGAAGGTCGAGCCCATTTCAAACACGCCGAGCGTGGCGCGGTTGAACAGCGCGTCGGGGCTGGCCTCGCCGGGGTGGTGGGGATCAAAGTCGGGTAGCGACACCATCGCGATGACCTCGCCGGTGTTCACATCCATCACCGCGCCGATGGCGGCCTTGGCTTCGAATTTCTTGAGCGCGGCCTCAAGCTCGCGGTGCAGGATATGCTGGATGCGCAGATCAATGGTGAGCTTGACGTCTTCCTCGCCCTCGGTCAGTACGCGGTCGAAGGATTTTTCAATCCCCGCGATGCCGCGCCCGTCAACATCGGTATAGCCCAGCAGGTGCGACGTCAGCCGTCCGTGCGGATAGATGCGGCGGTACTGGTGTTCAAACCCAAGGCCCGGATGGCCCAGGCTGTTGATGGCGTATTCCTGTTTGGGCGTGATGTTGCGCGACAGCCAGACGAACTTGCGGCCGGAACTCAGCCGCTCCTGCAATGTGTCGCGCGATACGTCGCCCAGAATGTCCGCAAGCTCCGCCGCGACCGCTTTGGGGTCGGCGATCAGCGTGGCGTCGGCATAGACCGATGCCATCTTGAGCGAGGTCGCCATCAGCTCGCCATGACGGTCAAGGATCTGTCCGCGCAGGATCGGCACGCCGCTGGCGGATTCCGCCGTCTTGCCGCGTGTCTCGTCGCCGCGCAGCAACGTCAGGTCGATCAGGCGCAACGAGATCGCGAAATAGCCGAGCATAAACACCGCAATCACGATCAGCAGGCGGAATTTGGCTTGCGACAGCACGTTCTTGCCGCCGCGCTCTGTTTGTTCGCGCAGGGCGGTAAAGGCGATGCCGTCGTCGTGGTCTTGCGGCGGCTGTGGCTGGTGCGCACGCGCCATCAGTTGACCCCCAGATTTTTCAACACGTCGTCAAAGGCGCGCGGTTGCGCGGGCTTGGCGGCGGGATGTGCCGCAACAGGCTGCACGGATGCAGGCTTGGCAGCAGGTGCGCGTGCGGCAACAGGTTGAACGGCGGCGGGTTTGGGTTTTGCAGGTACCGGTGCCGCAACGGGCGGCGCTGCCGCCACGCCGACGCCTGCGGCGGGTTCGATGGCGGCGGTACTGTCGGCGGCCTCGGCGGCGGCCAGTGCTTCTTCGTCAATGCGCTCGTTGATATCGCTGACGCGCGCGAACTGCTTGCCGTTGAGCGGTTGCAGGTCAAGGTATTCACGCGCGAGTTTTTCAAGGCGCTCGGGCTGGTTGAGGTAGCTCCACTCCGCTTGCAACACGCGCAGGGATTCTTCCTCGCGCAATACTTCGCGCTCCATCTTGCCAAGGGCGGTGCGCCCGTCGGTCACTTCCTGACTGGTGTGGAACAGCAGCGTGCCGCACAGCGCGGCAAGGCACAGCCAGAAAATGGTCGCTTTACGCATGGTGTCCTCCGGTGGGAAGCGGTGCGGCTGTGCGCGCGGCCACGCGCAGGCGGGCGGAGCGTGCGCGCGGGTTCTCGCTTGTTTCACGTTCGCTGGCCGATACAGGCTTGCCAACAGGCAGCGCCAGCGGCGGTTGCGGGGCGTTGCGCGTTGGCGCCATTTGCGGCAGGTGGCGCGAGGGGGCTGCGATATCGCCGCTGTAATGCTTGAAGAATTTTTTCACGCGCCCGTCTTCAAGGGAGTGAAACGACACGACGACAAAACGCCCCTGCGGGGCCAGCAGTTCAAGCCCGCTGTCAAGCGCGCGGTCAAGTTCGCCCAGTTCGTCGTTGACGGCGATGCGCAGCGCCTGAAAGGTGCGCGTGGCGGTATCTGTCTTCATGCCGCCGTGCATGGGCAGCACGTCATGCACGAGTGCGGCAAGCTGGCGCGTGGTGGTGATGGGGGCTTCTTGCCGCGCGGCGACGATGCGGCGCGCGATGCGGCGCGATGCGCGCTCCTCCCCATATTCAAAGATGATGTTGGCCAGGTCTTCTTCGGATGCCGTGTTGACCAGATCGGCGGCACTTGGGCCGCTGTCGCCCATGCGCATGTCAAGCGGCCCGTCCTCGCGAAAGGAAAAGCCGCGCCCGGCTTCGTCAAGCTGGGGCGACGATACGCCAAGATCAAGCACGAAGCCGTCGATCTGCGCGACATCATGCGCGGCCAAAAGTTCTTTTACATCGCCAAAACAGCCTTGCAGCATGACAAGGCGGTTGCCGAACTCGCGCGCAAGGTCTTCGGCGCGCTTGATCGCGGCGGGGTCGCGGTCGATCGCGTAAACGGTGCAGTTTGCCGCCTGCAGCAGTGCGCGCGTATAGCCGCCCGCACCAAACGTGCCATCGACATAGACGCCGCCATCGCGCGGGATGAGATGTTCAAGCACCTCGTCGAGCATCACGGGCACATGCCCGCTGTTGCGCGCCGCCTGATGCGCGCGCACCGATGCGGCCAGTGCCGCGTAACCGGGGCCGGCGTTATGTGCAGTGGTGGCATGTGGTGTGACAGGCTGGCCTGCGGGGCAATCATCCGCGCGGGGCGTGTCGTTTTTGTCAGGCAGCACGGTATTTTTCTCCACTGCTGAGACTACCATGCGCGGCTTTGCGCGGTCAATTGCGCCCACAGGGCAAGGCAAAAGAAAAATGCCTTGTTAACAAAGGGATAGATTGCGGCAACGCGGGTGCAGGCCGGGGCGGCGCGCGCAATAAAAACACCGCATTACGAAAATCATCTAAACCCTGTTAGCTGTGTTGGGCGCAGGGCGTGAAGGCTGTAGCCGGACGGGGGGTAAAACCGCCCTTGGCGGCCATGCATATGTCAAAGATCATAACAGTGTTGAAATCACCATCTGAACACCGTTAAGTCTATATATTTCAATAGGTTAAAAATATGCCAGAGGGTCTGTAAGCCGGGTTCTGTATGGCGGTTGCCCGCCATGATGACCATTCATCTGGGTGCAGGGTTGCCCTTGCACCTCAAGCAGCCGACCCGGAAGACAGGTTAGAAAACGAACCCTGAATGGCGAACCATTCGTGCCTTCCCTATTTGGCCTTGCTCCCGATGGGGTTTGCCGCCCGGCCTGTTGCCAGGCGCGGAGGTGCGCTCTTACCGCACCGTTTCACCCTTACCGTGTCCGAAGACGCGGCGGTTTGCTTTCTGTTGCACTTTCCGTCACACCTTGCGGCGTGCCTGGACGTTATCCAGCATCGTGTTTTCGTTGGAGCCCGGACTTTCCTCGATCCGTGACGGACCGCGGTCATCCGACCCTCTGGCAGGGGTATATGTAATGCGTTCTCAGGCGCTTGTCAAAGCGCGCCTGAAGCCAAGCGCGCCGCCGCGGGCCTGCGCATGCGCCGCACAGTGGATCAGCTTGGCGCGCGTCAGCACGTCGGCCTTGCCGACGCTGTCGGGGTCAAGAAAGATTTCCGGCACGAAATGGCGCTGGAACGCCGCAATCACCAGCTTGAGGTCCTGACGCATGTCATAGCCGCAGATGGTCAGCAGCTCGATCAGCTCCTCGTCGGCCATTTCGGTTGCATGCATTTTGTCGGCCATGCAGACGGTGGGCCAATAGCCGACCTCGTGCGCGGCAAGGTCCGCCCACGGAAACCACTCGCCCGGATCGATCTTGCGCGCAGGTGCCACGTCGCTGTGCGCCAGCACGGCTTCTTTATCAAGGTCGTGCTTGGCGATCAGGTGGCGGCACAGCGCCGTCACCGCCTTGATCTGTTGCAATGGGTACGGCTGGCTGCCGCCGCGGTGGCCGGCGTTTTGGATTTCAATGCCAAGGCTGATGCTGTTGATGTCTTCCTCGCCGGCCCAATAGCTGACACCCGCATGCCAGGCGCGGTGTTCGTCGCTGACCAGCTGTTCGATCGTGCCGTTGATGTCGACAAGATAATGCGCGCAGGCTTTGTGCGCGGGGTCTTGCATCAGGGCGCGCGATTCAGCCGCCGTGGGCATGTCGGTATAATGCAAAATGATCATGCTGATGCGCGAACGCCCGCCCTGGGTCGGGAAGACGCGCTCGTTATAATTAGGCGAGAGCGCTGGTACGATGATCATGGTCTGGGGCCTTGCGGGTTGGATGGGGGCTTGCGCGGCGGGGCGGTATTGCCAAGCGTGCGGCGGTAGTCGGCCTCCGCCTGTTCGTAGGCGCGCACGCAAGCGCGCAACAGGGCAACCGTGCGGTGCGTGGGAATGCCGACTTTGTCGGGTGTGTGGGTATAGACATCGGTTTCATGGCGCGCCTGAAAGGCCGCGACGATGTCGCGCAGTGGCGGCGTCGGATTGGGACTGAAATCATTGCCGTAGCCACAGCGCGCCAGCATGCTGCGCACATAGCCAAGGTCGCTTTTCTTGCCGGTGGTGGCGAAATAATCGCGCAAGGTCGGCTCGGGGTACAGCCCCACACCGTATTGTGCCAGATAGGTCCACGGAAATAGCGGGCCCGGATCGATCTTGCGCCCCGGTGCCACGTCGCTGTGACCGACGACGTGATGGGGCGGGATGTTGTGGCGCGCCATCATCGTCTTGCAGATGGCCAGCACGCTGCCGATCTGCTCGTCAGTAAAGCGGGTCTTGCCGTTGTTCATGATCTCGATGCCGATGGAGCGGCTGTTGACGTCGCGCTGGCCCTGCCAGTTCGACACGCCCGCGTGCCAGGCGCGGCGCTCGTCACCGACCAGCTGGAAGATGCGGCCATCGACGTCGACGACGAAATGCGCGCTCAGCTCGCTTTGCGGGTCGGTCAGCTTGTCAAGCACCTCGGGCAGGGACGACATGCCGGTGTAGTGCAGCACGATCATGTCGACCGGTGTGCGGCGCTCGTTATGGTTGGGCGAGGGACGTGGCTGTACGGGAATGGTGCGGCGAAGGGGGCGTCTGCTCATGTCGCCTCCGCAGGCAACAGGGTGACGAACTGCGCGATGAGTTTTTCAAAGCCCTGCGCCGCGCGCGCGGCGTTTTCAAGCGTATGGCTGTGGCTGAGCTTTTCATCCGACAGGCCTTCGCCCATGTTGGTCAGGCACGAACAGCCCACGACCTCAAGCCCGCAATGACGCGCGATAATGCAATCGGGTACGGACGACATGCCGACGGCGTCGCCGCCCATGCCCTGCGCCATTTTGATTTCCGCCGCGGTTTCAAACGTGGGGCCGCGAAAGGCAAGGTAGACGCCTTCGTTGAGCTTCACGCCGCTGTCGTGCGCGGCTTGATGCAGCAACGCGGTCAGCTCCGCGTTCCATGCACCGCTCATGGCGGGAAAGCGCGGGCCCCAGTCGTCGTCGTTCTCGCCGATCAGCGGGTTGAAACCCATCATATTGATGTGGTCGCGGATGGCCATCAGCTCGCCCACGCCAAACGATGTGTTGAGCGCGCCGGCAGCGTTGGAGACGAACAGGCGGGGAATGCCAAGCGCCTTGACCGTGCGGATCATGACCTTGAGGGCGCTTGCGTCGCTGGTTTCATAGAAATGCTGGCGGCCGCGATAGAGCAAAACCGTGACACCGTTGAGCTGGCCGACCACGGCCTCGCCCGCGTGGCCCGCAACACCGGGTTTGGGAAAGCCCGGCAGGTCGGCGTAAGACACGCGTTTGGCGTCGCTGAGGTGGCGATCCAGCCCGCCAAGGCCCGAGCCGAGGATGATCGCGATTCGTGCCTGATCCGCCCCGATGGCGGCAAGGCGCGCGCGGCTGGCGTCGATTGCAGGGCGGAGGTTGGTCGCAGTCATCGGCATGGCCTCGCTAAATATCTGAACTTGTTCATCATTTATACCAGATTACGGCGGTCCGCCAAGGGAAAAGCCGCGGTCCTTGATTATTGTCATAATTATCGCTATAACTATCTGCCTTTCCACAATTTCTATCACGTCGGGGATTTCGCCCATGTCCTGCCATATGTCGTCGTCCAGCATCGCCAACCGCATCGTCCCTGAGGTCAAGCGTCAGGTCGAGACCTTGCGTGGCGAACTCAAGCGCGACTTCACGCAGATTTCCGACCGCCAGCAGGCGCAACTTGACCGCATTGAAAAGCAACTGGGCGAATTACTGGCTTTGCTTAAACCAGAAACACTGGGCAAGCCCTCGCCGCTGGCCAAACGCGCGGAGGCGCAGCCGTGATGAGCGACAGCCTGACAGCTGAATTCATCAAGTCTACCCGTGTGGTATTCAGGCCTCAAACGCCTGAAGAAGCGGTCGCTATCCAGCAGTGGATGTTCCGTCACGGCATTGCCTGGAAAGAAGGCAAGATGGAAGTCGGTCATATCGGTGAATGCGTGTCCAAGGGCATGGTCGTCGATGGCGGGCATCTGTTGCACTCGCCGTCTTCCTCGCCGGCTTTCATCGCCAACCTGCGCGATCTGGACGGCATCAATCCTGATGATTTTCTTACCCCTGAGCAAAAGATGGACCGCCGCATCGGTGCGCTTGAAACCAGCGTTGGCGATCTGCATGCCAAAGTCGACCGCCTGCTGGCGTTGCTGGAACCGCAAGTGACGCTCAAACCGCAGACCCTGCGCAAGGGTGGAGGTGCAGCCCCATGACCAAAGCGCAAGATCTTCTTGAACGCCTGTTGACCACCGGCGCGCGCTTCAAGCCCGAAAACCGCGAGGAATCCGCGCGCGTGCAACGCATGCTGATGGCGCTGGGTTTTGTATGGTGCGACGGCGACACGGCGATTTGCGAACATGATGCCTGCACCACGCGCGGCCTGTCTGCCAGCAACGGCAGTCTTGGCCTTGTGCGCGAGGCGGATGCCGGACGCATCCGCTATGACAGCTGCAAAACCCTGCTGTCGCTTGAAATCGAAGATGTCATGGGGGCAAGCTCGCTGCCGCTGATGCAGGCGTTTCGTCTGGTGACGGAGCGCCAGCGCGTGATCGAGGACAGGCTGGAGCGTGTGCTGGCCATTCTTGAGCCCAAAGTCATCGGCAAGCCAGCGCCGATCCGCAAAAGCGGGGGCGCCACTCCATGAGCGTGCGTCTGAGCAAACAATTCCTGAAGGAAAACAGTGTTATCTTTTTTCCCCATACCAAGGCAGAGGCGGCTTTTATCCAGCGCAGCCTGTTTGAAAACGGTATCGGCTGGACACACAAGGGCAAGGCCTTGCACGATCCGCAGGAATGCGTTGATAGTGGCATGATCGTGATGAACGGTGTTCTCTATACCCTGCCAAAAGAGGGGACGAAGCATTTTAAGGGTATTATTTGCGATGTCACCGCGCTGAGCCCGCATTTCAATGCGTCCGTTGCCGCACTCGAACACCGCATCGCGCAACTGGAAGCGCAGGTCGAAGAACTTGGCGGCACGCTCAAACCCGCAACACTGGTCAAGCCATCCCTGATCGCGCCCGCCAAGAAAGCGGGGCGCTGATGGCGGGGTTGAGCGCATCCTATCTGGCCAAAACGGCTGTGCATTTCGAACCACTTGACGCGGCCGAGGCCGAGGCGATCCAAAAACGCCTGATCGACCTTGGCTATTGCTGGGGCGTGAACCAGAAAAACGTCGCCTATGTGAACAAATGCGTGCAGTACGGCATCACCGCGTTGCCTGGCGGGCGCATGTTCTGCGGCGAGCCGTCCGACCACACCGTGGTGCGCCATACGTACGAAGAATTAAACGGCGAGCCGCTGTTGCGCGCCGCCGTGCAAAAGCTGTCTTCCGCTGTTCATGACGATGCGCGCGCGATCGAGGATTTGCGCACCGACATGCGTGCGGAAACGTCGAAGCTGCGTAACTCCATGCAGGCCGAATTCGACATGGTCAGCCGCCGTCAAAAGAGCATCGAGGACAATCAGGCGCGCATCATGACACAGCTTGACGAGGTGCTGACGCTGCTACGCCCCAAGCCGATTGATCTGGGCGTGAAAAAACCGGCGGGCAAATAGGCCAGCGCGCAAAAAGCTTTACGCGCGGCGCTCCACCATCATCTTTTTGATTTCTGCAATCGCCTTGGCGGGGTTCAAACCCTTGGGGCAGGTGTTGGTGCAGTTCATGCCCGCATCCAATACCTTTGGCTGTTACGCGCGGCGCTCCACCATCATCTTTTTGATCTCTGCAATCGCCTTGGCGGGGTTCAAACCCTTGGGGCAG
Organism: Pseudomonadota bacterium; assembly: GCA_023444705.1. Classification (GTDB taxonomy): domain Bacteria; phylum Pseudomonadota; class Alphaproteobacteria; order Micavibrionales; family UBA2020; genus JAEXMB01. The sequence goes on along the minus strand of JAEXMB010000093.1, from coordinate 3,024 downwards.
GTGTTGGTGCAGTTCATGATGGTATGGCAGCGGTACAGACGGAAGGGATCTTCCAGCTGGTCCAGGCGCTCGCCCGTGGCTTCGTCGCGCGTATCGGCGATCCAGCGGTAGGCTTGCAACAAAATCGCGGGGCCAAGGAAGCGGTCACCGTTCCACCAGTAGCTCGGGCAGCTGGTCGAACAGCAAAAGCACAGGATGCACGCCGCGGGGCCTTTGCCGTCTTCGCCATTGAGGACATTGGCGTCCTCGTGGCTTTGCAGGCGCTCGCGCGAGGGGGCGGGGCTTTCGGTCTTGATCCACGGCTCGATCGCGGCCAGCTGTGCATAAGGTACGCTGAGGTCGGGGACAAGGTCCTTGACCACCGGCATGTGCGGCAGCGGGTTGATGCAGACCTCACCCGAGACGTCTTCAATCGCCTTGGTGCAGGCCAGCGTGTTCATGCCGTCGATGTTCATGGCGCAGGACCCGCATACGCCTTCGCGGCAACTGCGGCGGAAGGTCAGCGAGGGGTCGACCGTGTCCTTGATGTGGATCAGCGCATCCAGCACCATCGGGCCGCAGGCCTTGAGGTCGATTTCGAATTCGTCCATGCGCGGGTTCTGCCCGTCGTCGGGATTCCAGCGGTAAACCTTGAAGGTCTTGGGCGCATCAGCGCCTTCGGCCTTGTGTTTTTTACCTTTGGTGATTTTCGAATTTTTCGGCAGTGCGAATTCAACCATGACGGTGATCCTTATTCGGTTGTGACCTTTTTTGTATTATTTTTCAATATCTTCTACGATCCTTGAAAAATAACTCTGATGTGCTATTCTTAACTAGAAGGACTGGGGAACCCGGTCGGCAAAAGGCCTTTGGTAATCCGAGGGCCTTTTTGTTGTTTAAGGGAAAATTTTAAGCCCATAACCATCTATCCTCCCTCCAAGTGAGTGAAACTTTGTTTTTATGATGTCATAAGCTCGATTAGGTTGAGCTGGATTCATGACATATCTTCCAATCGGTCTTGCTATCATATCTGCAAGTTGCAGTCCTAAACAGTTCGATATTTTGGGTACGATTTTAATTTGGAATCTATTTTGGAAACCATCTTCCTGAGTCTTCCTTAGGAAGGCGAGTTCGAGATCCTTATCTTCGTTCTTTCCTCTTGCTTCAAAAGCGACCGTTGTTGGCTGGCGTTGCCTCTCTGTATTGAGAAAATACAAAAGGCGTTCTAGGCAGAATGAGGCGCCGAGAGTGTAAGGATTCTGCGGTGTATGATATCTAGCGGTTAGATGATCTTTTCGTATAACGGTGCTGATGACTTTAAATTCAGCGTTTGCAATGATGCCGTTTAGATCGTTCAGGAATTCCGTGCGCAATGTTTCATTGGTTAAGAATGAAAATTCTCCCTTAGCTTTTCTGATTTCACGTTCATGCAGAATGACATGACTGTCTTGAAAATATTTTAGTTTAAGTGAAAGTAATTGCGGCGCAATAAAGTTAGCGTAGTGCGTACGCTCTATAATGCAAAAAGCGAGTACAAATACAGGAAATTGTGTGTCATAGGGATGAAGCTGGTGGTCACCGGCTTCATCGACAAAAACCAGATATTTATTAAAATCCAAAGGCATCTTGTTTTAGTAAACGCGGGCTTTGGGAGCGACGACTTCGACGTCGTTGCTAAGCGTATAGAGGTGGACGGGGCGGTCGGTGATTTTGGTGCCGCCCTTGTCATCCACATAAATGACGCTGTGCTTCATCCAGTTTTTGTCGTCGCGCTCGGGGTAGTCCTCGTGCGCGTGCGCGCCGCGGCTTTCCTTGCGGTTTTCCGCCGAGACCATCGTTGCAACCGATTGCGACAGCAGGTTGTCAAGTTCCAGCGTTTCGACAAGGTCGGAGTTCCAGATCATCGAACGGTCAGTGACGTTGAGGTCGTCGCGGCCGCCGTAGATTTTCTCGATTTTCTCCACCCCTTCCTTGAGCGACTGCGAGGTGCGGAACACGGCGGCGTGGTCTTGCATCGTGCGTTGCATCTCGTGGCGCAGGTGCGCGGTGGTGGTGGTGCCCTTGGCGTGACGCAGACGGTCCAGACGCGCCAGTGCGCTCTCGCCCGCGTTGGCGGGGAGTTTCTTGTGCGGCTCGCCCGGCTTGACCAGTTCGCGCGCGCGGATGGCGGCGGCACGGCCAAAGACGACAAGGTCAAGCAGCGAGTTCGAACCCAGACGGTTGGCGCCATGCACCGAAACGCAGGCAGCCTCGCCCACGGCCATCAGGCCGCGCACGACGTTGTCGGGGTTGTCCTTGGTGGGGTTGACCACTTCGGTGTGAACGTTGGTGGGGATGCCGCCCATGTTGTAGTGGACGGTCGGCAGGACGGGGATCGGGTCCTTGGTGACGTCGACGTTGGCGAAGATTTTGGCGGTTTCGGCAATGCCCGGAAGGCGTTCGCGGATGATCGCGGGATCGAGGTGTTCAAGGTGGAGATGGATGTGGTCTGCTTTGGGGCCCACGCCGCGGCCTTCGCGGATTTCGATGGTCATCGAGCGCGAGACGACATCGCGCGAGGCGAGGTCTTTGGCCGAGGGCGCATAGCGTTCCATAAAACGCTCGCCCTGACTGTTGGTGAGGTATCCGCCCTCGCCGCGCACGCCTTCGGTAATCAGGCAGCCCGCGCCGTAAACGCCCGTCGGGTGGAACTGCACGAATTCCATGTCCTGCAAAGGCAGGCCGGCGCGCAGCACCATGGCGTTGCCGTCGCCGGTGCAGGTATGGGCCGAGGTGGCGGAGAAATAAGCGCGGCCATAGCCGCCGGTGGCGAGATTGACGCGATGGGCGCGGAAGCGGTGCAGCGAGCCGTCCTCGAGCGAGATCGCCATCACGCCGCGGCAGGCGCCGTTCTCCATGATGAGGTCGAGGGCGAAATATTCGACGAAGAACTCGGTCGAATAACGCAGCGACTGGCCATAAAGCGTGTGCAGCATGGCATGGCCGGTGCGGTCGGCCACGGCGCAGGTGCGTTGCACCGGCGGGCCGTCGCCGAAATTCATCATG
>JAEXMB010000081.1 GCA_023444705.1 Pseudomonadota bacterium | reverse complement strand
TCCCCGACATGGTCGACCGCGTCATCACGCTCGGCTCGCCGTTTGGCATGCACGAACAGCAAGCCCCCGAGCTGTTGCTGCAGATGTACAAAGTCATCAATCCCAAGGGCGACATGCGCGAGCTGTCCGACCATGACCTGCACTTGCGCCGCCTGACGCCGCCGCCGGGTATTCCTGTCACCTCGATCTATTCGGTCACCGACGGCGTGGTGCCGTGGCGCGCCTGCCTCAACCCGAAAACCGCAAAGACCGAAAACATCGCCGTGCCCGCAAGCCACATCGGCATGATCTATCACCCGATGGCCGTGGCCGCGGTGCTTGACCGCCTTGCCGCGCCCAAGTCGAAATGGCAGCCGTTCAATGCGGCGAAATACTCCCCGCTTTACGCGTGGACGACGGCGGCGAACGAAAACGAGCTGCCGCAAAATCCGAAATGGAAAGCCAGCGCCGCGTCGCGCCCGCTGTTTCGCAAACCGTAATCACATCTCCGTGTAGTTCGGCCCGCCGCCGCCCTGCGGGACTTTCCACGTGATATTCTGCGTGGGGTCCTTGATGTCGCAGGTCTTGCAATGCACGCAGTTCTGCGCGTTGATCTGAAAGCGCGGCTGTCCTTGCGCATCTTCAACCACTTCATAAACCCCTGCAGGGCAATAGCGTTGTGCGGGTTCCGCATAGACGGGCAGGTTATAGTCGATGGGGCGGCCGGGATCGCCCAGCACCAGATGGCAGGGCTGGTCTTCCTCGTGGTTGGTATTGGATAAAAACACCGAAGACAGGCGGTCAAAGGTCAGCACACCGTCAGGCTTGGGATAATCAATCGGCGCGCACTCCTTGGCGGGTTTGAGCGCGGTGTGATCGGCGTGGTTTTTCAGCGTCCACGGCAACTTGCCAAACGTCAGCGTTTCAAGCGCGCCGTTGATAAAGCCCCACCAGAAACCGCGGTGAAAACCCGGGCGGATGTTGCGCACGGCCTTCAACTCGGCATAGAGCCAGCTGTCCTTGAACTTTTGCGCATACGCCACCGGCTCCCCGCCCTCGGCAAGAGAGCCGTTTGCAAAACCTTCTGCAATGGCTTCCGCCGCCAGCATGCCCGATTTCATCGCCGCGTGGTTGCCCTTGATCTTGGGCACGTTGAGGAATCCTGCGCTGTCACCGATGATAGCGCCACCGGCAAAGGTCAGCTTCGGCAATGATTGCAAGCCGCCTTCATTGAGCGCGCGCGCGCCGTAAGCAATGCGCCGCCCCCCTTCGAATACTTTGCGGATATCGGGGTGCGTCTTGAAGCGTTGCATTTCCTCAAACGGCGACAGGTAGGGATTGCTGTAGTCAAGGCCCACGACGAAGCCCACGCTGACAAGATTGTTGCCGTAGTGATACATCCACGATCCGCCATAGGTCTTGCTGTCCATCGGCCAGCCAGACGTATGCACGGTCAGTCCGGGCTTGTGCTGTTCGGGCTTGACCTCCCACACTTCCTTGATGCCAAGGCCATAGGTCTGCGGATCACAATCGCGGCGCAGGTCATAGCGCGCAAAAATCTCTTTGGTCAGCGAACCGCGGCAACCTTCGGCGAACAGGGTTTGTTTTGCGTGCAGTTCCATGCCGGGCTGGTAAGCGGCGGTTTTCTCGCCGTCCTTGCCGATGCCCATATCGCCGGTGGCCACGCCGCGCACAGCACCTTGTTCGTCATACAAAACTTCGGCGGCGGCAAAGCCCGGATAGATTTCAACGCCCAGCGCCTGCGCCTGATCGGCCAGCCAGCGGGCAAACACGCCAAGGCTGATGATGTAGTTGCCTTTGTTGTGCATCTGCGGCGGCGTGGGCAGGCGCCATGATTTGTTTTTGGTGAGGAAGAAAAACTTGTCGCCGGTCACCGCCTGCGTCAGTGGCGCACCCTTTTCTTTCCAGTCGGGGATCAGCTCGTTGAGCGCGCGCGGCTCCAGCACCGCACCCGACAGCAGATGCGCGCCCACTTCCGATCCCTTTTCCAGCACGCAGACCGACAGGTCGGGGCTGAGCTGCTTGAGGCGGATGGCCGCGCTCAGGCCCGCAGGCCCCGCGCCGACAATCACCACGTCAAAGGGCATGGATTCGCGTTGGGTCATGTTTTTATTATCCTTTTTTGCGCCGCCTGCCCTGCGCCGTGCCGTGTTTGCAAGGCCCGCGCGCATGGGCTATATATAAGGTCGTTTTCCGCTGTTGATTATAAAGGCTTGTCGCCACGATGGAAGGGATGCTGTCACCCGCTCAATTGCTGCAGTTTTACCTCGAATGCGGGGTGGACGAGTGCATGGGCGATGAAACACGCAACCTGATCGGCGTTACGGAAACACTGGCAGAACCTGTCACTGCGGCAACACAGGGTGCGCGCAGCCTTCTGCCCACCGCGCCACCCGCACCCTCCGTCAGCACCGGCACCATCGAGGCACTGTCGGAAGCGCGCGAGCGCGCACGCGGTGCCAATACCCTTGATGAACTGCGCGCGGCACTTGACGGTTTCAAGGGCATAGCCCTCAAGCGCACCGCAACGCAAATGGTTTTTGCCGACGGCAACCCGGACGCCAAGATCATGCTGATCGGCGAAGCGCCCGGTGCGGACGAGGATAAACTCGGCCGTCCCTTTGTGGGGCTGAGCGGCCAGCTGCTCGACCGCATGATCGCCGCCATCGGCCTGAGCCGCGACAGCAACGCCTATATCACCAACGTCATCAACTGGCGCCCGCCGGGCAACCGCGCGCCGTCGGATGCCGAGCTTGCGCTCAGCCTGCCCTTCGTCGAGCGGCATATCGAACTGGTCAATCCCGCCCTGCTGATCTTCGTCGGCGGCGTTTCGGCCAAGGCGCTGATGAATACATCACAAGGCATCACGCGCCTGCGCGGACGCTGGATTGATTATCAGAGCGCGCAGATGCCGTCGCCCGTACCTGCGATGCCGCTGTTCCACCCTGCTTATCTGTTGCGCTCGCCCGCGCAAAAGGCGCATGCATGGGCCGACCTGCTGGCCATCCGCGACCGCGCGCGCACGCTCAAGCTGCTGTAACAGCCAGGCGCGCACATATACCCATTAATCAAAGCGCAACGTCTTCCTGCTATCATAGGTTGCATGACGCAATCGCTGATTACATCCGCATCTGTGCATACGCCTGTCATCATGCCTGACTTCGACGAATTCGTCGGGCAAAGCGCGTGCATGCAAAAACTCTATGCCATGATCGCCGCCGCCGCCGCGATGGAATGCAATGTGATGATCAGCGGTGAAACCGGCACGGGCAAGGACCTGACGGCGCGCAGCCTGCACCGCCGCAGCCCGCGCGCGCAGGCACCTTTTATCAGCCTCAACTGCGCCGCCCTTGCGCGCGATTTGGTCGACAGTGAATTGTTCGGTCACAAGCGCGGCGCTTTTACGGGTGCCGGTCATGATTATACCGGTGTTCTGGCGCGCGCACAGGGTGGCACGCTGTTTCTGGACGAGATCACCGAATTGCCAGCCCCGTTGCAGGCCAAGCTTTTGCATGTGGTCGAAAGTGGCCATTACCGCCGCCTTGGCGACGACCGCGAGTATCGCGCCGATGTGCGCATCATCGCCGCGACCAACCGCGACACCGCGCAGGCCCGCGCCGACGGGGTGTTGCGCGATGATCTCTATCACCGGCTTGGCGCGCTGCACATTACCCTGCCGCCGTTGCGCCAGCGCGGGGACGGCGATATCGCACGGCTGGTCGCATATCTCTTGCAGAACATGCACCTTGCCCGCTGTACCCTTGACGACAGCGCGCACGCATGGCTGGCGCGGCAGGTGTGGCCCGGCAACGTGCGCGAGCTGGCCAATACGCTGCGCCATGCCCTCGCCTTTACGCAACACAACGGCACGTTGCGTGCATGGCACTTCGCGCGCGACGACATACCATCACCGCAACCGCATACCCCCCTTGGCCCGCTGACATCACTTGAACATATGGAACGCGCCGCCATCGAGCAGGCCATCGCCATGCATCAGGGCAACCTCAGCGCCGCCGCGCGCACGCTTGGCATCGACGTATCGACCCTGCACCGCAAGCGCAAGCGCTGGCAATAGCGCCCCCTAATCCGGCACCGCAGTGCTGAGAACGCGGTGACGCACCGCCAGCAGATAAGCATCAGGATCGTAAGCCGCAGCGCCAAAGCCAAGGTTTTGCGGCGTGAGCATGCCGGTCAGGCGCAATACCTCGATCATGCTGTTCTGCGCCGCTTCTTGCGCTGCAATGGCATCGACCTGCGCATCCAGCCATGTCTGGTCGGCCTGCAGCAGATCGGTCATGGTTTTTTCTCCCCCCAGGATTTCGCGCTCGATATTGTCGCGTGCAACGCGCGCACTGCGGCTTTGCTCGGCCAGTACACGCGCGCGTTCCTGCGCGGTTTCATGACGCGTCCACGCATCGCCGACGTCCTGCGCGAGCTTGAGGTCGAAATCTTCAAGCTCATAGCGGCTTTGTGCCATGCGGTTTTTAGCCGCACGTACGCGCGACCGCGTGCCCCCGCCCTCATATAACGGAATGCTCAGGCGCAACCCAACCTGCCGGCTGGTGGCATCGTCGATCAGGCCGGGCGACGGGTCCCATTCACGCAGCCAGCTGGCGCGGAAGTTCAGCTCCGGCAACAACTCACCGCGGGCAAGCTCGATGCCGTGGTTTTCCGCGTCCTGCACCGCCACCAGCACGGCACGGTCAGGATTGGCGGCGCGCGCCAGCGATTGCGCGGCTTCCAGCGTTGCGGGCATGCCCTGTAGCGTCAACGTGGGCACAGCATCATCCAACCCCCATTGTGCGGGGGTTTGCCCGGTCTGGCGCTCCAGCGCGCGGCCAGCGGCGCTGCGGCGATTGGCGGCCTGCAGGCGGTCGGCCGTGACGCCCGACAGGCGGCTTTGCGCCAGCGCGCGATCGGTTTGCGTCGCCTCGCCACCTTCCTGCCGTTTGACGGTATCGCCAAGCAGGCGTTGATACAGGCCTTCGGTATTATTCTGCACGGACAGCGTGCGCGTCGCGGCCTCGGCCGCCACTGCCGCCGTCATCGCGTCGGCCATCATGCGTTGTTCGGTTGCGGCCAGCGATGCCTTTTGTGCGGCGATGCGCGCCTTGGCCTCGTTCTTTTGCGCGCGGCTGCGCCCGCCGCGCCAGACCGGCTGGTCAAACGTCACGCCGACATCCTTGGTCGTGGCACCATCGGCACCGGCGAAGTTGCTGTTATCCAGATCTTCGTCGGTGATGCCCGCGGTCGCATTGATGTCGGGCTGGTAATTCGCCAGTGCCTGCGGATAAAGCTCCTGCACGCCGCGCAATTGCTGGCGCGCCGCGCGGATGGCCGGACTATGCTGGTATGCCGCCGCCGCGATGTGCGCCAAATCGACGGTGCGCGGTTGCGGCGGGGAGGATTGCTGCGCTGCCGCCACGACGGGCAGCAGCACAGCGACAACGATAAAAAAAACGCCAGAGCGGCGGGTAAAAAGTAACGGCAACATCATGCGATTCTCTCCTATATACAGCGGACAGACGCTTCCGGCGCATATGCCGGAATGCGCCACCATATCAAAATACAACCCTAAAGTGTATACGTTTTTTTGTGGATTTGGCTGAAATCACTTTAAATATGCAGATTTTTGTGAACCACGTTCCATAAAGGTTTTGGCATATTTCATCCCTAATTAAACCAAAAGTTGCATCCTGAAAGAGTGGACGCAAAGAGACAACGGCACCACGCCGGACTTTGCGCACCGCAAAAACAAAGGGGGATCGCATCATGGCCTTGCTGGACATCACCGGTGGCACCGCCACGCCAAACACCAACCTCGTGCAGCCTGCCGTGGGCGGCGATACACGCACAGCCCCCCTGCCCGATGCCTTCGTCAGCAGCACAGTGGCACAAAAACTTGATGCCGATTACTACACCGCCACGGAAATCGGCGACAACAGCGAAGGCATTGCCGGATCGGGCAACCTCAATCACGCAATCCTGCAGGCGCAGCAAAACGACCTGCTCGCCGATGCCAGCGCAGGCGACAGCGCCTATAGCCAGGACATGACGCTTGGCAGTCTTGCCGCAGGCATCGCGGCGGGATATAGCGGCGTTGCGGGCAGTGTTGCGGCAGGTCACAGCACCCCCGCAGGCATGACGGTCACCGAAGCCAGCAGCGGTGGCAGCGTACACAGCCACAGCGCGGCAGCCGCGCAATTCATGCCCGCCACGACCGCACAAAACGCCGGCGGCGGCTTCATCAGCTCGGACGTGCTGCCGGCACCCGCAACGATTGATGCGGCATCGGGCAGCAACGGCACCAACGGCACGCCCGGCCCCGCAGGCCCTGCAGGGCAAAACGGCACCAACGGCACGAATGGCACCAACGGAACGGATGGCGCAAACGGCAGCAACGGCGGTGGCGATCATTGCTGCGGCGGCACGACGCTGGTCGATATCGACATCATCGGCCCGATCACCATCGGTCCGGTTATCGAGCTGACCGAGGTGACGAACATCGTCACCAACATTACCCAAACCGTCGAGAACATCACCGAAAACATCACCACCATCCTGCCCGACATCATTACCACCATCACGACGACGGTCACCAATATCCTCACCCCTCTTCTTGAACCCCCGCCCACCGGATCGGACACTGACATCATCGTCGATCTTGGCATCGCCGACCTGCCGTTGCTCAACGATACGCTGCATGTGGGATTGGATCTGGTCGAGCAGATCGTGGGTGATATCGACGTGAATGTCGGCATCGACGGTATCCTGCAGGGAACGGATACGACCGTATCGCTGGGCGGGGAGCTGCTGGGCACTGCCCTGCCTGACATCACCCTGTCGCTGCCCGTCACGGTAGAAAGCCTTCTGCACGATCCCGCCGGCAGCCTGACAGATGTCGTGATGGGCCTGCCCGATACCATTGAAACGCTGACATCCGGACTGACCGACGGCCTGCTGTCCCCGCCCGCCAGCGGCGATACCGACCTTCTGGTGGACCTTGGCATCGCCGATGTGCCTGTGCTGAACGACACGCTGCATGTTGGCCTTGATGTGGTGGAACAAATCGTGGGCGATATCGACGTCAATGCCGGCATAGACGGCATCCTGCAAGGAGCCGATACGACCGTATCGCTGGGTGGCGAGTTACTGGGCGGAGCCTTGCCCGACATCGACGTCACCATCCCCACCACGGTCGAGGCTATTTTGCAGGATCCCGCAGGTGAAATTCACGAGGTCGTCACCGCCCTGCCCGACATCGTGAGTGACGTGATCGGTGATCTGGCCGGCGGCGGCCTTGATGGCGTGGTCGACACTGTTACGGCGGGTCTTGGTGATATACCTGTCGCCGGCGATCTGCTGGATGGCCTGAGCGGCGGTATTCTCCCCCCGCCCGCCGAAGGCTGCGATACCGACCTGACGGTCAGCCTTGGCATCATCGACGATATCCATGTGCCGCTTGATATCGTCGAAGCCATTACCGGCGACCTTGATATCGACGTGACGGCAGCCCTTGACGCGCTTGGCAATCCCGGTGCGCTGGCAGGCACGTTATCCGACCTTGTCAGCGTTGGCGGCGACAGCCCGCTTGGCGACACGCTGGGTAGAGTGACCGACGGCCTGCTGGATGGACTGACTGGCGGGCTGGCAGGCGGCCTTGGCGGCGATGGCGGTGCCTGGCCTGCAACCCCCGTATCAGACCTTGGCGATACACTGATCGACAGCGTGCTTGGCGGTGGCAGCGGCGGTGACGGCGGCGTACTGGCGCCCGTGGGCTCGATTGTCGAGGGTATCGGCCTGCTCGACCTTGGCGGCGGCAGTCATGGCGGTGACGGGGGCGGCCTGCTCGGCGGCCTTGGCGGTCTTGGCGGCGGCAAATCCGGTGGCCTGCTGGGAGGATTGTTTGGATGAGCAAAGCACACGCCCCCCTGCTGCGTGCCGACATTTCGCTGTTGCAACTGGTCACGGCCAGTATCGCCATCAATATTCTGGCGCTGGCCCTGCCCGTGATGACCTTGCAAATCTATGACCGTATCCTGCCCAATCCGGGATCAGGCACATTGCCCCTGCTGATCGCGGGGGTGGCGGTGGCCGTCGCGCTCGAGGCGGCCTTGCGCCTGATGCGCGCCTGGCTGCTGGGCTGGTACGGTGCGGTTTACGAATACCGCATGTCCTGCCATGCACTTGACCATGTGCTGGCGGCAGACCTGCCCGACATGCTCAAGCGCGGCGCGGGCGAATACCTGCACCAGATGTCGGCCATCGGCAAGTTGCGCGATTTCAACAACGGCTATCTGCCGGTGACGCTGATCGACCTTGCCTTCATTCCCGTCTTTTTGGCTTTTGTGATCTATATCGCAGGGCCGCTGGCCATTGTACCCGCGACGGGACTGATGGCGATGGCACTGCTGTCACTGGCCCAAGGGCAGACCCTGCGCCGCCTGCTGGCGCAGCGCGATGCAGCGGATGACAAGCGTTATAATTTTCTGATTGAAACCCTTGGCGCCATCCACACGCTCAAGGCGCTGACGCTTGAAAAAATCTTCCAGCGCAAGTACGAACAGCTCGAAGAACACAGCGCACGGCGTAACTTCACCACGGCGGAGGCCACGGCCAAAGCCTTTAACGCCTGCGCCACATTATCCAACGTTATCGTCGTCGCCACCATCATGCTAGGCGCCTTTCTGGCCCTGCGTCATGAAATCACCTCGGGCGCGCTTGTCGCGACGCTGTTGCTGTCAGGACGCATGATGCAGATGGTGCAACGCGGGCTGACGCTGTTGATCAAGCAGCAGGACGCAAGCCTTGCGCGCCAGAAAATCAACACCCTGCTCGAAGAACCCGCGCGACATGACAGCCGCTGGCTATCCACCCATGCCGTGAGCGAAAGCGCCACAGCACAACCCGGGGGCAACCTTGCGCTTGCCAATCTGGCCTATGCACCTGCAGGAGCTGACAAGCCGTTATTCACCATCGACCAGCTTGTCATTTCACCGGGTGACATCGTCTGGCTCAGCGGCCCTACCGGCAGCGGCAAGACGACGTTGCTGCGCCTGCTGGCCGGCGTACTGAGCCCGACGCGCGGCGACATCCGCATCGACGGCCAGCCGCTGCGCCGCTACACGCCGGCCCAACTGGCGCGCCATATCGGCTATGTCAATGCCGAACCGGTGATCTTTCGCGGCACCATCCGCCATAACATCACCCGCTTTGGCGACATCGATGCGCTCAACGCCCGCCGCGCGGCCACGCAGCTTGGCATCGACAAGGACATCGCGCGCCTGCCGCTTGGCTTTGACACTTTTCTGCAGGGAAACATCAGCGACACGATCCCCCCGGGCCTCAAGCAGCGCATCGCGATGGCGCGCGTCATTGCAGCCACGCCGGGCGTCTTGCTGCTGGACGGTGCCGATATGTCGCTTGACCGTCACGGGCAAAAGCTGCTGGTCGATCACCTGCACGCCATGCGCGGTCGCGTCAGCATGATTATTGTCAGCGAGGAACCCGCGATGCAGGCCCTGGCCACGCGGCACCTGCACCTGCAGGGCGGGCGCATCACCGAATGCGCCATGAGCGGCGATATCACCGACGCAGGAGAAACCCTATGACGCACACGTCACCACAGCTTTACAGCGATAAGGATATGAACGTCTTTGCGCAAACCATCGCGCGCCTGTCAACCCTGCTCGACACCCACCTGTGGCATCACAGCGCACAGGCCGAAGACGCACCCGAAGCGATGGCGCAGGCGTGGAAAAACTGCTTTTGCGCGCTGGCGCTGACACTCAATACCGACAACCGCGTGACCGACACGCTCGAGGCCCTGCCGCCCACCGCCCGTCACCTTGACGAAACCGCCGTTCTCAACGCAATGGCAAACCTCGGTCATTTTTCACGTCCGCTTGATCTGCCCGTCAGCGAGATCGACGGCCGCCTTGCTCCTTGCCTTGTCGTGCCTGCCGATCCCGGCGCACTGCCCTATACGCTGATCGCCCGCCATGACGCGCGGGTCGTCATCTACGATCCCGCCAGCGGCGAGATCAACGAACATGATGCCACCGACGGACGCTTTCGCCTGCCCGCGCGCATCTGGTTTTTCCAACCCTATGACCGCCAGCGCCAGCGTTTGTCACGCTTTATCCGCCAGGGTACGGGCCAAAGCTGGTTTCGCGCATTGCTGTCGCGCTTTTCACCGACGCTGCGTCATATTTTGCTGATCGGCCTTGTGCTGAATATCGCAGCCCTTGCGCCACCGCTTTACATGATGGCGGTTTATGACCGCGTGGTGTCGCCCGCGCATCTGGCCAGCCTGCCTGCCATCACCATCGGCGTCGCCATCGCGCTTTGTGCCGAGTATGCGTTGCGCGGCGTGCGCTCACGCGCGTTATCATGGCTGTCCGCACGCCTTGACACGCTGGTCGGCACGCAGATTTTCGCCCATTTGCTGGGCCTGCCGCCGCATACGGGCGAAAAAATTTCTGTCGCAGCGCAGATCGCGCGCATCAAGACGTTTGAATCGATCCGCGATTTGTTCAGTGGCGCAATCTTTCTGTCCTTTCTTGAAATCCCCTACGTCGTGCTGGCCGTCGGACTGATCGGTCTGATCGCGGGACCGCTGGCCTTTGTGCCGGTCATGATGCTTGGCTGTTTTGGCGTGTTGTTCGCCGTCATCTATAAACGGACCAAGGTTGTGATCCGTCTTGCCGCCAAGGCCAGCTCGGCACGCCAGCAATTCACGCTGGAAACGTTTGACAAGCTGGCCGGCATCCACGCCAACGGCCTTTCCCCCGTCTGGCAGGCCAAATACGCCGATCTTGCGGGACGCGAGATCATGATGAACATGAACCTGACCTGGCTCAGCACGGTGGCGGAGACCCTTGCCCATGCACTTACCCTGATGGCAGCGGTTGCCACGGTAGGTTACGGCGTACATATGGTATGGGAAGGCGCCATCGGCACAGGCGCGCTGATCGCCAGCATGATGCTCGTCTGGCGCGTCCTGATGCCGTTTTACAGTCTATGCGCGATGGTCACGCGTATCGAACAGCTGCGCAACAGCGTGGCGCAGATCAACGACCTGACCGACATCGAGACCGAAGAAGAAAGCGCGATGAGCGCGGCACGCCTGCTCGACATCCGTGGCGACATCATCTTTGCCAACGTGACGATGCAATACCATGCCGACACGCAGCCCGTGCTGCGTCATGCCGACATTCATATCCGCACCGGCGAGATCGTCGGCATCACGGGGCGCAACGGCAGCGGCAAAAGCACTATCCTCAAGCTCATCAAAGGCATGTACCGCACGCAGGGCGGGGCGGTGCGCATCGACGGTTTTGACGTGCGCCAGCTCGACCCCCTGCACCTGCGCCGCCACATCGGCTATGTCGGACAGCAGGCAGAGTTTTTCAGCGCCAGCATCATCGAAAACCTGCGCTATGCACGCCCCCTTGCCAGCGAGGCCGAGGTCATCCACGCCCTTACCCTTGCCGATGCGATGGACGAGGTCAAGGCGATGGACGGCGGCGTTTACGCAAAGCTTGACCCGCAGAAACTGCCCCACAGTCTTGCCGCACGCCTGTCGCTGGCGCGCGGCTATCTGCACGGCGGGGCCGTTTTGCTGATTGACGAGCTGCCCGCCAGCGTCACCACCGGCAAGGCGGGTGAAACGCTCAGACGCTTTATCAACCGCGTGCGCGGCCAGCGCACCATCGTCATCGTCAGCCAGCAGCAGGATATTCTGGCGCTGGCCGACAGCGTAGTCGATATCCGTGCCGGCAAGATCAACTACCTGGCGCGCAACGTCACGCCGCACAGCGACAAGCAAGAGCCGGAAGTCACCTATTTCACGCCTAAACGGGAGAGCGCCTGATGACCAGCACAACCCTTGACCTGCACCGCACGCAAAAACACCGCATCACCCATCAAACCCGCTATCTTGCGCAATCCATCCGTCTGGCCGAAGCCGAAACGCCGGGCATCTTGCGTGCCACCATCGCAACGCTGTGTACGATGTTGCTGGCCTTTATCGTCTGGGCCTGCTTTGCCCACGTCGGCGAAGTGGCGCGCGCGCCGGGCGAGGCCGTGCCCGCCACGCAAAGCCGCATGGTGCAGCACCGCGACGGCGGCACCGTGGCCAGCGTCATGGTGCGCGATGGCCAGATGGTTAAAAGGGGCGATCCGCTTCTGCGTCTGGACGATGCCGATATCCGCCAGGATCTTGCCCGCGCACAGGCACGCCAGACCACGCTTGACCTGCAGGAAGAACGCCTGCGCGCCCTGATCGAAGGCCGCGCGCCCGTCTTTGCCGCAGATGGCGCGGAGGCAGACGCACTGATCGCCGATCAGGCCGCTTTCCTCAAAAGCCAGCAGACATCGGCAGCGCAAGACATGGCCGTGATCGACGAGCAGATCCGCCAGAAACAGGCCGAACTATCCGCCCTGCACCGCGCCAGCGCCAGTGCCGAGCGCAATGCCGCGTTGATGACATCGCTGATGGACAAGCGCCGCGCGCTCAACCGGCAGGGCGTGTTGTCGGACGTGCGCCTGATGGAAACCGAACAACGCTATAACGATGCCGTCGCCGCGCGCGACCGCCTGCGTGGCGACGTTGCAGGCACGCAGGCCATGCTGGCAGAGCTGACCACCCGCAAGCAGGCGATGAGTGCCGGCCGCGCCGATGACGCTCACCGCGAACTTGACGGCGTGCTGGCGCAATCAGGCGAAAACCGCGAACTGATCGCCAAATTGCAAAACCGCCTTGAAAACCTTCTGGTCACGGCCCCTATTGACGGCATGGTGCAGGGGCTGAACCTGCAATTGCGCGGCGGCGTCATCCAGCCGGCACAGGCGGTGATGGAAATTGTGCCCAATGACGGGCCGCTGGTGGTCAACCTGCGCATCCGCCCCGCCGATATCGGCCATCTGAAAATCGGCCAGAATGTGCAGGTCAAGGTCAGCAGTTTTGACTTTGCGCGCTATGGCGCCGTGCGCGGCAGGCTGACCGCGCTTTCCCCCAGCACCTTTGCGGGCGAGAAAGGGGAGCGCTTTTACGAAGGCACCGTCGCGCTTGAAAAACCTTATGTCGGCACGACCGCCAACCGCATCCTGCCCGGCATGACAGTGATGGCCGATATCGTCACCGGCGAGAAAACCATCATGACCTATCTGCTCAAACCTCTGCAATCGGCGATGGCGACAGCCTTCAGCGAGCGATGATCCCTCCTCGGCTTGCCTGAACAAAGCGTCGCCCGCCGCCTCCGGCCCTGTCCTTGCTATCCCCCCGGTGTTTGGCTAAGCTTGACACCTCTTTGATCGGACAGGACCGGAGTGGCAGAGCATGGCGGATCAGCACGGAAAACTTTCATGGTGGCGCGGCGGGGTGATCTATCAGGTCTACCCGCGCAGCTTTTTCGACAGCAACGGCGACGGCATCGGCGACCTTGCAGGCATCACACAAAAGCTTGACTACATCAAAAGCCTTGGCGTTGACGGTGTGTGGCTGTCGCCGTTCTTTACCTCGCCAATGGCGGATTTCGGCTATGACGTTGCCGATTACTGCAACGTCGACCCTATCTTTGGCACGCTTGATGATTTCGACACCATGCTGGCGGAAATGCACAAGCGCGGGATCAAGCTCATCATCGACGTGGTGATGAACCATTCCTCCATCCAGCACCCGTGGTTCCAGCAAAGCCGCCAGAGCCGCGACAACCCCAAATCCGACTGGTATGTTTGGGCCAGCCCCAAGGAAGACGGCGGCGCACCCAACAACTGGCTGTCTGTTTTTGGCGGCCCGGCGTGGAGCTATGACACCAAGCGCGGGCAATACTACCTGCACCAGTTTTTGAAGGAACAGCCAGACCTCAACGTGCGCAACCCCGAAGTGCAGGATGCGTTGCTTGATGTGCTGAAATGGTGGCTGGAGCGTGGCGTTGACGGCTTTCGGCTTGATGTGCTGAACCACTGCATTCAGGACGACCAGTTGCGCGACAACCCGCCCAACCCCAACATCGACCGCGCCACGGCGGGCAAGGACCGCAACGATCATCCCTATTACTGGCAAAGCCACGTCTATGACCGTACGCGCCCTGAAAACCTTGCCTTTGTCGAACGTCTGCGCGCACTGACAGATCAATACGACGACCGCATGATGGTGGCCGAGATTTACGACGACGATCCGGCCGGCACCTCCGCCGCCTATACGCACGGCGACGGGCGCGTGCATACGGCCTATAACTTCGCGCTGATACAAGACCACGTCTTTTCGCCCGCCGCCATGCGCGAGATCATTACGGGGTATCAGTCCTATAAAGACAGCTGGCCCGCATGGGCGTTTTCCAACCACGACATGCGCCGCACCGCCACGCGCTGGGCAGCCGATGGCCGCCATGCCAGCCTTGAGCAGATCAAGATGATGCAGGCACTGTTGCTGAGCCTGCGCGGCACGATTTTCATGTTCGAGGGCGAGGAGCTTGGCCTGCCCGAAGCCGACGTGCCGTTCGAGCGCCTGCAGGACCCCTATGGCATCTTTTTGTGGCCCGAAGACAAGGGCCGCGATGGGTGCCGCACACCGATGCCCTGGCAAAGCAACGCCGTTCACGCCGGTTTTTCAACCGCGCGCGACAGCTGGCTGCCCGTGCCCGCCGAACACCAGTTGCTGGCAGTGGATGCGCAGGAAGCCGACCCGCAGGCCGCACTTCACACCGCGCGCCGCCTGATCGCATGGCGTAAAAACAACCCCGAACTGCGTCTGGCCGGTATGGATTTCATCGACGGCCTGCCCGAAACGGTTCTGGGATTTACGCGCGGCGGCATCGCCTGCTATTTCAACTTGTCGGAACACCCGCAAAGCATGCAGGTAGGCGCAGGCTATCGCACCGCCGCCCTTGAAGACATCACAGGCATGTATAAAGACACAACGCTTGAACTGCCCGCATGGGGCTGGTGGATGGCGCACAAGGCCTAAAGTGCCGCAAGACCCAGCAATCCCGGTTGCGGATGCGTGATGACCACGGTGGCGATGCGGTCAAGATAGCCGCGATAGCGCCCTTTGGATAAAAAGCTGTCGCGAAAACGGCTGGTGGCGAAGGCATCGCCCATTTGCGGCACGATACCGCCCGCGATATACACGCCCCCAAACGCGCCGTAACTCAGCGCCAGATTGCCCGCGACGGATCCCAGCCAGTGGCAAAATAAATCAACCGCCTCGTGCGACTGTTTGTCGCCGCCAGCAAGCCCTTCGCGCATGATGACGGCAGGATCGTCATAGCGTGGGTCAATGCCATCCAGCGCACACAGCGCGTTGTAGACGTTGACCAGCCCCTTGCCCGAGGCCACGCGCTCGGCCGAGACATGGCTGTATTTGTTATGCAACAACCAGTCGACCACTGCGAATTCACGCGCCGTTTGCACCGGCACGCTGACATGCCCGCCTTCGGTGCTGAGGATAACCGGGCGGCCCTCAACATCAAAGCAAATGCCCGCAACGCCAAGCCCCGTGCCGGGACCGATGATGGCGATAGGCGCACCGGGCTGGCGCTGGCCATTGCCGACTGCATAAAAATCGCGCCCGTCCTGCAAATGCGGCACCGACAGCGCGACAGCGGTAAAATCATTGACCACGCGCAGCGCGCTCCAGCCGAAAGCCGCTGCCGTTTGCTGGATAGAAAATTCCCACACATGGTTGGTCATGCGTATTATATCGCTGCCATCAAGCGGCCCTGCGATCGACACCACGGCGCGCGTGGGCGCAACACCGCTTTCGGCACAATAATGCGTGATCGCATCGGCAAATTGCGGGTAGTTGGCGCAGGCATAGACGCGCACGCCGTCATAACCGCCGTGGCCGTCTGCCAGTGCAAAGCGTGCGTTGGTCGCGCCGATGTCGGCGATCAGCGTCATTGCCATCAGGCTGCGGCCGCAACGCCCATGTTGGCGATAGCCTGGTCAAGGTCGGCGATCAGGTCATCGACAGCCTCGATACCAACCGACAGACGGATCAGGCCGTCGGCGATACCAAGCGCCTCGCGCTGGGCCTGGGGGATGGAGGCATGCGTCATGATGGCCGGATGCTCGATCAGGCTTTCAACGCCACCAAGGCTTTCGGCCAGCGTAAAGATGCGGCAGTTCGACAGCATTCTTTTCGCACCCGCAAGATCGGTTTTCAGCACTGCCGTCACCATGCCGCCAAAGCCGCGCATCTGGCGCGCCGCCAGTGCATGGCCGGGGTGGCTTGGCAGGCCGGGGTAGTAGACCTTTTCGACCTGCGGATGCGCCTCCAGCCATTCGGCCACACGCTGTGCGCTGCGGCAATGGCGCTCCATGCGCACATCAAGCGTCTTGAGACCACGCAGGGCCAGGAAGCTTTCAAACGGGCCAAGGATGCCGCCCGTTGCATTCTGAATGAACTTGATGCGCTCGCTGAGGTCATCGTTGAGCGTAATGACCGCACCGCCGATCAGGTCGGAATGCCCGCCGACGTATTTCGTCAGCGAATGCACGACAATATCGGCACCGAATGCCAGCGGTTGCTGGCACCACGGCGTGGCAAAGGTATTGTCGACCACGGTGAGGATATCGCGGCCTTTGGCGATGTCGGCAGCCGCCGCGATGTCGATGATCTTGAGCAAGGGGTTGCTGGGCGTTTCAACCCACAACATGCGCGTATTGGGGCGGATCGCGGCCTTGACCGCGTCAAGGTCGTTCATGTCGACGTAGGTTACCTCAAGTCCGGTTGAGCCTTTGCGTACGCGCTCGAACAGGCGATAGCTGCCGCCATACAAATCGTCGCTCGCGACCATATGCGCATTTGCAGGCAGCAGGTCCAGCACGGCATCCATCGCCGCAAGGCCCGAGCCAAAGCAAAAACCGCCCGCCCCTCCTTCAAGGGCGGCCAGTGCGCGTTCAAGCGCAAAACGCGTTGGGTTGTGACCGCGCGCGTAAACGAAGCCCTTGTGTTCGCCGGGGGCGGATTGCACATAGGTCGAATTCGCGTAAATCGGCATCGACACCGCGCCCGTCGTCGGGTCGGGGGATTGGCCCGCATGGATGCAGGCAGTGGCGAATTTCATGTCGGCGGGTTTATCGTGGCTCATGGCAATACTCCTAGCGCGGCAATTGCAGGACAAGGTTGTTGAGTACGTCAATACGCGTAATGACGCCGGCAAAGGCATCGCCGTCAGTCACCACCAGCACGGGGTGGGTTTGCAGCAGACGCGCGGCTTCATGCGTTGCGGTTTCAAGCGGTACACTGATAAACACTTTTTCCATCACGTCGCCGACGGTACGCTTGCTCAGGCTGTCGCCCTCCTTCATCGCCATCAGAGCGTTGAGCAGAACGTCTTCGGTCAGCAGGCCGACGATTTTGTCGTTGCCCTCGATGACGGGCAGTTGCGAGACATCGGCCAGACGCATGCGCTTGTAGGCGGTCAGCACGGTATCCTGCTTGCGCACGAAAACGGTTTCGCCGCGCGCATGCGTGCGTGTGAGCATATCAGCCACGGTCTTGGTGACCTTGGCGTCGCTAAACCCCTGTTCGCGCACCCACGGGTCGCTGAAGACTTTCGACAGGTATTTATCGCCGCGGTCGCAAATAAAGGTCACCACGCGCTTTTTCTGCGTCTGGGCGCGGCAGTACTTGAGCGCCGCCGCCACCAGCGTGCCCGAAGACGACCCCGCAAGGATGCCTTCGCGCTGGACAAGATCGCGCACGGTATCAAGGCTTTCGTTGTCGCTGATGGCAAAAGCCTCGCGCGTGAGGTCGAGTTCGAGAATATCGGGCACGAAATCCTCGCCAATGCCCTCGACCAGCCACGAGCCGGGCGTCACATCCTTGCCCTCGTTCACCAGCGGCGCCAGGATTGATCCGACCGGATCGGCCAGCACCATTTTTGTTTTCGGGCTGACCTTTTTGAAATAGCGGCCAATGCCCGTCAGCGTACCCCCCGACCCGACACCGCAGACAACGGCGTCGACATCGTGGTTCATCTGCTCCCAGATTTCAGGCGCGGTCCAGTCCTCGTGCGTTTGCGGGTTGGCGGGGTTGGAAAACTGGTTGATGTAAAACGCCTGACGTTCCTGCGCCACGCGCTCGGCAATGTCCTGATAGTATTCGGGGTCGCCCTTGACGACGTCGGAGCGCGCGGAAATGATCTCTGCCCCAAGCGCCTTGCAGTGTTGCACTTTCTCGCGCGACATTTTGTCGGGCACGACCAGCACAACCTTGTAGCCCTTGAGTGCCGCGATCAGCGCAAGGCCAAGACCGGTATTGCCCGCCGTCGCCTCGACAATCGTGCCCCCGGGCTTGAGCTTGCCGGATTGCTCTGCCGCCTCGATCATGCGCAGCGCGATGCGGTCTTTGATCGACCCGCCGGGATTGTGGGATTCAAGCTTGACGTACAGCTCGCACGGACCGGTGTCGAATTTGGTCAACCGGACCAGCGGTGTTGCGCCGATGAAGGATAAAACCGAGGTCGGGATTGCGGTGGGCGTGGATGCGGTGGCGGTCGTTGCGGTCATGCAGGTCTGCTCCAGTCTTTGTGCCAGCCGGCGAGCGCAAAAGACGACTGATTTATGAACAATAAATAAGTTTTTACAGGCGATTTATAAGACGATACTTTATCAGGCATGACAAGTGCGAATATAGACGACACCACCGTCCTGCCCTGCACCGATGCGCGTAAGATCACGCCATGCCCGGGTGCCGCCGATTTATGGCGCGATGTCCAGCAACAGGGCGTGGAATTGAGCGCGCGCGAACCTTTGTTGCAGAGCATCATCGACCGCTATATCACCGGCGCGCCCACGCTGGGCGACGGCCTTGCGCGCCTGCTGGCCGATCATCTTGGCTGCGCGGATATCGGCAGCGATATTTTCCACGATACCTTCGCGCACCTCTACCGCGCGCATTGCGAAATTTCCGAAGCCGCCGCGCGCGATCTTGCCGCCATTTTGCGTGACGACCCCGCCGCGCGCGACCATGCGTCGTGCATGCTGTTCTTCAAGGGGTTTCAGGCCCTGCAGGGCTGGCGCCTTGCCCACCAGCTATGGAAGGATGGCCGCCAGCCGATTGCGCTTTATATCCAAAGCCGCCTGTCGCAGATCTACGCCGTCGACATCCACCCCGCCACCAAAATGGGCAGCGGCATCGTGCTTGACCATGCCACCGGCATTGTCATCGGCGAAACCGCGATCGTGGGTGATGATGTGCTGATCCTGCACGGCGTGACGCTAGGCACCAAGGAATTCATCAAGGGCGACCGCCACCCCATCGTCGGCAATCAGGTGGTGATCGGCGCGGGAGCGTCAATCCTTGGCCGCACGCGCATCGGCGACCGCAGCATCGTCGCCTCGGGCAGCCTTGTGCTTGAAGACATGCCCGCAGATGTGACCATCGCGGGCGTTCCCGCCCGCGTGGTCAAGCACAACGGCTGAGTTTCTTTGCTCTTACTGTTTTTTCGGCGCGGCAGGCGTGGGGCGCACGCCGCCGAAATCGGCCGTGAAATCACCGCCAAGGGCACGTACCAGCTGCACGGTATCGACCATCTTGCCAGCCTGCGTCTGGATGACGGCGCGGCCCGCATTGAGCGCGCTTTGCTTGGCCTCGATTTCCTCGAGATAGCCGGTATCCCCGCTTTCAAAACGCAGCGAGGCCAGACGCGCCGCCTTGTCGGCAGCGGCCTTGGCGCGGCCATAGGATTGCGCCTGCGCGTCGCGCATCTTCAGGCGCGACAGCGTGTCTTCCACATCCTGAAACGCGCCCAGCACCTGCTGGCGGTAGATAGCGACGCTTTCAGCATAGGCCGCCTTGGTACGCTCGTTTTCCGCCACGATGCGTCCGCCCTGAAAGATCGGCAGCGTCATCAGCGGGCCGATAGCCCAGGTGCGGCTTGACCAGTCAAACAGCTTGCCAAGACTTTCCGAGGCGAACCCACCCGACGCCGTCAGCGACAGTGAGGGAAAGAACGCCGCGCGTGCGATACCGATGCGCGCATTGGCGGCCATCAGGTTATATTGCGCGGCGGCAATGTCAGGACGGCGCTCGAGCAAGGTCGAGGGCAGGCCCGCCGGCACCTTGGGCGCCTGCGCGCTCAGCGGCTTTTGCGCCAGCGAGAATTCGGCCGGTGCCTTGCCCAGCAGAACGGCCAGCGCGTTTTCGTTGCGCGAGCGCTCGCTTTCAAGTTGCTCCAGCGCCGCACGGGTATTTTCAAGGTCGACGATGTTTTGCGCAACCTCAAGATCGGTCACCGTGCCGACATCGCGGCGCTTTTCAAGGATTTTCAGGCTGTCTTTACGCAAGCCCAGCGTTTCGCGCAGCAGTTTGATCTCGGCATCCTGACCGCGCATCGTGAAGTAGAGTTGCGCCACGTCACTTTGCAGGGTCAGCAGCATGCTGTTGAAATCCGATGCGACCGCGGCCGTATTGGCGGCGGCGGCGGCGCGGGTATTGCGCACGCGCCCGAACAGGTCGATTTCATAGCTCAGGCCAAGGCCGGCGCGATAGATCGTTTCCGGCTTGAAGGGACCGGGGATGCCCGTGCCGGCGGCGGAAGACATCGCGCGTTGTACGCCCGCCTCGCCGCTGATCATGGGGAACAACGCCGCACCTTCGATGACTGCGGTCTGACGCGCCTGTTCGACGCGTGCGGCCATTGCGGCCAGGTTCTGGTTGCTGTTGGTCGCCTCGATCACCAGCTGGCTCAGCTCGCGGTCGTTGAACATTTCCCACCACGGGCCGCGCGACTGGTCGGCGGCGGGCTTGGCTTCGCTCCACTGCGCCTTGAGGTCGACGGGCGCGTTGGGGTTCATCGCCTCTTCCTTGAAGTGCGCGGGCACGGACACGTCGGGCGTTTTATAGTCCGGCGCCAGCGAGCATGCCGCCAGCGTCAGCGAAAGCGTCATCACCGCCGACAGGCGCAACAGGGTTTGGGGCGTAAGGGTAATCATTGTTTATTGTCCTCGTCGTCGAAGTGGACGTTGATAGGCGCATGCGCGTGATGGCTGACAAAGGTGCCGCCCGACAGCGTGCGCAGGATGACGTAGAAAACAGGCGTCAGGAACAAGCCAAAGAACGTCACCCCCAGCATGCCCGAAAATACCGTCACGCCGATGGCCTGGCGCATTTCCGCACCCGCACCGCTTGAGAACACCAGCGGCACCACACCCATGATGAAGGCAAACGACGTCATCAGAATGGGGCGCAGACGCAGGCGGCTGGCCGTCAGCGCAGCCTCGAGCGGCTTGACGCCCTGCATTTCAAGTTCGCGCGCGAATTCCACGATCAGGATCGCGTTCTTGCAGGCAAGCCCCACAAGGACCGTCAGGCCGATCTGGGTGAAGATGTTGTTGTCGCCACCCCATATCCAGACACCAAAGATGCCGCACAACACGACAACCGGAACGATAAGGATGATGATGAACGGCAGCATCAGGCTTTCGTACTGCGCCGCCAGTACCAAAAACACCAGAAAGACGCAGAGCGGGAAGACGAACATCGTCGTGTTGCCAGCCAGAATCTGCTGGTATTTCAGATCCGTCCACTCAAACGACATGCCGGGCGGCAGCGTTTCGTTGAGGATCTTGATCATGGCGTTTTCCGCCTCGCCCGAGGAATGTCCGGGCGCAGGGCCGCCGTTCAGCTCTGCCGTGCGGTAGAGGTTATAGCGCGACGCCGTGTCGGGGCCGTAACTGGGTGCCACGTTGACCACCGTGCCAAGCGGCACCATCTCCCCCGCCATATTACGGGTCTTGAGCTGGCCGATGTCGCTGGCATCGTCGCGGAAGGGCGCGTCAGCCTGCACGACCACCTGATAGGTACGGCCAAAACGGTTGAAGTCGTTGATGTAGAGCGAGCCGAGATAGACCTGCATCGTATCAAAGATATTGGCCAGCGGAATGCCAAGCTGCTTGGCTTTGGTGCGGTCGATATCGACGTCAAGCTGGGGCACGTTGATCTGATAGCTTGAAAACACGTTGGCCAGTACAGGGTTCTGCCATGCTTTCATCTGCACGGCTTGCAGCACCTGATAAAGTTCTTCATAGCCCTTGTCGCCGCGGTCCTGCAATTGCAGTTTGAAACCGCCGATGGTACCCATGCCCTCGACAGGCGGCGGGGGGAAGATACCCACATAGGCATCTTCGATCTGCGCCATCTGCCCCATCAGCTTGCCCGCAATGGCGGGGCCGTACAGCTCGTCGGTCTGGCGCTCTTCAAACGGCGTCAGCGGGAAGAACACCACGCCCGCGCTTGACGTCGCGCCAAAGCTGATCGACAGGCCGGGGAAGGCCACGGCATCCTGCACGCCTTCGGTCTTCATGGCGATTTCAGACATCCGGCGCAACACCGCGTCGGTGCGGTCAAGCGAGGAGCCCGGCGGCAACTGCGCAAAGCCCACCAAATACTGCTTGTCCTGCTGCGGCACATAACCTTGGGGCAGGGTCATAAACAACCATGCGGCACCAATGGCAAGACCGATATAGACCAGCACGGCCAGCACGCGCACGCGGATGACACGGCGCAGGCCCTGCCCGTAGCGGTGCGACATGCCGTGGAAGAAGCTGTTAAAGCGCGTGAAGAACCAGCCAAAGCCGCTATCCATGAAGCGCGACAGCCTGTCCTTGGGTGCATCATGCCCGCGCAACAGCAACGCCGACATGGCGGGGCTGAGCGTAAGGGAGTTGAAGGCCGAAATGACGGTCGAAATCGAAATCGTCAGCGCGAACTGGCGGAAGAACTGCCCCGTCAGGCCGGTGATGAAGGCCAGCGGCACGAAGACCGCGCACAGCGTCAGCGCGATCGCGATAATCGGCCCGGAAACTTCCTGCATCGCCTTGTAGGTGGCGTCGCGCGGGCTCAAGCCGTCTTCGATGTTGCGTTCGACGTTTTCCACAACGACGATGGCGTCGTCGACGACGATCCCGATGGCAAGAACAAGGCCGAACAGCGTGAGGTTATTAATGGAAAACCCCGCCCCCAGCATGATGCCAAAGGTTCCCACGATCGATACCGGCACGGCCAGCAAGGGAATGATCGACGCGCGCCATGTCTGCAGGAACACGATGACCACCAGAACGACCAGGATCACCGCCTCGATCAGCGTATGGATCACCGCGTCGATACTGGCGCGGACAAAACGCGTGGGGTCATAGACGATGGTGTAGTCGACATCTTCGGGGAAGTTCTTTTTCAGCTCCGCCATTTTCGCACGCACGGCGGCGGCGATGTCGAGCGCGTTTGAATCCGACGACTGGAACACACCGATGGCCGCCGCCTGCTTGTTATTGAGCAGCGAGCGCATGGCGTACTGGTTGGCGCCAAGCTCCACGCGCGCGACTTCTTTCAGGCGGGTGATGCCGCCCGTGGGCGTGGTCTTGATGATGATGTTTTCGAATTCCTCGACGCTTTCAAGGCGGCCCTTGGTGTTGACCAGCAGCTCGAAACCCGCATTGCCGTCCATCGGGCGGGGCTGGCCGCCGATGATACCCGCCGCCACCTGCACGTTCTGTTCGCGCACTGCGTTGGCGACATCGCTTGCGGTCAGGCCAAGTTCGGCGATCTTGTTGGGGTCAACCCAGATACGCATGGCGTAATCGCCGCCACCGAACATCATGACCTCGCCCATGCCTTCGATGCGCGACAGCTGGTCCTTGACGTTCAAAACGCCATAGTTGCGCAGGTAATCCGCATCATAACGCCCGTTGGGCGAGACAAGGTGAACGACCATGATGAAGTTGGGCGAGCTTTTCGCCGTCGAAACACCCACCTGGCGCACAATGTCGGGCAGGCGCGGCAAAGCCTGGTTGACGCGGTTTTGCACCAGCTGCTGGGCTTTGTCGGGGTCGGTGCCAAGCTTGAAGGTGACCGTCAGCGCCATCTGGCCGTCGGCCCCTGATTGCGAGGACATATAGATCATGTCCTCCACCCCGTTGATCTGTTCTTCAAGCGGCGTTGCCACGGTCGAGGCGATGACCTTGGGGTTGGCACCCGGATAGCTTGCGCGCACGACGACCGACGGCGGCGTCACTTCGGGATATTCCGAGATCGGCAGTAACGGCAGGGCGATAACCCCCGTCACGAAGATAATGATCGACAGCACCGCGGCAAAAATCGGGCGGTCGACGAAGAAACGTGAAATATCCATGTCGGTCTCTTTGGGCTGGCGCGAACACGGCGAAAGTTATGACCGCGCGGGAAGAAGAAGGATCAGTCTTGTGCAGGCGTTTCGGCGGCGGGCTGCGCATCCGGTGCGTCCATCGGCGCCGCAGGCGCTGCGGGGGCGGCATCGGCGGGTTTCAGCGTCGTCATGTCGACCACCATCGGCGTTACTTTCATGCCAGGGCGTGCGCGCAACAGGCCGTTGACGATGATTTTCTCGCCCGGCTGCAGGCCGCTTTCGATGATACGGCCCAGCGGATGCATGGGGCCCTGTTTGATCTCGCGGTACTGCACCGTGCCGTCATCGGCGACGACGTAGACAAAGCGTTTGCTCTGGTCGGTATTGATCGCACTGTCGTTGATGATGACCGCCTGAATTTTCTCGGGCGTGCCAAGGCGCACGCGCGCGAACAGGCCGGGCGTAAGGAAGCCGTCGGGATTGTCGAATTCCGCGCGCACGCGCATGGTGCCGCTGGTGGCCAGCAACTGGTTGTCAAACGAGCGGATACGGCCCTGACGGTTGAAATCTTCCTCGTCGGCCAGCGCCATCGCCACAGGCATGTTGCCGGTGGTGTTGTCCACGCGCACCGATTTCATCAGGCCCAGATAGGTGCCCTCATCGATGTCGAAATCAAGATAGACTGGATTGATGGACTGCAGCGTGGTCACGACGTCTTCGTTGGCGCGTACGGTGTTGCCCACGGTGATTTCGGGGCGACCGATACGGCCCGCGACAGGCGCGCGCACTTCGGAGAATTCAAGATCAAGCGCATAAAGCTCTTTTTGCGCCTGCGCGCCCGCCAGCGTGGCGCGGGCGTTGTCAACCGCGCTCTGGCGTTCGTCAAACTCGCGTTGCGACAGGGCGCGTTCTGCCAGCAGGGCGCGCGCGCGCTTGATGTCGCGCTCGGCCAGCTTGACGCTGGCTTGCGCCGCAACGACAGCCGCCTCGGCGGTGTTCAGCTTGGCCTGAAACGGACGGCGGTCGATGACGAACAGCACCTGCCCTTTTTCGACCATGTCGCCTTCGGTGAAATTCACGGCATCGATGATACCCGACACGCGCGGGCGGATCTCGACATCCTCGACCGCGCGCAGGCGGCCCGAAAACTCGCTGTAGCGGGTAATATCGACACCCGGCACCACCGCAACGCTGATCGGCATGGCTTGCGGCGCGCCGGCGGGCGCACCCTCTGCACCCTCGGCGGGTTTTTCGGCGACCTTGTCGGCCTTGCCGTCGGCGGCGGGGCTTTCGGCCTCGGTCGGGGTGGCAAAGGCAAGATAGCCCGCGGCCGCACAAGCCACGATCACCAGCGCCGCTTTCAGCACGCCGCGCGGTGTTGCCATCGCGTCGTCATCACTGTGGGCATGCGCACTGTCGACATGGCGCAGGCCGGGATAGACAGTCGGGGTTTCGTCGCTATGCGGGGGAAGCTGGGAGGCGGACATTCAGGTGGTCTCCGTATGTGAAGCGGCAAGGATGCGTAAAAAACCCGGCATCAGATCGCGGGCAAGAATTTCTGGGTTGTTGAAGATTTTGGCCTGGTATTCCACACCCATCAGCATGCAAACCAGCGCGCGCGCGGTTTCAAGGCATTGCTCGCGCGTGCAGTCGCGGTGAGCCGGGAATTCCGCCACCAGTGCGGCGAACAGGCCAATGCTGTCTTCGAACAGGCCTTCGACCTTGCAGCGCACGGCGTCATCCTGCGCGCCAAGCTCATTGCCTGCGTTGGCCAGCGGACAGCCATAGACCTTGCCTTCGGCGGCATAGGTTTCGCGGTGATGCGCGACGACAAGGTCGGCAAAGGCGCGCAGGCGCTGTTCGGGCGTTTTGGTTGTGTCATTGATGCAGGCAACCAGATCGCGGCGGCATTCATCCCAGATATGTTCGAAGGTCACCAGCGCCAGTTCCACCTTGGAAGGGAAGTGGTGATAGAACGTGCCCTTCTTGATGTCGGCGGCCTTGCAGATGTCGTCGACGCTGACGGTGCTGTAGCTTTGGCGCATCATAAGGTCAGACGCCGCCTGAATCAGGCGGTCGCGGGTGGGCAGGCTTTGGGGCGCAGAATCAAACATGAGCCAAAGCTAGACCGACCAACCGGTCGGGACAATGGCGGGAATCGCTTTTGCGGGGATTTTTTTGCGGCGTTGCATCGGGGTAACAGCGCGGCCATCCACGCCGCCTGCCCTTGCACGCACCTATATATAGTTAGGCCGCAAAGGCATGCACGACAAAGCCCGGGTTGAGGAACTTACGCTCGCTCTTGCCATAAACCATTGGCGTGCCGTCCAGTTGCGACACGCGTCCGCCGGCTGCATGCACGATCGCCTCGCCCGCCGCAGTGTCCCATTCGCTGGTGGGGCCAAGACGGGGGTATAGATCGGCCTGCCCCTGCGCGATGGCGCAGAACTTGAGCGAGCTTGAGCGGTTGATCATCTCGCGCACCTGATAAGGGCGCAGGAAGTCTTCCAGCGCCGACGGATCGCCGTGACGGCGGCTGGCCACCACGGTCAGGCCATCCGCCGGTTTGGCGCGCACCTGCATCGGCTGGTCATGGGCCGTGTCGCCGTTGGCACCCGCCAGCTGCACAAAGGCCTGCCCGCCCGTGCCGTCATCGCCCGTGGCGCCATACCACAGCGTATCGGTGACGGGAGCGTAGATCACGCCCATAACGGGGCGGAAGTTTTGCAACAGCGCGATATTGACGGTGAAATCGCCGCCGCCGGTGATGAACTCCTTGGTGCCGTCAAGCGGGTCGACCAGAAAGAACGTGCCACTGGCAATATCGGGGATGTTGTTGGCGGCGGTGGCTTCCTCGCCCACCAGCGCGATGTGCGGCGCGATTTCAGCCAGTCCCTTGGCGATCAGGGCCTCGGCCTCCTGATCGGCGATGGTCACAGGCGAGCCGTCGGCCTTGTCGATCACTTCTGCACCTTCTTTATAATAGTGCAGTTCGATCGCGCCCGCCGCGCGCGCAAGGGGGATCAATTGACGGGCAAGGGCCAGACGGTCCTGAATGTTCATCGCGCATATCCTTTTCAACTGTGATGCGCCCATCATAGGCGCGCAAGGTCGCCGCGGCAAGCAAACGGGGCAAGAAAAAACCCGCCGTCTTGCGAGGGCGGGTTTTTTCAAGTCTTTTGCCGTTGTTACCAGCTGCCGGGACCGGCAGGCTTTTTAAAGCGTGCAGCGGGAACTTCCTCAAGGCCGCGCGGCGGCGCCTTGGTGTTGTCGTTGCTGCGCGCCTTGCTGGCGGTACCAAAATCCATGCCCGCCTTGGTCGATGCCGACAGGCCGCGCAGGTTGATGCGCTCGACATCCGCCAGCGTGATCGAGGTCAGCGCCGCCTTGAGCTGCTCGGGCGTGAGCTTGGTGTTGCGGTCCAGCACATGTTCGCTGTCCAGACGCAGGGCCAGTTCTTTTTCGGCCATCTCGACGAGGTTGCGCACGGTACGACCGTTGCCGAAGTCTTTCTGTGCGCGCGCACGTTCGTCCGCCAGCAGGGCCAGCGCGTGGTCGCGTGCCTCGGGCGACATGGTGTAGCCGCGGTCCTTGAGCATGAAATCCATGATCTCGGCCAGTTCTTCCAGTTTGTAGTCGGCGAAGTCGATATAGGTCATGAAGCGCGACTTCAGGCCGGGGTTGGCGTCGATGAACTGCTTCATCGGACCGGTATAGCCGGCAACGATGACGACGAGGTCGTCGCGCATGTTTTCCATCGCGGCAACGAGGGTATCAATCGCCTCGCGGCCAAAGTCCTTGCTGTCCGCGCCCGCTTCACGCGACAGGGCATAAGCCTCGTCGATGAACAGAACGCCGCCTTTGGGGCCTTTGCTCGGGATGATCTTGCCGTCCTTGTCGCGCTCGATGCCGACAGCCTTGTCGATCTCGGCCGAAGTCTTGATCGCGGTCTGCCCGATGTAGCCGGCGACGAGGTCCTCGCGCTTGACTTCATGCACCACGGGGCGGCCGATCAGGCCGAGCGCGTGATAGACTTTGGCGACTTCGCGCGCAAAGGTGGTTTTGCCGGTACCGGGGTTGCCGGTAAAGACCATGTGACGGGAAATCGGCTTGGTGGTCAGGCCCATTTCCTCTTTCATCTTGTTAAAGCGCGCGATGGCGATGTTTTGCTTGATGTCGCGCTTGGCGGCACTCAGGCCGATCATATCGTCGATGTTTTTGAGGGCGATGCGCAGGGCCTCTTCCTCGTTCTTGGCGGCATCGGGCGACGCGGGGCGCGCGGCGAAACCGGCATCGATCAGGTTTTCGGGCAGTTTTTTAACGGCGACCAGCGGCAGGATGCCTTTGGCGGCATCGGCCTTGCTGGGCCAGTTGATGGTGAACAGGTTGCCACGGCTGCCGTCCTGCGCCAGTTCGACCGCATAGGTGGTCTGGCCATAGGGCAACGGATTGCCGCCGGTGGCCTGCACGGTTGCGGGATCAAGGCCGACCAGCGGGCCAAAGGTGCGCACCGATGCGCCCTGCAGGCTTTGGATATCGACGTTGAGGGGTTGCGCGGCTTCGCAAATGCCGTCGGCGCTCATTTTCACGCCATAAGCGAAACCTGTTTTAATATCGATTAACAGGTGCTTGGTGCTTTCGCCTTTTTTCGCCATGATTTTATCCCCTCTTTAGTGTGTGGTGCGGGTGTTCAGAAATTTTGTTGCACACAAACAGCAGTACATTGAAACTTTGCACAACTCCGATGCCCGAAATGCAGAATAAAAGATTAGAGGGGCAAATGGACCACGACCAGCAAAAAATTCACTTTTAGTTTCCATACATCGGATATTTATTTTATCCACACCCCCTCGCATTGGGTCTGCGATTCCGCTATACTCCGGCCATCGACTCACCCCCTCTGATCCGCACTTTGCCAACCGTCGCCAAGGATATTTGCGCCGTGACCCTTTCACTTGACCCGTTATCGCTTGCCCTTGGTCTGGTTGCGGGCATTCTGGCGGGTGTGGCCGCCGCGCTGTTGCTGGCGGGCAAGCGCGAGAAGGCGATTACTTCCGAAAACACCGATCTGGCCGCGCGCAATGCGGCACTGGGCGAGCGCAACACCGCACTTGAAGACCGCCTGCGCGCGCAAGCCGCCGAGGCCAGCGCGCTTGAACAGCGCTTCACCCTGCAGTTCGAAAACCTCGCCAACCGCATCTTTGACGAAAAGACCACGGCGATGAAGGCGCAGAACAGCGAAAGCCTGACCGCCCTGCTCGCCCCGCTGCGCGATACGCTGGCGGGTTTCCAGCAAAAGGTCGAAGACAGCGCCAAGGAGCAGTTCTCGCTGAAAAACGAGATCCGCAACATCATGGCGCTCAATGAAAACATGCGCGTGCAGACCGAAAAGCTGACCACCGCGCTGCGCGGCGACGTCAAGGCGCAGGGCGGCTGGGGCGAGATGATGCTCGAGCGCATTCTCGAAGCCTCGGGCCTGCGCCGCGACGAGGATTATATCGTACAGGGCGTGGGCATGGACCTGCGCCACAGCGAGGACAGCACCCGCCGCCTGCAGCCCGACGTCATCATCAAGCTGCCCGAGGACAAGCACATCATCGTCGACGCCAAAGTATCGCTGACGGCTTATGAGCGCCTTGCGGGTGCGACAGACGAAGTCGCGCGCACCACAGCGCTTGGCGAATTCAACACCTCCGTCAAAGCGCATATCAAGGGCCTGTCCGAACGCCGCTATCAGGACGCCGCCGGTCTTGGCACGCCCGATTTCGTACTGATGTTCATGCCGATCGAGGGCGCTTACGCGCTGGCCCTGCAATCCGACCCCACGCTGCACAACTTCGCGTGGGAGCAGCGGATTGTCATCGTTGGTCCCTCGACCTTGTTTGCGACCTTGCGCACCATCGCGTCGGTCTGGCGGCTTGAGCGCCAGAACAAAAACGCCGAGGAAATCGCGCGCCAGGGCGGCAATTTCTACGACAAGCTGGTCACCTTCGTGGGCGACATGGAAACCATCGGCAACCGCCTGCAACAGACACAGAAATCCTATCAGGACGCGATGGGCAAGCTCAGCAGCGGCACGGGCAATCTGCTCAAACGTGCGGAAAGCCTCAAGGCGCTCGGCCTGAAAACAGGCAAGTCGATGCCCAAAAACCTGCTCGACAGCGCCGAGGCCGCAACCGATGGCGACGATAACGCCGAAAGCAGCGCCAAAACCGCACGGCTTTCTTGACCTTTCCCCTGCCAACACCCTATTTTAAGGCACGTTATCCAATACTGCCCCGATAGGTGATCTATGGCTGTTTTGCCCATTTATGTCGTTCCCCAACCCGTGCTGAAAAAGAGTGCGGAAGTTGTCAGTAGCGTCACGGACGAAATCCGCAAGCTGGTCGACGACATGGTCGAGACCATGTACGCCGCGCGCGGCATCGGCCTTGCCGCACCGCAAGTGGGCGTGTCGCAGCGTGTGATCGTCATGGATGTCGACCAAAAACGCGCCGACGGCAGCGACCATGACGACGACAGCGACGAAGACGAAGACGACACCCCGCTTGAAAAAGGCACCGTGCGCGTCTTCATCAACCCCGAAGTCGTCTGGGCATCGGAAGAAGAAAACGTCTACGAGGAAGGCTGCCTGTCCATTCCCGGTCAATATGCCCCCGTCACCCGCCCCAAAATGGTGCGCGTGAAGTACATGGACCTTGACGGCAAGACGCAGGAGATCGAGGCCGACGGACTGCTCGCCACCTGCCTGCAACATGAAATCGACCACGTGAACGGCATTTTGTTCACCGACCACCTCTCGAGTCTCAAGCGCGACATGCTGTTGCGCAAGCTGAAAAAGCATCTCCGCGAAAACCCCGAATTCTTTGACGGCACCCACATCCTGTAATGACCACGCCGCGCGACATCGTCTTTATGGGCACGCCGCCCTTCGCCGTCGCCGCGCTTGACGCATTGGTCAAGGCGGGGCATCGCATTGTCGCGGTCTACACGCAACCGCCCCGTCCCGCCGGCCGCGGTTATGCCGTGCAGAAATCCGCCGTGCATCAATATGCCGACGAACATGGCTTTGCGGTGTTTACACCAAAAAGCCTCAAGAAAGACAGCGACGCGCGCGCGGCCTTTGCCGCGCTCAATGCCGATGTGGCTGTCGTTGCGGCTTATGGCCTGATCTTGCCCCAAGATGTGCTTGATGCGCCAAAGCACGGTTGCATCAACATCCATGCATCGCTGCTGCCGCGCTGGCGCGGGGCAGCGCCCATCCAGCGCGCCATCCTTGCGGGCGACGACACAAGCGGCGTGTGCATCATGCAGATGGAAGCGGGTCTTGATACCGGCCCTGTGCTGTTGCGCGACAGCGTTGCGATCACGGATCACACCACCGCGACCACCCTGCATGACGACCTCGCCGCAATGGGCGGCAGGCTGATCGTCGATACGATGGCGCAACTTGAAACCCTGACGCCGCACGCGCAAGGCGAGGAGGGCGTGACCTACGCCCATATGCTGAGCAAGGACGATGGCCGCATCGACTGGACGCAAAGCGCCCGCGTAATCGAGCGCCAGCTGCGCGCCCTCACCCCGTGGCCGGGCGTGTGGTGCCTGCGCAGCAATGGCCAGCGCCTGAAGGTACTGGCGGCAGAGATCGTCGCGGGCCGCAACGATAACCGCGCGGGTACAGTGCTTGAAGATGCGATCATTACCTGCGGTGACGCCAGCCTGCTGCGCCTTGTCACCGTCCAGCCGGAAAACAAGAAAGCCATGAGCGCGCGCGATGCGCTGAACGGCGGCCACCTTGCCGTCAACGAGGCCCTGTCATGAACAGCGTCACCATCCGCCCCATCCGCAGTGACGACGCTGAGGGTTTCTGGCGGGCGTTGTGCAGCGTGATCGACGAAAAAGTCTATCTGGCCACAGATGAACATCCTCCCATCGAGCGCACGCGCGCCTTCGTCGAAAAATCCGTCAGTAACGGCTGGGTGCAATTCGTCGCGCAAGACAACGGCACGATCATCGGCTGGTGCGATATTCTGGCGCGCGACGAGGCACAGCCAGACCTTGGTGTCACCGGCATGGGCCTGATGGCACCCTATCGCGGCAAAGGGATTGGCGAAAAACTGCTGCGCACAGCGCTTGGGGCGGCGCAGGTTAAAGGTTTCACCACCATCCGTCTTGACGTCTGGGCCGAAAACGCGCCCGCGATCGCACTTTATACCAAGCTCGGCTTTGAACATGTGCGCGCCTACAGCAAGCCTGACCGGCCCGCGCGCATACTCCACGACATGGTCTGGCGCGGGTTTGCGTCATGAGCCAGAAATGGAAGCTCACCATCGAATACGACGGCATGCCCTTTGCGGGGTGGCAGCGCCAGCCCAATGTGCTGGCCGTGCAGCAATGTATTGAGGACGCGATCAAAGCCTTCAGCGGACAGGAGAGCGTCGATCTGACCGTCGCGGGCCGCACCGATGCCGGTGTGCATGCGCTGGGCCAGGTTGCGCATGTACGCATGCAGCGCGAGGATTTTGACGCCAAGGCCATGCGCGACGCCACCAATTTCCACCTGCGCCCGCACCCGATTTCGATCGTCAGCGCCGAAAAGGTCGCCGACGATTTCAACGCCCGCATGTCGGCCACAGGCCGCGTCTATTGCTACAAGATCATCTGCAACCGCCGCGGCGACAGCGTGTTGCTGCGCGACCGCGCATGGCACGTCAACCACGACCTTGACCTTGCCGCGATGAACAAAGGCGCGCGCCATCTGCTCGGCACGCATGACTTCACGACATTCAGGGACAGCGAGTGTCAGGCAAAATCACCGATCCGCTCCATCGACCGGCTCGAGATCATCGAGCGCGAAGACGCGATGTTTGGCCGCCATCTGGAGCTATGGGCCGAAGCGCGCTCCTTCCTGCACCACCAGATCCGCAACATCACAGGCACACTGAAGCTGGTAGGCGAGGGCAAATGGACGCCGGATGATGTGAAGACGGCGCTTGACGCCAAAGACCGCACCAAAGGCGGCCCGACCGCCCCGCCCTACGGGCTTTATTTCGTGCGCGTGGATTATTGAACAAAAAAAAAGCGGGGCATAAAACCCCGCTTTTTTTTACGTGTTTGTTTTTTATTACTGCGCCGTCCAGCCACCGTCGACAGGAACACACGAACCCGTCATGCGGTCTGCGGCAGGGCTGCACATATAGGCCACCATGTTGGCGATGTTTTCGATGCGCACGAATTGCATCATCGGCTGTTTTTCACCCAGCAGGCTTTCAACAGCCTGCTCGGGCGTCAGGCCCTTTTCCTTGGCGCGGTCGTCAAGCTGCTTTTGCACCAGCGGCGTCAGCACATAGCCCGGGCAGACGGCGTTGCAGGTGATGCCGCGCGTCGCGTTTTCAAGCGCGGTGACCTTGGTCAAACCGATGATGCCGTGCTTGGAGGCAACATAGGCCGATTTGTTGATCGAGCCGATCAGCCCCTGCACCGATGCGATGTTGACGATGCGGCCAAAGCCGCGCTTTTGCATGCCGGGCAGCACGGCCTTGGTCAGGTGGAACGGTGCCGTCAGGTTGATGGCGATGATGTCGTCCCACTTTTCCTCGGGGAATTTTTCAAGCTCTGACACGAACTGGATGCCCGCGTTGTTGACGAGAATGTCGACCGAGCCGAATTCCTTTTCGGCCGTGGCGACCATGTCGTTGATCTCGGCCTGCTTGCGCATGTCGGCACCGATGTGGATCACGCCGCCAGCGCCTGCTTCCTTCACTTCTTTTTTCAGCTGATCGATCAGCGCCGCATCGCCAAAGCCATTAAGCACGATGTTGGCGCCGTGCGCCGCCAGCGCCTTGGCGGTGCCAAAGCCGATACCGCTGGTTGATCCGGTCACGATTGCTGTCTTGTTGGTCAGATGCATGGCGAAGCCTCCGCATGAAAACGTGGGGGAAAGTTTTGATGGCGAAAGTCTAGCAAGGCGCACCGCGCCCCGAAAGGGTATAAAGGCATTGAAATTTAAGTATTTTTCCTTATTCCACCCCAAACATTGACATAATGTGCCCGCTGTTGCATTCTGGGCCCCTGCCGACATCGCAGCGATTCACCCAATTCACCACCGACGGAGTGTGTTCACATGAAATTCAACCTGAAAGATCTTAAAGACAAAGCAACCAAGGCCCTTGGCGAAGCACAGGTCAAAGCCGCCGAAGCCAAGCAAAAGCTGGCCCCCTATGCCGAGCAAGCCGGCAAAGCCATCGTCGAAGCCGACAAGATCGTCAACGCCAAAGTCGATGAAGCCAAAGGCAAAATCGCCGACGCGATCAAAAAAGGCCGCGGCCCCAAGTAAGCAGCAAGTAAGCAGCGCAAGCTGATACGCGACACATGCCCGGGCCTGCCGCATCGTTTTGCGCGCCCGGGCATTTTGTTTTCACCACCACGGAGGACGACACGATGCAGACCGAAGGCTGGTGGGGCGATTACGGTCCCGCGCACACCAACGACGGCCCCGCACCCAAGGGCCAAAAGCAAGCCCCCGTCACGCCGCCGCGCGATGAAAAGAAGGACAATGTCCTCACCGCGCCCAAAATCAAATTCGGCCCGCGCCCGTAATGGCCGCACGCACCCCCAGATACGCCACCTATACGCAGGGTGATTACGCCGACACCCTCTATCAGGCAGTGCTGGCGGGCAATCATGCCGCTGTTGAAAGCCTGCTGGATGGTGGCGTGTCGCCCAACGTTTTGCGCGGCGCGCTTGGGCCGCTGCACCATGCGGTGGCGCAGGAAGACACACGCATGATCGCACTGCTGGTCGCCTTTGGCGCCGATGTGAACGCGCGTTGCACCACGCAACACCTGACCCCGCTGATGCTGGCGGCGGCGCAAAACAGCCCCGAACTCTGCCGCCTGCTGGTCGAAGCCAAAAGCGACGTCGACGCCGTCAACGCGCAAGGCATGTCGGCGCTGATGCTCGCCGTGGTCGAGGGCAGCACGCAGATCACCCGCATGCTGACCGGCGCGGGTGCGGATATTTTCCAGCGCAACAAGCGCGACCAGATCGCCTATGACCTTGCCCTTGCGCACGGCCACAGCGAATGCGCCGCCATTTTATACGCCACTATGTGTCTGCCGCGCCTGCACCGTGCGCGCACCCTGCAGGCCCCGCGCCTGCCGTTTTTGCCGCGCAAAAAGTAGTCGGGCGGGGCCAAACCCCTTACCGCAATAATCATTCACGGTAGCGGGGCAATGGGTTCATTTATTGCGCAATACCCCGTTTTTTATGTTTATGTAAATAATTATTCTGTCCCGACACTATAATGCCTGTGTTATAACGGGCGCTTGTTCAACCAATGCCGGAAAACTGCGTGAGCAAGAGCCGCCACAACATCCTGATCCTCAACGGGCCGAACCTCAATATGCTGGGGACGCGCGAGCCCGATGTCTACGGATTCAAGACGCTCTCCTCCATCGCAATGGCGTGCGAGGAATACGCAGCCGAACTGGGCCTGGCGATCGACTTCCGCCAGAGCAACAGCGAAGGCGACATCGTCACCATCCTCAACGAAGCCCCCGGCCAGTATGCGGGCATCGTCCTCAACGCCGGCGCCTACAGCCATACCTCGATCGCCATCCACGACGCGCTGAAAATGCTCGACATGCCCGTGATCGAAGTCCACTTGTCCAACGTGTTCAAACGCGAAAGCTTCCGCCACCATTCCTACGTCACGCCCGTGGCGCAGGGCATGATCTGCGGCTTTGGCGGTCACGGCTATCTGCTGGCGCTTGATGCGCTGCGCGCTTGCCTTGACGATGCCTGAGCCGTTTCCATTTTCCCAAGGAGATCCTATCCATGAAAATCGACCACGAAGCCATCAAGAACCTCGCCGGCCTGCTCAATGAAACCGGCCTGACCGAGATCGAGATCAGTCAGGGTGACAGCTGCATCCGCGTGACCAAGGCCGTCAACGTGCAAAGCTTTGCCGCACCCCAGGCCATGCCCGCCTTCGCACCCGCCAACGGCGCGCCCGCAGCCGTGGCCCCCGTCGCCAGCGTTGCGGCCACCGCCCCTGAAAACCACCCCGGCGCCGTCAAGTCGCCGATGGTCGGCACCGCCTACCTGCAGCCCGAGCCGGGTGCCGCCCGTTTCGCCGCCAAGGGCGCGAAAGTGAAAGCCGGCGATACGCTGGTCATCATCGAGGCGATGAAAGTCATGAACCCGATCAAGGCTGAGAAAGCCGGCACCGTCGTTGACGTGCTGATCGAGGACGGCCAGCCGGTCGAATTCGGCCAGCCCATGTTCATCATCGAATAACAGCACCGGATACCTGTACCATGTTCAAGAAGATCCTGATCGCCAACCGCGGTGAAATCGCCCTGCGCATTGTGCGCGCCTGCAAGGAAATGGGCATCGAAAGCGTTGTCGTGCATTCAACCGCCGACGCCAACGGCATGGCTGTGCGCATGGCCGACGAAAGCGTGTGCATCGGCCCCGCACCCTCGCGCCAGAGCTACCTGAACATGGCCGCGATCATTTCCGCAGCCACCATCACGGGTGCGGACGCCATCCACCCCGGCATCGGCTTTTTGTCGGAAAACGTCGAGTTCTGCCGCATGGTCGAGGAACATGGCTTTACCTTCATCGGCCCCACGCCCGAACACATCATGAAGATGGGCGACAAGGCGGTGGCCAAAGACACCGTGCGCGCGCTTGGCCTGCCCGTCATCGAAGGCTCCCCCGGTGTTCTGAAAGACGCCGACGAAGGCCTTGCGATTGCCAAAAAGGTCGGCTTCCCCGTGCTGCTCAAGGCAGTTGCGGGCGGCGGCGGCAAAGGCATGAAGGTCGCGAACTCCGAAGAAGAATTCAAACCTGCCTTCGCCACCGCTTCGGCCGAGGCGAAAGCGGCATTCGGCAACGGCGACATGTACATG
Source organism: Pseudomonadota bacterium (assembly GCA_023444705.1). Taxonomy (GTDB): domain Bacteria; phylum Pseudomonadota; class Alphaproteobacteria; order Micavibrionales; family UBA2020; genus JAEXMB01. The sequence continues at coordinate 27,115 of JAEXMB010000081.1, read as the reverse complement.
GAAAAGTACCTGCGCGCGCCGCGCCACATCGAAATCCAGCTGATCTGCGACACGCATGGCAACGCCGTGCATCTGGGCGAGCGTGATTGCTCGATCCAGCGCCGCCACCAGAAAGTGGTCGAGGAATGCCCCTCGCCCGCACTGACCCCCGAACTGCGCAAGCAGGCGGGCGAGCTGGCTGCGGACGTCGCGCGCAAGATGGGCTACCGCGGTGCGGGCACCATCGAGATGCTCTATGAAGACGGCAAGTTCTACTTCATGGAAATGAACACCCGCCTGCAGGTCGAACACCCCATCACCGAAATGATCACCGGCGTCGATCTGGTGCGCGAGCAAATCCGCGTGGCCGCCGGCCTGCCGCTGTCGTTCAAGCAGGAAGACATCCGCTTTGACGGCTGGGCCATCGAATGCCGCGTCAACGCCGAAAACCCCGATACCTTCGTGCCCTCGCCCGGCAAGATCACGCGTTTTCATGCGCCCGGCGGTCTTGGCGTGCGCGTGGACAGCGCCCTTTACGACGGCTACACCGTGCCGCCGACCTACGACAGTCTTGTTGCCAAGATCATCGTACATGCGAAAACCCGCGAAGAAGCAATTGCCCGCATGGAGCGTGCGCTCGGCGAAACCGTCATCGACGGTATCCAGACCAACATCCCCCTGCACCTGCGCATTCTGAACGAACCGGAATTCCAGGCGGGCGATTTCACCATCCACTGGCTGGAAAAGACCTTGGCCCGCCAGGCCGAGGAAAAAGCCAAGGCCGCATCGTAATGCGCCGCCATCTGGTTGTTCTTTTGACATGCACCCTGCTGATGGCAGGGTGCAGCCATATTGACGGATACACCAGCCGCCATGACGGCCTGCCCCGCGACGTCGCAAGCTTTCTTGACCGCCGCAGTGCCTGCGGCGATTTCAGCGAGGATGCGTCTTTCGGCGACGGCGACGATTTCATGGCCAGCCAGTCCGCCATGTATTGCAGCGGCACGGATGCGGAGCTGAAAAAACTGCGTCAGAAATACGCCGCACGCGCCGATGTGATCGCCGCACTCGACCGTCTTGAGGCCGACCTGCAAAGCCGCTAACGCCCTACCCCGCAAGGACACGCGCGATGAAAGTGCAAGACAAGAAAACCTGCAACCTGATGACCCGCGTGGTCTTGCCTCTCGTCTTTGGCGCCCTGCTGGTCGCCCCGCTGCTCGACAACCGCGCGCAAGCCACAGATAAAGCTGTCCAGCAATGGACGCAGACCAAGCGTGCCGATATTGCCGTGCGCACCGACGGGATCGGCGGCGAGTATTACGTCGGCAAGGTGGATGTGCAAAACATCAGCAGCGACATCCGCTTTGACCCGCGCGAGCTTGACGACAGCCGCATATCCTTTGGCGCCAGCTTCATTCCCGCAGCACCGCCGCGCTTGCTCGATCAGGAGGATGCGGCCAAGGCCGCCGCCATGCTGTTTGAAAGCACGGAAATCAAACAAACAGGCGATAATACCTTTCAGGTGACCGGCACGGTATACATGAACGGCCGCCAATTGCTCGCCACCTTTCCCATGACCATCGCCTATGCTGGCCAACAGCAAGGCCAGCCCGCACTGACGTTCAGCGGAGAGCTGGTCGCCCCTGTCGGCCAGATGGCGCCCGAACTGGGCCTGCCTAAATTCCTGCCGATCCGCTTTGCGCTGGAAACAACCCCAGCACCCTGACACCGCACGGTCACGGGAACGAATCGGCACCACCCGCGCTTTCCTCTGACTCTGACAAACGTGCCTGCCACGGGCACTTCTGAATCCCCGCGCCAATCCGCTGTTCGTGAACATACGGACAATAAAATTGCCCTGTTATGGGCGATGCGCTAGAGTTTTCATCATGAGGACGCTCTATCACCTTTGGCTGCATCCCGCTTCACGGAAAGTGCGCATCGCGCTCGCCGAGAAGAAACTCGACTTCGAACTCAAGATCGAAAAAGTCTGGGAGCGCCGTACCGAGTTCCTCGCCATCAACCCTGCCGGCGACGTGCCCGTGCTGATCGAACCCGACGGCACCATCCTGACCGACAGCCAGGTGATCTGCGAATACCTCAACGAGGTCTATAACACCATCGACCTGATGGGCAAGGAGCCGTTGCAGCGCGCGGAAACCCGCCGCCTTGTCGCGTGGTTCGACCGCAAGTTCAACACCGAGGTAACCGAAAACCTCGTTGGCGAAAAGATGATGAAGCGCTTTTTGAAAAACGGCGAGCCAAGCGGCCCGTCGGTGCGCGCCGGTCACGCCAACATCCACTATCACCTTGACTACATCGGCTTTCTGACCGAACGCCGCCGCTGGCTGGCGGGCGATGACATCTCGCTGGCCGACATCACGGCGGCAGCCCACCTGTCGGCGATTGACTATATCGGTGACGTGCCGTGGGACGACCACCGCGCTGCCAAGGACTGGTACGTGCGCATCAAGTCGCGCCCGAGCTTCAAGCCGCTGCTGGAAGACGTCATTCCAGGCTTCCCGCCGCCACGGCACTATCAAGACCTCGACTTTTAACCAACGCCCGATGTGTTATTCATGACTGACGCTTCATCCAGCGCCACGCCATCACTGTTTTGTTTCGGCCTTGGCTATACCGCCATCGCGCTGGCGCGTCTTGTGTTGCCGCTGGGCTGGAAGGTCGCGGGCACCACGACCGATCCCGACAAGCTGGCAGCACTCAAAGCCGCGGGCATTGCGGCAGAGCTGTTCAGCATCGACCGCCCGCTGATCGACGCGCGCGCAAGCCTTGGCGGCGCGACGCATATTCTGGTGTCGATCCCGCCCTGCGGCGAAGGCGACCCCGCTTTTGACGTGCATAGCGAGGATATCGCGGGCGCCCCCAACCTGAAATGGCTTGGCTACCTGTCGACCACGGGTGTTTACGGCAACCGTGACGGCGAGTGGATCGACGAAAGCGCGACCCCCGCCCCCACCAGCCGCCGTGGCGACCACCGCTTGCGCGCGGAGGAAGAATGGAGCGGCCTGCACTACCACACCAACGTGCCGCTGCATATCTTCCGCCTGTCGGGCATTTACGGGCCCGGCCGCAGCGCGCTTGACAGCCTGCGTGCAGGTCACGCGCGCCGCATCGACAAGCCGGGCCACGTGTTCAACCGCATCCATGTCGAGGATATTGCAGCCACCCTGCTCGCCTCGATGCAAAAACCCAATCCCGGCGCCATCTATAATCTTGCCGACGACGAACCCGCATCAAGCGCCGACGTGCTGAGCCACGGCAGCAAGCTGATCGGCATGGACGAGCCGCCCTTGATCGACATCGACAAGGCCGACCTCGCCCCGATGGTGCGCAGTTTTTACAAGGACAACAAACGCATCCGCAACGACCGCATCAAGGACGAACTGGGTGTTGTGTTGAAATACCCCGACTACCGCGTCGGGCTGGCCGCTTGCCTGCTGGCCGAAGATGCCGAATACGACGACCCGCGCGACGCCGCGCTGGCCGCATTGATGCTGGCCGGAACATCGGGCGGCGCGGGCCGCTGAAATAATCCTGACTTAAATGAAACCCGGGTTGAAGGGCGCGCGGATCGGCTCTTCCGCGTCGGCGTCCGCTTCGGCCGCGACGTGATGCACGGTGGGGCTGGCCTGCACTTTTTCGGGCAGGCTGACGCTGACGGTGGTGCCAACGCCGACCTCGCTTGCGATATCAAGGCGACCGCCGTGCATTTCGATCAGCTCCTTGGTAATGGCAAGGCCAAGGCCCGAACCTTCGTGATTGCGCGTGAACTCGCTCGACACCTGCTCGAACGGCAGGGTGACCATCTGCAGCTTGTCTTTGGGAATGCCCACACCGGTATCGGCCACAACGATGGCGATGCCGTGGGGTTCTTCGACACAGCGCACCTCGACCTGCCCGCCCGCGCGCGTAAATTTGACGGCGTTTGACAGCAGGTTCAGCACCACCTGCATCAAGGCGCGGCGGTCGGCCTCGATGTGCAGGTCGTCGGGAATATCCTCGGCGATCAGGCGCACCTGTTCTTCCTGCGCGCGGCCTTCGACCATATGGATGGCCAGACGCATGACCTTGCCGACGTTGAGCTTTTCGACGTACAGCTCGTACTTGCCTATCTCGATCTTGGACATGTCGAGGATGTCGTTGATAAGGTCGAGCAGGTGCTCGCCCGACTGGTGGATGCCGCCGATATAATCAAGGTACTTGGCATTGCCCACGGGGCCGAGCAACTGGCGCTGGATCATCTCGGAAAAGCCGATGATGGCGTTGAGCGGCGTGCGCAGCTCGTGGCTCATATTGGCAAGGAAGCGGGTTTTTGACGCATAGGCACTCTCGGCGGCCTCTTTCGCCTCGCGCAGGGCGCGTTCGTGCAAGGTGCGCTCGGTGATGTCCTGCATGATGCCATAGAGTGATTCAACCATGCCGGTCTTGGCGTCGATCTTGCAGCGGCCCTCGCAACGGATATAGCGGATACCCCCTGCCTCGCCGTCATAGGCCGGGCGGCGCAGGCGGAATTCGATCTTGTAGTCTTTTTTGCGCACCAGCGCGCGCTGGAAGGCGCGGTAGATGCGGCCCAGATCACGCTTGAGCAACATGGCGTTGATGTTGTCCATCGTCGGCGTAAACGCTTTTTTATCGACGCCGAAGATCGCATAGATCTGGTCCGACCATTCCATCGCGCTGCGGTCGATCTCCCACGTCCAGTGGCCCATGCGGCCGATCTTCTGCGCTTCCAGCAGCTGGCCTTCGCGGCGCTCAAGCTCGGCTTCGTGCTGTTTGATGTTGGTGACGTCGCGCCCGACGATATAAATCATATCGCCCGCCGCCTTGTGCGCCCATTCAATATGACGGAAGGTGCCATCCTTGCAACGCGCGCGGCATTCAAAGTCGATGCGCGTTTCATGCCCGCCCTGCGGACGCAGAACCTTTTGCATCAGCATGAAAACCTGTTCGCGCTCGTCAGGGTGGATCAGATCGATAAAGGGGAAATGCTTTAGCTCGGCATCGCTGAAACCCAGCACGCGGTTAAAGGCCGGATTGACGCGCACAAAGCTCATATCGCGCGCATAGACGCCCATCAGGTCGCCGGTAAGATTGAGGAAGTGGCGCAGCTCGCTGTCGGTGTTGTCGATATTGGCGCAGTCCTGCTTGCCGCCGGCAGGCAGGGCGATGCGCGCGGCGCTGTCGCTGATGAAAGTTGCAAATTCCTGCGCCGCACCCGTCAGGTCTTCGCCGTTGTGGCGCTTGAGCTTGTTGTCGGGGTCAAGCCAGATGACGGTATAGGCGCGCTGGCCCGGAGCCTCGACCAGATCAATGCGCGCGGGCATGAGCAACGGGTCGCGGTTTTCGCGCAGCAATGCAACTTCGTAAAAGCCCGAGGAAATGCCGTCGAGATCAAGCTTGCCCCGCCCCGCTTCAAGCGAGGAGACGACGGTAATGATTGATTTGACAGGGCGGTTGACCAGGGCCGCGGCCGGCACGCCAAGCGACCAGCCGATGGCGGGACTGACATAGACAATCGTCCCCGTTTCGTCCACGACGCAACGGCGGGTGTCGTGATCGACCTCCGGTTGCGTTAGGCGTCGGCGCTGCGTCATGAAAAGAAACTCCCCCTGAAAACCCGTCGACGATTCTAGACCAAAAATATCGCTTCTGAAAACAGTATGATTGGTGTTGAGATCGCCCGATGGCCGGTTTTTTCGCCTGCCTCCTTCATCGCAATACGGCCGTGCTAAGATATTGATATGTTATGAATAATATAAATTGACATAACGCAAGAATCCTTTAAAATCCTCTCCATGTCCGATACAAACGAACCCAAGCCGCGCCAAACCCCGCAACCCGTGCTGAACGCACAGGCAGCCCTTGCGCAATTGCGCGCGCAGGATGCCCAACTGGCGGCGCGCATCGCCACCTTGCTGCCCGGCTATGCCGTGCGCATGGACCAGCGCGGCGAGGACACCAGCGTTGCCGCACTGATCGCCGCCGCACAGCGCGGCCCCGCCGCCCTCAAGGAAATTTTCGCCCAGGCCGCCGCCCCGCTGACCCTGCATGAACGCTACACCAAATGGATCGCCGACAACCGGCCACCAAGCGCGCCACGGCCACAACGCGATTACGGCGATTATAACGCCGTCACCGACGAATTCGGCATGCGCGCGGCATTCCCGCCAATGGGCTGGTATGCGCGCGATATGTACGAGATGGACCGTATGGCTTACGAAATGGATCGCCATATTACGCCACGCGAGGCACGTCATCAGCACGCAATGATGAGCCGCCACGCCGACGATATGGCACGCCACCGCAATCTGCAGGAACGCGCCTACCAAGCACTGCGCGAACCCGACGCACGCAAGCAGTTGGACATGGTACGCAGCTTCCTCGAAGATGCACCCGCACGCCTTGCCTTACATTTTCTTGGCAGCCTTGCCAAAATGAATAAATTCGACCTGCTGACCGATTTGCTGCATGATCTGCCCGGCCATTTCGGCGACAGGTACGAAATGGAACACTTCTCCTACAGTGTGCTGTATCCCGCCTTATCCAACCTGCCAAAAAGCGAAGGCTTTTTGTTGCAGTTAATGCGCACACAACGCTGGCACGACAGACGCATGGCAAGCCATCTGGTCATGAACCTCGTTTCTTCACGCGGTATGAGCGCACCAGCACTGCACGCGTTGCTCGACATGCCCTCGTTACCGCTGGAGGATGAACAGTGGTTGGGCGTTGCGATGCGCCTGACCAAAAAAGAAGATCTCTTGCACAAGGCGATGTCGCGGCTGGGACCTGATTGCGCGCAGACAATCAAGACGCAACACCGCTATGAAGCGGCCAAGCAGTTTGCTACAGCATTGCCCGCACAGTCGCTGAAAGACCTGTTCGAACATCCTGTTTTCACCGCTACCGCATGGGACAAGCTGCTGCTGGGCTACGCCCCCAGCATGCGCGCTGATGTGATTGACCTGATCGCACAAAAGCTTGAACCGGGCTGGGCACGCAAGATCGACCTTGAACAGGTCAGTATCAATTTCATGAGTATCGACAGCGCACGCGCCTTCCTTGCCTGCTTTCCAGACGACGACCTCAAGGCAATCTTTGCGGAACTTGTGGTCAGAGCTTCGTGCAAATACAAAGAAGCGAACGCGACGGCCCCCGCACCTTTGTTGCAAGCCCTGTCCGAACACCGCTATTTTGCCCACGTACCCGTTTTCAAGACACTGGTGCGCGAAGATATCTACAGCACGCAGCCGCGCGCCCTGTCGCGGTTGCTGAATTGCATGGACCTGACGCAGCTCAGCGAAGAACAGCGCGGGGAAATCATGCGCGTCCACAAACATGATTGCCACAGCGCCGTGCCGCTGGTCCTCTCGGGCCCTTGCCCGCAGGATGACAAAAACAAGGCATTGCAAAGGGTCGCCGCGCGGCTTGCTGAGGGCGAAGAATATGCTTATCCCGCCTATCTGCTGGTCAAATACGGCGCCGACCCTGCGGTGCTGAACGACGTACAACGCGCCCTGTTGGCAGAACAGCGCGGCGCCTACGACAACTGGCAACGCGTAACCCGCACCCTGCCGCCCCGGGGCTTGCCATCTTACGATCCCGCGCCCTTCAAGGCACCGCTGCTTGCCAGCGTCGTTGACATCATGAAGACGGAAGAATACAGCGGTGCGGCAGCCAACATCTTCGCCTATCGTGCGGCCGCACTGTTGCAGAGCGAAGAACGCATCTTGCAATACCTGCAAAAATGGGGCGACGCCAAAAGCCGCCAGCCGCTGCACAACCTGTTGCAAAAAGCCGAGCTGCCCAAAGGCGACCTGAGCGGCGTCAACCTCAACGACTGGGGTGACGCCATACTGCGCCACGGTCCCGAAATGGCCAAGCTGGTCAAGTTCTGCAAGAGCATCCCTTCGCCCGCGCGCAGCGACGACGGCACCAGCTGGTCGCTGGCCAAAACGCGCGAGATCGCGGCACAATACGTCTATGCGCGCGGCGGCGAACACAGCGAACTGGCCGCACTGTGCCACAAACACAGCGTATCGGAAGCCAACTTTAACGCCGCACTCGACATTGTCGCGCGCACGCCTGTGCATGAAAAAAACCTGCCTGCGCTGAACATCGCGGGCAAGGATTTCGGCTTGCCCAACGCGCGTTTTCGCCTGCTTGACAGCGGCGATATCCGCGGACTGTTCATGGGCGAGCTGACCGATTGCTGCCAGTCGATTGGCGGCGCCGGCGCGAAGTGCGCCACGCACGGCTTCACCTCACCCAATGGCGGCTTCTACGTCGTGGAAACAGACAAAGGCGAGATCATCGGCCAGACATGGGCGTGGCGTGGCGAAAAGGGCGAACTGGTTTTTGACAGCCTTGAAATGCTCAAGGGCCGCGTGTCGCCGCAGCAATGGCAGGATCTGGTCACGCAGGTGGTCAGGCAGATCGGCGCGCGCAAGGCGCAGCACGGCATCACCGCCTTCATGATCGGTACCAGCGGCGAAACGCCATCGTCTTTTGGCAAACTCTATCCACGTGCCGCCGCACAGCAACCCATCCACGGCTACGCGATGTACGCCACCGCAGTGCCAGCGCAAAAACCCGAACAGCAACGAGAACCCGCCCAGCCACGTGACTATTCCGGCTACCGTGATTCGAAAGCCCAATACATCATCTGGCAAAAACCCGAAAAAAATGCGCCCGCGAAGGCGGCAAAACCCAAGTAAAGCAACGGTTTTGCCCCTTTGACTCGCGCGCAAGACTTATGTTAAAAATAAACCACACACACAGATATAGACACGGAGTACGCCCCAATGCTTCCCCAGTTCAGACTCGCCGTTATGTTCGCCAAGCTTGCCAAGGATCATGGCCACAAGGTCCTGCATGCCAATAACCCCGACCTGCTGACACGCGATCTGGGCGATGCGCTGAAAAAACAAAAACAGGCGTTGTCCGATCCCAACAAGGGCGCTTTCTTCACCGCCTATGACGTGCTGCCGCTGATTGCAGAGGTCAAGATCCTGACGCTCGTCACCGCGCACAAGCTCGGCGTCAGCTACATGGGCCGCAGCGACATCGAGGTGCTGGAAGACATCATCAAGGCATCCGAAGCGCGCAACGGCGGCAAATACGCCAAGGACATCAAGGAAACGCTGGAGTGGACGCGCAAGCTGTTCTCCCACCCCGAAATTCAGGACGTACTGGCGATGGAAATGACCGCAGTCAGCGTGCCCAAAAATCCCAAGGAAGTACTGTCGTTCTTCAAGCAGATCGTCGGCCGCAGCCAGGACGAACTGACCCGCCTGAGCGAATTCCTGCGCAAGGCGAAATCGACCGACCTGTTTACCGAGGAAAAACCCGCAACCCCCGCCCCCAAGCGCGGTCGCGGCGGCAAAGGCCCTTCGGCTTAATCATACCTCGGCAATAGCACCTTCACGGCTGGCAAGGTCTGCCTGTTGCAGACGCTTGAGTTCGTCGCGCAGACGCGCGGCTTCCTCGAATTCAAGGTTGGCGGCGGCGGCCTTCATGCGTTTTTCAAGGCCTGCCATATGGGTCTTGAGGTCCTTGCCCACCAGATGCGGCGTTGCGTCGTCGCCGGTCGACACCACCACACGGTCGCCCTTTTCAAACACGCTTTCCAGCAGGTCGGAAATCTTGCGCTTGACGCTTTCAGGCGTGATGCCGTGTTCCTTGTTGTAGAGCAACTGCTTTTCGCGGCGGCGCGATGTTTCTTCAATCGCGGCCTGCAGGCTCTTGGTCATTTTGTCGGCGTATAAAATCGCGCGGCCTTCGACGTTGCGCGCCGCGCGCCCGATGGTCTGGATCAACGACGTGCGCGAACGCAGATACCCTTCCTTGTCGGCATCGAGAATAGCCACCAGCGCGCATTCGGGGATGTCGAGCCCCTCGCGCAGCAGGTTGATGCCCACCAGCACGTCAAAGACACCAAGGCGCAGGTCGCGGATGATCTCGATACGCTCGATGGTGTCGACATCGGAATGCACATAGCGCACCTTGATGCCGGCCTCGGTCATGTAATCGGTGAGGTCTTCGGCCATCTTTTTGGTCAGCACTGTCACCAGCGCGCGCTGCCCCTTGGCGGCCAGCTGCTTGCACTCGGCCAGCAGGTCGTCGACCTGATGCTCGGTCGGGCGCACGATCACTTCGGGGTCGGTCAGGCCCGTGGGGCGCACGACCTGTTCCACAAACACGCCGCCGGTCTGCTCCAGTTCCCAGTCGGCGGGTGTCGCGGAAACAAATACCGTTTGCGGGCGCAGTTTTTCCCATTCCTCGAACTTCAGCGGGCGGTTGTCGAGTGCTGCGGGCACCCGAAAGCCATAGTCGACCAGCGTGGTCTTGCGCGCGCGGTCGCCCAGATACATGCCCCTGATCTGCGGCACCATGACGTGGCTTTCATCGACGATCAGCAGCGCGTCGTCGGGCAGGTATTCAAACAGCGTCGGCGGCGCTTCGCCGGGCGCGCGGCCCGTCAGGTAGCGCGAGTAGTTTTCAATACCGGGGCAAACGCCCGTCGCCTCGATCATCTCAAGGTCGAATTGCGTGCGCTGGGCAAGGCGCTGTTCTTCCAGCAGCTTGTTCTCGCGCCGCAGTTCTTCCAGCCGCGCATGCAGGTCGACCTTGATCTGCTTGACCGCCTGCGCCAGTGTCGGCTTGGGCGTCACATAGTGGCTGTTGGCGTAGATCGTCACCTCGTCAAGCTGCGCGGTCTTTTGCGCGGTCAGGCTGTCGATTTCGGTGATGCTTTCGATCTCGTCGCCAAAGAACGAGATGCGCCACGCACGGTCATCCAGGTGGGCGGGAAAGATTTCTACGATGTCGCCGCGCACGCGGAAATTGCCGCGGGAAAAATCGATGTCGTTGCGCTTGTACTGGATTTCGACCAGCAATTGCAGCAGGTGGTTGCGCTCGATGGTCTGGCCGACCTTGACGGGAAAGGCCATCGACTGATAGGTCTCGACATCGCCGATACCGTAGATGCAAGACACGCTGGCGACCACGATGGTGTCGCGGCGTTCCAGCAACGCGCGCGTGGCGGAGTGGCGCATGCGGTCGATCTGCTCGTTGATCGTCGAATCTTTTTCGATGTAGGTGTCGGTGCGCGGAATGTAAGCTTCGGGCTGGTAGTAGTCGTAGAACGACACGAAGTATTCGACCGCGTTATTGGGAAAAAACTCGCGCATTTCGCCGAACAGCTGTGCCGCCAGCGTCTTGTTGGGTGCGAGGATCAGCGTCGGGCGCTGCGTTTCCTGTATCAGGTGGGCAACGGTGAAGGTCTTGCCCGACCCCGTCACGCCCAGCAGCACCTGATCTTTCTCGCCCTCGCGAATGCCGGATAACAGCTCGCCGATCGCGCGCGGCTGGTCGCCGGCGGGTTTATATTCTGTCGTGAGCTGAAATCCGGATTTCGCTATCGTCATTTCACCATTTTACGGGCTTGGGGTTGCGTTCGTCAAAGCCCATCTGGTGCCAGTAGGGATAGGCCGGATGCTTGTGGCTGGCGGTGTCGAGCAGATCGATCTGCTCCTGCGACAGGCTCCAGCCGATAGCACCGAGGTTTTGTTTGAGCTGATCGGCATTGCGCGCACCCACGACCAGGTTGGCGACGGAGGGGCGCGTCAGCAACCAGTTGAGCGCCACCTGCGGCACGGTCTTGCCGGTTTGCGCCGCAACCGCGTCAAGCGCGTCCATGACGGTATAAAGGTATTCGTCTTCGACCTGCGGGCCGCCGACGTCGCCGCCCTGTGCGATGCGGCCTTCGGTCGGTTTCTGCCCGCGGCGGATCTTGCCGGTCAGGCGGCCCCAGCCAAGGGGGCTCCAGACCATCGTGCCAAGCCCCTGATCGAGCGCAAGCGGCATCAATTCGTGTTCATAGTCGCGCCCGACCAGCGAGTAATAGCCCTGATAGCTGACATAGCGCGACCAGCCGTGTTTGTCCGACGTCGCCAGCGACTTCATCGCATGCCAGCCCGAGAAGTTCGAACAGCCGATATAGCGCACCTTGCCCTGCTGCACGAGGGTTTCAAGGGTGGAGAGCGTTTCTTCAACCGGCGTCAGCGCGTCGAAACCATGCATAAAGTAGACGTCGATGTAGTCGGTCTTGAGACGCTTGAGGCTGTCCTCGCATTGCTTCAGCAAACGATAGCGCGAGGATCCGGCACTGTTGGGCCCTTCGCCGAACTGGAACGTCGCCTTGGTCGAGATCAGCACCTTGTCGCGCTGGCCCTTGGCGGCGGTTTTCTGCAAGGCCTCGCCCAGCACGCTTTCAGACCCCCCTTGCGAATAGATGTCGGCAGTATCAAAGAAATTCATGCCGTGATCGAGGCAGAGGTCGATCATGTCGGCCGCTTCCTTGACGTCGGTATCGCCCCAGCGCTTGAAAAACTCGTTATTGGTGCCGAAGGTGCCGGTGCCAAGGCTCAGAACGGGGACTTTCAGGCCGCTGCGGCCCAGCTGACGGTATTCCATGACGGATGTTCTCCAACGAAAAAAGGGAAAGGATTGCGGTGATCCGGTCGATATAGTCGCGCCGCACGCGGCGTCAAGTCAACGCACGGATTTGCACGGATAGACGGCGTTGAGCGCCAGCGCGACCGCGGGTGCTGCGATAAATCCCTGCTGGTCGGGCTTGTTCTTGAGATATGCCAATACGGTGATGGCGGCTTCTTCGACCAGCAAGCCCTTGGGAAGGCAGAAATCCGTCGACGGATTGGTGCCCAGCGACTGCATGACGACGTGATAGTCGATCACCCCCGCGATATAGCCAAGGCAGCGGTTGATGGCATTGGCCCCGCTGTCGGCAGCACAGCTTTGCGATAAATCGGCACCCGTCATGTATTGCGCCTGCACAGGTTTTGCCCCCGCCGTCACCAGCAGGGGGATTATCGCAACGGCCAAGGCCGCCAGACGGCAGAATCGGGCATTCATTTTCAATGACATCAGTGTTTATTAACGCTTTTTGTTGCACACTGTCGAGAGGGGCGTTATTCACGCCCGCACGGGCTATGGCCGCTTTTGGCCGCCCATCGCTCACTGTCAGGGAATATTTGCCATGCGTTCTTTTTTCATCCGCGGTTTCATGGTCGCAGCCTTTGCCGCCACCACCCTGCTGCCGCTGGCACCCGCCCGCGCCGCACCCGCGATTGACGATGCCGGTGCCGCAACGCTGAAAGCCGTGGTCGACGAAACGCTCGGCTTTTACATCGACCTCAAGCAAAAGACGGGGCAAGGTCTGGCACTTTCCGGCCCGGTCGAGGTCACGCCCAAGGGCTCTTATTATGAAGTCAAAATTCCCGGCGCCGCCATCACCAACGACAGCGCGACGATGGATCTTGGCACTGTGATGATCAACGCCACCCCCGAAGACGACGGCGACTACCGCGCCAGCATCGCCGTGCCCAGCCAGATGACGATGAAGGACAACGACGGCGGCGAGCGCATGGTCATCACGCTCGGCAGCCAGAAATTCTCGGGCATCTTCAACCCTGCCCTTGGTGCCTTCGTTCAGGCCGACGCCGCCTATGACAACGTCGTCGCCAACATCACACCCAAGGACGACCCCACCGACAAGAAGAAATCCGACCCCGTGACCATCACGCTTGGCAGCATCGCCAGCAAGATCGCCATGACGCGCGACGGCGATACATGGTCGGGACCGCAAACCACCACGGTGCGCAACGCCCTGCTTGAATTCGGCGACAACAAGGCCAGCAAGCTGTCGATCGGCGAAATGATCGCCGCCGTGTCCTATAACAAGGCCGATATGGCTGGCGCGAAAAAACTGCGCGACGACCTGCGCCAGAGCATGCAGGACACCGGCGACGTACCCGCGCGCGAACTGCAAAAGCTGGTCGAGGCGACGATGGGCGGCATGACCGCCGTACCCGAAAGCGGCACCAGCAACTTTACCATGACCAACCTCGCGCTTGACGTGCCTGCCGCCAAAGCGACCGCAGGCGCGCAGCCGACCAGCGTGCGCCTGGCGCGCCTTGGCAGCAGCAGTACCTTTGACGGCGTCAAGACCGATGCCGGTGCGCTGACGTCGAAAACCACGCTGACGGGTCTGGCGCTGACCGGGCATGAAGGCCCCTTGCTCGGCCTGATCCCTTCCGAAGCGTCATTCAACATTGCCGCCGCCAACGTGCCGTTCAAATCGGCGATGAGCAACTTCAGCACCGCCATCAACAGCGCGATCGAGGCACAATCAGGCCCCGACGGAAACAGCGCCACGGCCGAGGCACAGGCCAAGCTGCATATGGAGCAGGCTGTGGCATCGCTGCCCGAACTGCTGGCCAAGGCAGGCACAACCATCACCATCAGCGACACTTATACGACCGCAAGCGACCTTTCGTCCACGCTCAACGGTGCGCTCACCGCCACCAGCGGTGCGCCCTATATCTTCGCGGGCAAGACGACACTGACGCTCAAAGGCATCGACGAGTTGATCGCCAAGCTGCAGGAAATGTCGCGCACCTCCAACAACCCGCGCGCGGCTGGCTATGCGCAGATGCTGATCATCATGCAGCTGTCGGGCCAATTGTCCAAGGCAGCGGACGGCAAGAGCGAGCGCACCTATGCGTTCGAGCTGACGCCTGATGGCAAAGTGCTGCTCAACGGCGCCGACATGAAAGCGATGATTCCCAAGGGCAGCGCACCCGCAGCCCCCGCGCCAGCAACCCCTTGATATAAAAACACAATCAACCCCCTGCCGGACCGCCGGCAGGGGGTTGTGCTATACTGGGGTGGATGAATATGACGCACCCAAACCGCAACGCCTCGCTATACCATCTTGTCGTCATGGCACAGCGCCAGACCCCGCCGCGCACGGGTGGCGTGATCGTCGCTCCTGCCGGGGATGGCGCCAGCGACACCGCCGCAGAGCGCACCAGCTGGGAGCTGCTGACGCAGGGCCTGTCGCATTTATACGAGGGCGGCAGAACACAGCCTCACGGCTTGCTCACCACCGCCATCAGCCGCGCGAGCCTGCGCAACGCACCGGTGGCAAGCGCCCTTGGCGTCACCGCGCCTGTCTTTGAGCTGATCTCCACCGTCACGCCCTGCCACGAAGCGCATGCGCAGGCTCTCTTTCTGGCGCGGCGCATGACCGAAGCGGTGATGCACGATATTGATACCAGCATGACAGTGATCAATCGCGCGCTGGCGGCGGACCGCATGGTCGACCGCGGTACACGCGCCTATGTGGCGCAATTGGCAGAAATGCATCACCGTCACTGTGAAAAACTGCTGGTGATGATCGACCGCCTGCCGCCACCGCCGCGCACGCAGGGTCCCTCGCGCGGGCTTTAAGCGACCAGATAGGCCAGCAAGGCGTTGAGCCGCTGGCGGCCCGCCGCCGTCGCTGCGATCACCTGCCCGTCATCATGCAAAAAACCGCCTTGTTGCAGGGCTTGCCCCGCCTGCGCATTGATAACATCTGCGACATTCATGCCGGTCAGGGCGCGAAACTGCGCATGCACAATACCCTCTGACAGACGAAGCCCCATCATCAGGCGCTCGCGCGCAAATTCATCGCCGCTGACAGGTTCAAACGGATGCGCGCCGTGGCCTTGTTGCGCCACGCGCTCCAGCCAGATTTCGGGCGCGCGGTGCATGCGCGTGGCATGGCGCTGTCCATCGAGCGTCAGGCGCCCGTGCGCGCCGGGGCCGATGCCCGCATAATCGCCGCCACGCCAGTAGACAAGGTTGTGGCGTGATTCCTCGCCCATGCGGGCGTGGTTGGATACTTCATAGGCAGGCAAGCCAGCAGCCGCGCAGATGTCTTGCGTCAGTTCGTACATCGTCGCACCGCTGTCCTCATCAGGCAGCACAATCTCGCCGCGCTGGAACAGCGTGTGAAACGGCGTACCTTCCTCGATGGTCAGCTGGTAGAGCGACAGATGCGACGTGCCCATCGCCAGCGCTTCGCGCAGCTCGCGCTCCCACATCTCGACACTCTGGCCCTGACGCGCATAGATCAGGTCAAACGAAAAGCGGTCAAAGACGTCGCCCGCAATGCCGACCGCACGCCGTGCTTCCTCTGCCCCGTGCAGGCGGCCAAGGGTCTGTAAATCGGCATCGTTGAGCGCCTGCACGCCGACCGACACGCGGTTGACCCCCGCCGATTTGAAAGCGCGGAATTTATCCGCCTCGGTCGATCCGGGATTGGCTTCAAGCGTGGTTTCAGTCCCTTGCGGAATTCCCCACAGGCGGTCGATGCTCTCGATGATAGCGGCGGTGGTCGATGGTTCCATCAGCGATGGCGTGCCGCCGCCGAAAAAGACCGATACGACCTCGCGCGGGCCCGTCAGCGTGCGCGTATGCTCAAGCTCGCGCAGATAGGCATTTTTCCACGCGTCATGATCGACGCGATCGCGCACATGACTGTTGAAATCGCAATAGGGGCATTTTTTGGCGCAAAACGGCCAGTGGACATAGATCGCCAGCGGTGATGGCGACGGCGTCATTTACACGTCCGCAAAGCATTTGGCGCGGATAGCGGCAAAAGCGCGCGCGCGGTGACTGATGGCGTTCTTCTCGTCCGCACTCATCTCGGCATAGACGCGCTCGTCTTCGTCAGGTTTGAACATCGGATCAAACCCGTGCCCGCCGGTGCCGCGCGGCGGCCAGACGATGGTGCCCGGCGCCAAACCTTCGACCCATTCGGTATGGCCATCGGGCCAGGCCAGCATGATGACGGACACGAACTGCGCGCGGCGGTTTGACGTCACCCATGTCTGGTCGGGCGGGATCATTTCGGCCATCGCCTCATGCACCTTGCGCATGGCAAGGCCAAAATCGCGCTCCTCCCCCGCCCAGTCGGCGGAATAGACACCGGGTGCGCCGCCAAGGATTTCAACGCACAGGCCACTGTCGTCGGCCAGTGCAGGCAGGTTCGCGCCAGTGGCTGCGGCCAGCGCCTTGATGCGCACGTTTTCAAGAAAGGTCGTGCCGGTTTCCGGCGGCGACGGCAGGCCGTGATCGGCCGCCGAGGTCAGGGTGAGGTCAATGCCATCGAACATGGCGCGGAATTCGGCCAGCTTGCCGTTGTTGTGCGTGGCGATCACCAGATCGCGGCCGGTAAATTGACGTGTCATCGTCTATCTCTTGATTTTCCAGTCGTGGTGGCGCGGCACATGCGTGCCGGGATGCATGGCCCGATCTTCGATCTCCTGCTCCAAAAGGTCAAGGCATTTGGGGTGCGGCTTTTTCAATTGCCGCGCGCGGTCGTAAAATGCGACCGGATCGGTGCCCTTGGCCATCTGTGCGCGCAACCATCCCGTATCGCCGCGCGTCAGCGCACGTGTCGTCGTATCAGCGCGGCGAAAGAACATTGTCTTGAGTCCAATAAATAAAAACGCTGTCTCAGCCGCCAATGGCTGTTTTTTGTTTTTCGACCAGCTCGGCGATGCCTTTGCGCGCAAGGCCCAGCATGGCGGTGAAATGGGTTTCTTCAAAGGCACGGTGTTCCGCCGTCGCCTGAATTTCAACCAGGCCGCCGGCACCTGTAAGAACAAAATTGGCATCCGCCTCGGCGTTTGAATCTTCGGCATAGTCAAGGTCAAGCACGGGCGTACCCTGATAAATGCCGCAGGAAATGGCGGCGACATGGTCGATCAGCGGGTTTGATTTCACCGCGCCGATTTTGACCAGATGGTTGACCGCCTGCGCCAGCGCGACATAGCCGCCGGTGATCGCGGCGGTGCGCGTGCCGCCGTCGGCCTGAATGACGTCGCAATCGACGATGATCTGCACTTCGCCAAGCTTGGCAAGATCAACCACGGCGCGCAGGCTGCGGCCGATCAGGCGCTGAATTTCCTGCGTGCGGCCCGTTTGCTTACCGCGCGCGGCCTCGCGGTCGGTGCGCTGGCCAGTGGCGCGCGGCAGCATGCCGTATTCCGCCGTGACCCAGCCCTTGCCTTTGTTCTTGAGCCAGGGCGGCACGCGTTCTTCAACGCTAGCGGTACACAGCACATGCGTATTGCCGAATTTCGCCATGCACGATCCTTCGGCCTGCGGGGCAAATCCTGCCTCGAGCGTGACGGTGCGCAGCTGGTCGGGCGTGCGCAGTGAGGGACGTGTTGCCGCTGTGGCGAGGGCCTGCTGGGTCATCGCGTGAAGATCCTTGCTTGTCTGGTGTGTATCTTATCCGGTCTGTATCAGGCCCGTGAATTAACGGCGCGGACCGCCGCGCTTGGCGCGGGTGATGGCAGCGTCGAGAACATTGAGCATTTCCTGTACGTTATCGCGGAAAGCCTCGAGCTTGTCGAGAGGAACTTCGACACTGTCGCCACGCGCGATCTGGCCGATTTTCTCTTGTGCCGCGCGCGTATCGCGCGTGGCGGCGCCGAAGTCAAAACCGGTCGCGGTTTTGGCCTTGGGGGCCTCTGCGGGTTTGGCCGGCTTGGACGGCTGGCCGATGGGGTCAGCCGCGGGCGTTTTGACGGTCACAGCCTCGACAATGCCGGGGGAGCCGGTGCCGATGCGTTCCTGACGGCGCGCGCGGCGCGCGGCGGCGGCATCGGTGCGGTCGACAGCGGGCGTATCGCTGGGCGCACTGGCGGCGGGTTTGTTGCCCGCAGCGCGGTCAAAGAACGAAAACGCGTCTTCCTCGCTCACAAAGCGCGGCTTGCTGCCCTCGCCTGCAAGGTCGCTGAAACTGCGGCCGGTACCAGCGCTCTGGCCGGCGGCCTGACGCGCAAGGCCTTCATGGCCATAGCTGTCGTAAGTGGCGCGCTTGCTGTCGTCGGAGAGTACCTTGTACGCTTCCTCGATCTCCTGAAACTTGGCGCGCGCGGCCTCTTTTTCCGCATCGCTCTTGTTGATGAAGCGGTCGGGGTGGTTTTTCATCGCGGCCTTGGTATAGGCCGTCTTGATTTCACTTGCGCTTGCGCCCTTTTGGATACCGAGGACGCTGTAATATTCAGGCTTCTGCGACATGGGTTCTGTGTCTCATCCGGCTTGAGGGCGGCAGGGGAAAAGCCGCCTCTTGTTGTCTATATGAAGATGTCATAAAAAACCACAGTTGTCATGTTATGTCAATACATTCGTCACCCCCATTATAGCCATTGAAATAATTGGCTTTTCCCCGCTACGATGCCCTCATGATCACCGATCTCAACGCCCGCACCCGGCAGATTCTCAAGCTTGTCGTCGACTCCTACGTCGCAACGGGGGAGCCTGTCGGCTCCAAGGCGATTTCGGAGAAAATGGGCCTGAGCCTCTCCCCCGCCACGGTGCGCCATGCAATGGCAGAGCTTGAGGCGCGCGGCCTTTTATATGCGCCGCATACCTCGGCAGGGCGCCTGCCGACCGACAGCGGCCTTGCGGTCTTCGTCGACGGCCTGCTTGAAATCGACACATTGAGCGCCGCCGACCAGCACCATATCAAGACGGCGATCGAACCCGCCGCCGCGACCTCGCGCGCGACAACGCTGGAGCGCACGTCGGAGCTGCTGTCGGGTCTGTCAAGTTGTGCGGGCCTTGTCTTCGCGCCGACGGACGAGGAGGCCATCAAGCAGATCGAGTTCGTGCTGCTGGCCCCGGGGCGTGCGCTGGCCATACTGGTGACCAGCGGCGGCAGCGTAGAAAACCGCATGATCAGCGTGCCCAACGACGTGACCGCCACCACGCTGATGCGCGCCGCCAATTACCTCAACGCGCAGATCGCCGACAAGACATTGTCCGAAGCCGCCGACATCATCGCCAAGGATATGGCGCGCGAGCGCGCGCAGCTGGACGAACTGACAGCACGCGTGATCGACAGCGGCCTGGCCTCGCTCTCGCCCACGGGCAGCGGTGGGCATCTGTTCGTCAAGGGACAGTCGCGGCTGCTGGACGACGTAACGGCGCTGGCGGATCTTGAGCGCATCCGCGCCCTGTTCAGCGCGCTCGAGGCGAAAGAGACCATGCAAAAGGTGCTGAAGGCCACGACGGCCGGCGAAGGCATCAAGATTTTCATCGGGGCGGAAAACACCTTGTTCGCCCATGCGGGGTGCAGCCTGATCGTCGCCCCCTATACCAACGGCGACAGCAAAATCGTGGGTGCGCTTGGCGTCATCGGCCCGACGCGACTCAACTATGGCCGCATCATCCCCGTGATCAATTATACGTCCCAGCTGATCGGGCAGATGCTGCGTTAATGGTATATCTATATGAAATTATTGTATTTATTTAATGTCATCGTTTGATTGACAAACGCGGTTATTTTTCCTAATCTTTTCCGGCTTATGTAATTCACCCCTGCCGGAGATTCCCATGTCAGACGAAACGCCTCCCCGCGAAGAAACCCCCGAGGAAAAAGCACGCCGCGAAACCCGCGAAGCGCTGTTCGAGGATATCGAGGGCAGCGAAGGCAACGACAGCGAAGCCGTCGCCGCACTGACGCAGCAGGTTGCAACCCTGACCACCGCCCTGCAAAACGCGCAGCGCGATAATCTGGCCAACCACGGCCGCGCCGAAGAAGCCCTGCGCACCATCGCGCGCATGGAAGCCAAGGCGAAAGAAGATGAAAAATACGCCATCGCCAAATTCGTCAAGGAAGTACTGCCCGTTATCGACACGCTGGAACTGGGCCTGAAGACCATTCCGCAGGCGGATCGCGACAGCGACCCCAAATACGCCAAACTGGTCGATGGTGTCGAAAAAACCATCGCGTCGCTGACCACAGTGTTCAACCGCTTCGGCATCAGCGAGATCAATCCGATCAACCAGCAGTTCGACGAGAACAAGCATGAAGTGATCACTGTCGTGCCCAAGCCCGACACCGATCCCGAAACCGTCATCAAGGTCGAGCAAAAAGGCTACGAGATCAACGGCCGCCTGATCCGCGCCGCCAAGGTCATCGTGACCCCGCCCGAAATGTAAGCGGCCCCGGCCTGTCCGATCAAAAAAAACCGCGTTTTACCCTTGTAAAACGCGGTTTTTCTTTGCGCCCCTTGATCGCGCGCGCAAAAGAGGCCAGATTAGGCCCGTATTTCAGACAGGAGACCACCCATGACCAGCGCCACCCCGCATGACGACCAGCCCCTGCCCGAAGGCACGGAGAACGATGCCGTCACCAGTGATGACGTCGTCGTCAACCTGCAAGGCACCGGCACCGCCGATGCGCGCATCGCCGAACTTGAAGCCAAGCTGGCGGAGAGTAACGACCGCGCCCTGCGCGCAATGGCCGAGGCCGACAACACCCGCAAGCGTCTTGAAAAAGAACGTCAGGACACCGCCAAATACGCCATCAGCGGCTTTGCCCGCGACCTGCTGGCGGTATCTGACAACATGCGCCGCGCGCTCAACGCCATCACGCCCGAACAGCAGGAAGCCAACGCCGAGCTGAAAAACATCTACGTCGGTGTCGAGATGACCGAGCGCGTCTTGCTGCAGTTGTTTGAAAAGCACGGCATCAAGAAACTCGACCCGCAGGGCCAGATGTTCGACCCCAACCTGCACGAAGTGATTTTCGAAAGCGAAGTCCCCGGACAAAAAGCAGGGACCATCATCCAGGTGATCGAGGCCGGCTATACCATCCACGACCGCCTGTTGCGTCCCGCGCGCGTGGGCGTGGCCAAGGGCGATGCCAGCCTTGAAGGCGGCGCGCACCTCGACACCAGCGCATAGTCAAAAAACCTTGCCGAAAAGCCCGTTATGCACCGCCGCATAACGGGCTTTTTCTTTGCGTGTGCCAGCTTGCGCACGGTTGACTCGCCCCGCGCGCGGGGGTACAAACAGGCATTCGATTTTCTATAAGATTTCCCCGTCCCCGCCGTTTTTACCGGAGGTTTTATCCCGATGCCCTATCGCCGCGCCGCCCGTTTTGCCGCCACACAGTTGAACAGCCTGCGCACCAACCTGCGCAAGGCGCGCACGCGCATCGTAACCGGCGTGAAAGCCGCAGGACAAAAAACCGTGGCGGTGATCGACGAGGGCATTACACGCACCATCCGCATGAGCATCCGCGTGGCGCTGCGCACGGTGCTTGGCATCAAGGCACGCGGCATGGAGAACTTCAAGGGGCTTGATGGCAAGCCGATGGTCATCATCGCCAACCATACCTCGCTGCTTGACGGCGTGGTGCTGGCCGCGATGTTGCCCGTGCGCCCCGCCTTTGCGATTGCCACCGACCAGTTCGAAAAATTCAACAAGAACCCGCTGGTGCGCTTTTTGTTCAAGCGCCTGACCATCCTGCCGATCGACCCGACGAAACCGCAAGCGCTGAAAACCATGACGCATCTGGCCAAAAGCGGCACGCCCGTCATGATCTTTCCCGAAGGCCGCCTGACGTCGACGGGCAACATCATGCAGATTTTTGACGGCGCCGGCGCCATCGCCGACGGGGCCGATGCAACCATTGTTCCGGTTTACCTCAAGGGCCTTAACATGCTGCCTTTTGGCACGCTGGGGCTGAAAAACTATCCGCGCCGCCTGCGCCCCGATATCAGCGTCACGGCGCTTGCCCCGCGCAAGCTCGACATTCCCGCCGACGCCACCGCCCGCGCGCGCCGCAAGCTGCGTCTGGATGCGCTTGAAACAATCATGCACGCCCTGCCGGTCGAAGCGATGGAGCGCGACCGCGCGCTGTTTGACGACCTCAAGGCCGCAGCGCATCAGTTCGGGCGCAAGCGCGTAACGGTCGAAGACCCCATGCGCAATCGCGTCACCTACGGGCAAGTGATGACGGGCGCCTATGCGCTGGGCGCCAAGCTCGCCACGCAAACGCAGGCAGGCGAAACCGTCGGCTTCTTCCTGCCCAACAGCAACGCCGCCGCCGTGTCGTTCTGGGCCTTGCAGGCCTATGGCCGCGTACCCGCGATGCTGAACGCGTCGTCGGATGCACCCACGCTGCAATCGTGTGTTGCAACGGCTGGTGTAAAAACCATCATCACATCGCGCACCTTCATCGAACTTGCCAAGCTGCAAGACAAGATCGCAGCCCTTGGCGCCAGCGCGCGCATCATCTACCTCGAAGATGTCAAAGCCGACATCGGTATGAAAGACAAGCTGACCGCACTGGCGCGCAGCCGCGGCGTACTGCCCGCGGGCGCGCCCAAGATCAACGGCACCGCGCCCGCCGTCGTGCTGTTCACCTCGGGTTCGGAAGGCCCGCCCAAGGGTGTCGTCCTCAGCCACGCCAACATCCGCGCCAACATCGCACAGGTCATGGCCACGGCCCCCATCACGCCCGCTGACAAAGTATTCAACGCCCTGCCGGTATTCCACTCCTTCGGCCTTGGCGGCGGCCTGATCATGCCGATGCTGCGCGGCATCCCGAGCGTGCAATACCCGACCCCGCTTGACGGCAAGAACATCCCCAAGGCGATCTACTGGTCCGATGCAACGCTGATGTTTGCAACCGATACCTTCCTGCGCCTTTACGCCAAGGGCACCGACAGCAACGCCGACATGAACCGCCTGCGCTTTATCTTTGCAGGCGCAGAGGCGCTGACGCAGGATACGCGCGACACCTACATCAACCGTTTCGGCGTGCGCATCTACGAAGGCTATGGCATGACC
Organism: Pseudomonadota bacterium; assembly: GCA_023444705.1. Classification (GTDB taxonomy): domain Bacteria; phylum Pseudomonadota; class Alphaproteobacteria; order Micavibrionales; family UBA2020; genus JAEXMB01. The sequence goes on along the minus strand of JAEXMB010000081.1, from coordinate 3,607 downwards.
GAGGCCGCACCCGTCGTCGCCATCAACCTGCCCGGCAAGAACGAACACGGCACCGTCGGCCGCCTGTTGCCGGGGATCGAGGCGCGCCTTGAACCCGTCGCCGACATGGACGATGGCTACAGGCTGCTTATCAAAGGTCCCAACGTGATGATGGGCTACCTGCGCCCTGAAAACCCCGGCGTGATCGAACCACCCGCAGACGGCTGGCACGACACCGGCGACATCGTGCGCATGACAGCGCAGGGTCACGTGCAGATCGCAGGCCGCGCCAAGCGCTTTGCCAAGGTGGGTGGCGAGATGGTATCGCTTGACGCCATCGAAACCATCGCGCGCACCGCAAGCCCGCAGGCCGAACAGGCCGTCATCCTGCGCCAGCAGGCGGGCCAGGCCGATGAAATCATCCTCTACACCACCGATGCCAACATGAAGCGCGACACGCTGGCGGCTGCGGCCAAATCGCTGAGCCGTTCTTTCCTTGGCTTACCCGGCAACGACAACATCCGCGTGGTGGCGGAGATCCCCAAGCTTGCAACGGGCAAGACCGACTATGTCAGCCTCAAGAAGCTTGACGCCGCCTTTAACGCAGCCGCCCAGCCCGTGCCCGCGCAAGCTCCTGAAAACACAGCATCCGCCTCCCCCAAGCCTGTTGCACCGCAGCAGAAAAAGGGTTGAAATCCAGCCACATAGGCTTTTTGAAAATTGACAGAACCGCCCTGTTTTTTCATACTGGCTGCATTCTTGAACACGCAGACGTGAAGACGATCACATGACCGCCTATACACGCTATCCGCTGGTTAAAAAAGCGCTCGACGAGCAGCGCGGCATCTTCGCCGCCGCCGCCGACGGCGTGCCTGCGGATCTGGCGGCGGCCACGCACCGCGCACTGACGCTGATCGACGACAACGTCACCACCAGCGACGCGGTCAAGGAATGCATCCTGACCGTCTGCGTGCTGATGCACTGCCCGCCCTACATGGCGCTGAAATCAAGTCGTTTTGCCGATGACTATCATCCCCACGTGCAGGCGATGATCGACACCCACACGCTGGGTGCGGGCGTGACGGCCGCCAATACCGACCTTGTGCAGATCTACAGCGCCATGTTCATCGCCCACGCCGAAAACCTCGCGCTGGCGATCAAAACGACAGCCCAGCCCGACCGCGACTGGCTGACCGACATCCGCTACAGCCTGGCCGATTTCGCCGAAGACCGCAGCGTCTATGCCGACGGTATCGCCCCCAAACTACGCGCGATCGAAGACAAGCAGATCGCCGACACGCTGGCCGTGATCGACGAAGCCCTGGCCGCCCAGAGCAAGCCCAAGGCCGCCAAGGACAAACCTGCGCCCAAATCCGGCCCGAAACCGCCCAAGCACGGCTGATTTTTACGTAATTTCCCCGCGAGTCATCCAATTCGCCCCCTCTTGCGTAGAAAAGGCATGGGGTGGCACTGCGGTGCATGTTTATGGCCGCGAAAACCGCCCCGAAAGACCTTCACTTCGCCTTTAAAGGGGTGTAATTTCGCGGGCACGCGCTATGTCATAGCCATGACATCCACGCTGATGCGTTTTACCCCCCTGAACGACGGGTGGAAAAAGCACGGAAATCTGGGCCGGTGCCTCCCACGAGGGCTGACCCGCATATTTGCCACTGAAAGGACACTCTGCCATGAGCAAAATCATCGGTATCGACCTCGGTACGACCAACTCCTGCGTCGCCATCATGGAAGGCGACAAAGCCAAGATCATCCCCAACGCCGAAGGCGGCCGCACCACGCCGTCGATCATCGCCTTCACCAAGGACGGCGAACGTCTTGTCGGCCAGCCTGCAAAGCGTCAGGCCGTCACCAACCCCGACCGCACCCTGCACGCCATCAAGCGCCTGATCGGCCGCCGCTTCAACGAACCTGAAGTCAAGAAAATGCGCGACAAGGCGCCGTTTAAAATCGTCGAAGGCGACGGCGGTGCTGCATGGGTCGAAGTCAACGGCGAGAAAATGGCCCCCAGCCAGATCTCGGCGATGGTGCTGCAAAAAATGAAAGAGACGGCTGAAAACTACCTTGGCGAGAAAGTCACCAAGGCCGTCATCACCGTACCCGCCTACTTCAACGACAGCCAGCGTCAGGCCACCAAGGACGCGGGCAAGATCGCGGGCCTTGACGTCCTGCGCATCATTAACGAGCCCACGGCTGCAGCGCTTGCCTACGGCTTGGACAAGAAAAACCACGGCACCATCGCGGTCTATGACCTTGGCGGCGGCACCTTTGACGTCTCCGTGCTTGAAATCGGCGACGGCGTTTTCGAAGTCAAATCGACCAACGGCGACACCTTCCTTGGTGGTGAAGACTTTGACCTGCGCCTGATCGACTTCCTCGCCGACGAATTCAAGCGCGAGAACGGCATCGACCTGCGCAGCGACAAGCTGGCCCTGCAACGCCTGAAAGAAGCGGCAGAGAAAGCCAAGATCGAGCTTTCCTCCGCAACGCAGACCGAAGTCAACCTGCCCTTCATCACGGCAGATGCCTCGGGCCCCAAGCACCTCGTGCTGACGCTGACGCGCGCCAAGCTTGAACAGCTGGTGGGCGACCTGATCGAAAAAACGCTCGAGCCCTGCAAGGCCGCACTGCGTGACGCCGGCGTGAAAGCCAGTGACATCGACGACGTTATCCTCGTCGGCGGTATGACCCGCATGCCCAAGGTGGTTGAAACCGTCAAGGCGTTCTTTGGCAAAGACCCGCACCGCGGCGTCGACCCTGACGAAGTTGTTGCCGACGGCGCTGCCATTCAGGGCGGCGTTCTGGCCGGCGACGTCAAGGACGTGCTGCTGCTCGACGTCACCCCGCTGAGCCTTGGCATCGAAACCCTTGGCGGCGTGTTCACCCGCCTGATCGACCGCAATACGACGATCCCGACCAAAAAGTCGCAAACCTTCTCGACCGCGGAAGACAGCCAGAACGCTGTCACCATCCGCGTCTTCCAGGGCGAACGCGAAATGGCGGCGGACAACAAGCTGCTGGGCCAGTTCGACCTCGTCGGCATCCCGCCCGCACCGCGCGGCGTGCCGCAGATCGAAGTGACCTTTGACATCGACGCCAACGGCATCGTGCATGTCTCGGCCAAGGACAAGGCCACCGGCAAGGAACAGCAGATCCGCATCCAGGCCTCGGGCGGCTTGTCCGACGACGACATCAAGCGCATGGTCCGCGAAGCGGAAGAAAACGCCGATGCCGACAAGGAAAAGCGCGAACTGGCCGAAGTGCGCAACCGTGCCGAAAGCCTTGCTCACACGGCTGAAAAGACGCTGAAGGACGCCGGCGACAAGATCCCCGCCGATGACCGCAGCGCGGTCGAAGCCGCCGTCGCCGAGGTGCGCAGCGCCCTTGAAGGCGGCAACGTCGAAGACCTCAAGCGCAAGACCACCGCGCTTGAAGAAGCCGCGATGAAGCTCGGCGAGCATATCTATCGCGCCGAACAAGAGGCCGGCGCCGCCACCCCCGAAACCGACGGTGCCACGCAAGGCAACGACGGCGACGTGAAGGAAGGCGAGATCCTCGACGCCGACTACACCGAAGTCGACGGCGACGACAAGCGCCAGACCAAGCACTAAGC
>JAEXMB010000058.1 GCA_023444705.1 Pseudomonadota bacterium | reverse complement strand
TCACCACCGACCTGCGCCTGAACGAACCGCGCTACGCCAGCCTGCCCAATATCATGAAGGCGAAGTCCAAGCCGCTGGCCACCATGACGCTGGCCGAGCTTGGCATCGATGCAACACCGCGCACCGTCACGCTGAAGGTCAGCGAACCTGCCACCCGCAAAGCGGGCATCAAGGTCAAAGACGTGGCCGAACTGGTCGACAAGCTGCGCAACGAAGCCAAAGTGATTTAAGGAGACAGGCGATGACAATTCTTCTGATTGCCGAACACGACAACGCCAGCCTCAAGCCTGCCACGCTCAATGCGGCGAGTGCTGCGGCACAACTGGGCGGTGACATCACCGTGCTGGTCGCGGGCCACAACTGTAGCGCCGCCGCGCAGGCCGCCGCCGCCATTGCCGGCGTCACCAAGGTTCTGGTCGCCGACGATGCCGCCTATGCCCATCAATCCGCCGAAAACGTCGCGGCACTGGTGGCCGCAATCGGCAAGAGCTATAGCCATATCCTCGCCCCCGCCACAACGACGGGCAAGAACATGTTGCCGCGCGTGGGTGCGTTGCTTGACGTGCAGCCGCTGTCCGACGTCAGCAAGATCGAAAGTGCGGATACCTTCGTGCGCCCGATCTATGCGGGCAACGCCTTTGCCACCGTGCAGTCCAAAGACCCGATCAAGGTCATGACCATCCGCACCACCGCTTTCGACCCCGCTGCCACCGGCAGCAACACCGCAGCGGTTGAAAGCGTTGCGGGCGCAGGCGACAGTGGCCTGAGCCGTTTCGTCTCGCAGGAACTGACCAAATCCGAACGCCCCGAGCTGACCGCCGCGCGCGTCATCGTTTCGGGCGGCCGCGGCCTTGGCAACGGCGAGAACTTCAAGATCCTCGACGCGCTGGCTGACAAGCTTGGCGCTGCCGTCGGCGCCAGCCGCGCGGCCGTGGATGCCGGTTTCGTGCCCAACGATTATCAGGTCGGCCAGACCGGAAAGGTCGTCGCACCTGACCTTTACATTGCCGTCGGCATTTCCGGCGCCATCCAGCATTTGGCTGGCATGAAGGATTCCAAAGTCATCGTCGCCATCAACAAGGACGGCGAGGCCCCGATCTTCCAGATCGCCGACTATGGCTTGGTGGGTGATTTGTTCACCGTCGTTCCCGAGCTGGAAAAAGCGCTGGCGTAAAGACGTGGCATAGCAATAAAAAAAGGCGGCTGTCACAGCCGCCTTTTTTTATTGCCGACGTGCGCGCTTATCTTTCGCGCAACGCCGTCTGCGATGCCTTGATGAAGGGTTTGAGCAGGTAGGTCATGACGGTCTTCTCGCCGGTGATGATGTCGACGGTGGCCTGCATGCCGGGGATGAATTCAAACGTCTTGTCGCCCTTCTTCATCTGTGTCTGGTCGGTTTCGACGGTCACACGGAAGAAACTTTCGCCCTTCTGGTTGGTAAAGGCATCGGGCGAGACGTTTTTGACCTTGCCCTCGACCGCGCCATAGACCGAGAAATCAAACGCCGAGATGCGCACGATGGCTTTTTGCCCCGGATAGATGAAGGCAATATCGGCGGGGCGCACGTCGGCCTCGACGATCAGCTTGTCCTCAAGGGGAACGATCTCCATGATCGGGTCACCCGGCTTGGCAACGCCGCCGACGGTGGTGATCTTGACGTCCTGCACCTTGCCATGAACGGGCGATTTGATCTCGGTCCGCTCGCTGCGGTCCTGATAGGCGGCCAACGTTTGCTTGATGGTGTTTAGCTCGATCGTTTTCTCGGCCAGTTCGCGCTGGGCGTCGGCACGCAGGGATGACGTCAGCTCGGCGATGCGGCTTTCGATTTCCTTTACGCCTGCGTTGGAGCGCGGCAATGCCGTGCGCAGGCTATTCAGCTCGGTGCGCTGGCCCGCAATCTGGCGGTCAAGCTGGAGCAATTCCATCTTGTTGGCGGCACCCCGCTCGACCATTGGCGCGACCATGCCGCGTTCGTCCTGCGCCAGCGCCAGAACGCTGCTTGTATCGGCGATGCGGCGGTTGAGTTCGGAAACCTCGCCGCGCTTTTGCTCCAGCTGTTGCTTGAGAACGTCAAGCTGGCCGGAAATCTGTTTGCGGCGGGCAACGAAGGCGTCTTGCTCGGCGCGCACGCTCTCAAGCGCGCCTTCCATGACCTCTTTGGGGAATTCCACGCTATCCTTGCCCTCGGCTTCGGCCTTCAGGCGCGTGGTCATGGCGACAAGGCCAAGGTATTTTTGCATGGTGGCGGCGAAATCGGATTGCGCCTGCACGTTGCGCATGCGCAGGATCACCTGCCCTTCTTTCACCACATCGCCCTTGCGCACAAGGAATTCGTCGATGATGCCGCCCTCAAGGCTCTGGATCACCTGCACCTGCGACGAGGGGATCACGCGGCCCATGCCGCGCGAGACTTCCTCGAGCGTGGCGAAATTCGCCCACAGCAGAAAGATCACCAGCAGTGCGGCGATGGTATAAAGCAGGATATGGTCACGCCAGCTGTGCGGCGTGAAATCGTCGTCGTACTTGTCGGTCAGGTCGAACTTGCGCAGATCGACGTCGCTGAGGTCGAGCAGGCTCTTTTTCTTCTTCGGCGCTGCTTTTCCGGGCGCGGGCTTGCCTGCTTTGGCGGCGGCGGGTTTTTGTGCATCGCTCATGGCGCGTTCCCTCTGCTCTTAGGCGCCGGAGGCGCGATAGGCGCCTGCCTGCAATTTCTGGATGACCTCGTCACGCGGACCATCGGCGATGATGCGCGCGCGGTCCATCAGGATCAGCTTGTCGACCAGCCCCAGCACCGCGCTCTTGTGGGTGACAAGCAGGATGGTCTTGCCCTTCACCAGTTCCTTGAGGTGCATGTACAGGCGGCGCTCCGACCCCGGATCGATCGAGGCCGTGGGTTCGTCCAGCAGCAGGATCGGCGGATCATAGAGCAAGGCGCGCGCAATCGCGATGGCCTGACGCTGGCCGCCCGACAGGTTCTCGCCGCGCTCGCCCACCTGTGTATCAAGACCGGCTTCGGAATCGCGCAGGAAGTTCATCACCCCCGCCATCTCGGCGGCACGCAATACGGCGCCGTCAGGCACGGCTTCGTGGCCAAGCGTGATGTTCTCGCGCACGGTGCCAAAGAACAGATAGGGCGTTTGCTGCACCACGCCGATATTGCGGCGCAGATCGGCAGGGTCGATCTGACGCACGTCGACGCCGTCGATCATCACCGAGCCCGTGGTGGGCTGGTAGAGGTTAAGGATCAGGCGTTCGATCGTCGTCTTGCCCGAACCGACGGCGCCGATGATGCCATAGCGGTCCCCCGCCTCAAGCGTAAAGGCGACGTTGCGCAGGGCCGGGTTTTTCTGCCCGGGATAGCCAAACGTCACGTCGCGGAATTCGATCTTGCCCTTCATGACAGGCATGGAAATGAAGGTCTGGCCCTTGGGGCGTTCGACCGGCGATTTCATCAGTTCGTCCAGACGCTGGAAGGACTCACGCGACTGGCTGAACTTGGTCAGCAGCGCCGCCACCGTCGCCAGCGGTGCCATCGCGCGGCCTGACAGGATCACGGCGGCAATCAGCGCACCCATCGTGATCTTGCCCTCGGAAATCAGGTAGGCGCCATAGACGATCATGCCGACCGATGCGATGTTGCCCATGAACACGGCGAAGTTGACGCCAAGCGAGGCGATGGATTTCGCCTTGATGTTGGTGAAGGAGACTTTTTCGGTCAACTCCTCCCACTTGCGTTGCAGGTGGCCTTCAGCGGCCTGCGCCTTGATGGTTTCAAGGCCGCTGAGCGTTTCAAAGATCAGGCCGCTTTTATAGGAGCCTTCCTTCATCGACTCTTTCACGACCTTGTCGAGCGGGCGCTGCAGGATGATACCCACGCCGATCACGATCGGCACCAGCACCGCCGGCACCACCGCCACCGGCCCCGCGATCAGGAAGATCACGAACAGGAACAGCAGGATGAAGGGGAAGTCGATAATCGCGACGATGGTCGCCGAGGTAAAGAAATCGCGCAGGGTTTCAAATTCGCGCAGGTTGGCGGCATGCACGCCGACCGACGGCGGGCGCGCCGCCATCTTCATCGCCAGCATCTGCTCGAAGATGCGTGCGGAGATGATGTTGTCAGCCTTGCGGCCCGCAAAATCGACGAAGTGCGAGCGCAGGTTTTTGAGCAGGAAGTCGAACAGGTAGGCCACGAAAATACCAAAGGCCAGCACCCACAGCGTCGGAAACGAGTTATTGGGGATGACGCGATCATAGACGTTCATCGTGAACAAGGGGCTTGCCAGCGCCAGCAGGTTGATGATGAGCGCGGCCAGCGCGACTTCGTAATACGTCTTGCGGTGGCGCAGGATTGCGCTCCAGAACCAGTCGCGCCCCTCCTCGATCTCGCGCGCGCCAGAGCGCCCGTCGAGTTGCGCGCGCGGGCGCACGAAAAACGCATAACCATGATACAGCGCCACCAGATCGCTGAGCGGCAACGTGACCGGCGCGTCGGGCGTTTCGGGATAGATCAGCTCGACTGTGCCGTCCTTTTTGCCGCGCGCGCGCAGGATGCAGGCGTGGTTGTTCTTGAGGACCAGAATACAGGGCAGGTTCGGGCTTTGCTGGAGCAGTTCAAGCGGGCGGCGCACCATGCGCGCCGTCATGCCGATGCGGTCCGCCGCGCGTACGAAAGCCGCAGGCGATGCCATTTCGCTGCCGTGGATGGGCAGACCGGAAGACAGCGCCACCGCAGTTGTGCGGCGGCCATACCCTGCGGCGACGATGGCCAGGCATTCCATCAGCGGATCGTCAAGCGACATGCGCTCGGCCTCAAGCGGCCATGTCAGCGCAGCGGTTGATGTAGAAACAGGCGTCGCCTCGATTTGCGGCGCGCCTGTGTGGGCTGTGTCGGATTGCGGATCTTTATGTTGGTCGTCGGTGGACACTGCGGTGTTCCCCCCTGTTGAATGCGGCCAGCGCGCGGGGAGCTTTCTTGCGGTGTCGGGTTGCACGGTAGAGCTTCAGCGCCCCGCGCGGCCTAACGCCCCCCGCTTGCGGCGGATTAGTTGGCGCGGACCACCATCGGCGGCTTGGGCACGTTGAGCGTGTTGAGCAGACGGCCCTGCAGCGCCAGAACGCGGAAGACGGCGAACATCTCGGTATACAGGGAGTTCACGTGGCTCGAGCGCGATACGAAGAGTTCGTTTTGCGAGTCCAGAACGTCAAGCAACGTACGGCGGTCGAGGCTGAACTGGTCGAGGTAAACGCCGACAACCTTCTCGTTGGCGGTGGCCTGTTCAAGGAACTGTTGCGCACGCGCCTGCGCTGCCTGCATGCCGGCCCAGGTGTCGCGCATGTCTTTTTCGACCTGACGCGCGGCAACGGCACGGGTTTCCTTGGCCTTGGCGTGGCGATACATGAACTCGCGCTGGCGGGCATAATCCGCACCACCGCGATAGAGGTTCCAGTTCAGCACGGCCAGAACGGACTGACCGTCTTCGTGGCCGTCGATACCGTCAAGGTCATGCCCCGCCTGCGCGTTGGCGACGAGGTCGATTTGCGGATACAGGGTCGAACCGGCGGCGTTGTATTCTTCCTGCGCCACCTTGATGTCGGATTCAAAAACATTGAGTGTCGGGCTGTTGGTGACAGCGACGCGCACGGCTTCATCAACGTCGGGCGACAGCTTGTCGCGCGGAATTTCAGGGAACGCCATGTCGCCCGGCATATCACCGGCCTTCTGGATGAATAAGGCTTCGGCTTCGCGCAGGTCCTGTTCGATCGACGACACGGTCGCGCGGGCCTGAGCGGTACGCGCCAGCGCCTGCTGTACGTCGCCTTCGGTCACGGTACCGGCGGATGCACCCGTCTGGATGGTGTCGAGAATGCGGGTGTGGTCGTCAACGTTGGCGCGCGCAATGGCCAGCAAATCACGCTGGCGCAATACTTCAAGATACGCCTCAACGATATCAAGGCCGATGAACTCGGCGATTTCGGCGGTGCGGTTGACGGTGGATTCAACGCGGTATTTCTGGCGCGCGACTTCGCTGCGGGCGGCAAAACCATCGAACAGCATTTGCGTCAGCGTCAGCGACGCACGGTTGCGCCATTTGTTTTCTTTATCAATGCCGGGACGGTTGGTGCGCTCCCACCCGCTTTCGCCAAGCAGGTCGATGGACGGCAGGTACAGTGCCTTGGCTTGCGAGTGTTCTTCCTTGGTCGCGTCGCGGTCCGCCTCGATCATACCGAAATCAGGGTTCGTCACGATGCCTTTAGCGACGGCGTCTTGCAAAGTCAGGTCTCCGTCCTCACCGGCCGCGTTCGCAGCGGTTGTGGCGAGCATCAGGCTCAGGGCTGAAACAGCGCAAAGCATGGCGAATTTTTTCATGGAAGACACTTCTACTTTCAAATTGATCGGTAAAGCATTGAGGCGGCAGGGAACCCTGCCGCCTCAATTGGTACATCATTCTGGTGATTTAGGCAATCAAATTGCCCGAATTCACCAATTGCTGCAGGTCGTGGGTGACACCTTCCAGAATTGCAACGTTCTGGAAATGCTGGCCAGAGCCGGTTGTATCAACCTGAACAATGGTATTGCCGCCGCTGTGGCTGACACGGACAAAGTTGTTGAGGGATTCCGTCAAAGGATCGTAACCGCTGAGGATCGCGCTCATATCCAGCACGTCGCCTTCGGCAACATTGAAGTCCTTAACGGTGTCAACACCCTGACCGATCACAAAGGTATCGGCACCCGAGCCGCCGTACAGGATATCGTTGCCCGTACCGCCGACGATGTAGTCGTTGCCTTCCTGACCGAAGATGATGTCGTCACCGGCACCGCCCAGCAGGGTATCGTTACCGCCGCTGCGGCCACCGTTGGCTGTGGTCGTCTCGCTGCCCAGCTCCGCCGCATGGCTGCGGATATAGGCCAGCGTATCGGCGCGGGTCCAGTTGGGGTGGCTTGCGCTCTCGCCTGCTTCCAGACGGGCGAAGACTTCCCAGCCCGAACCGGCAGGCAGGCCAAGACCTTTGGCTGCTCCCAGAACGTCGGTGTTCATGCTGTCGCCGAAGATGACGTCGTTGCCGTCGCCGCCGATGATCTGGTCTGCACCCACCGCGTTGAGCTGGGTGACGGGGTTGGTACCGGCCAGAGCAGCCGAAAGTTGCGAAGGATCAGTGATGTTCAGCGAATGGCCATCGCTGTCGATCTGGTTGATGTTGCTGATGGTCGAGCCACCGAGATTGATGCCAACACCGATCACTTCAGTTGACAGTGACTGCAACAGGCCGACTTCGTTGGAACCGTCAGAACCAAGAATTTGCCCCATTGCCTGCGCTACTGTGCCTGCAACAAATTGATTGCTGTTGTTGACATAGTGATTAGGATCACCATCCGTCAGGAAATACGAGTAAGTGTCCGCACCCGGGATCAAGCCGCCGTTTTGCATCGCAAACAGCGCCGACTGAAGCCCTGCTTCATAGTTAGTAAAGTCGCCCACCGAGCTACCAAATAGCGCTTCGACACTTGCTGGACGTCCCTTGCTATCATAAGCAGCCTCAAAAATGAAATCTAGCGCAGCCTGCAGCCCGGCATCCGTTGAAACGTTAAACAGAGCAGGCGCAATAGACGTCGTTGCGAATGCGGTCAAGACAACATTGATATGGCCACCGTTTGCATTGTTGTGCAGATCGGTCAGCATATTCTTCATTGCATTTTGCATCATTTCAAAGCGGCCGGTGTTCTGGCCCATCGAGCTTGATGCATCGAGGATGAAGACAAAGTTGTAGTCTTTGCCCGCACCCGCATGCGTACCGCCTACGTCGCCGACCAGAACGTCGTCGCCGCCGCGGCCGGTGATGGTGCCCGTACCTGTACCGACTTCGTACGGCGTTGTGGACGTTCCGCCGTCGTTGGTGTTGGTACCGACCTTGAAGGTCGAACCCAGCGCGTTCAGGGTCAGCGTCGCGGTGCTGGTGTCGCCTTCGTAGTCGCTCAGGGTGTAGCTGAACACGTCGGTCGCCGTACCGGTCGCCGAGCCTGCGTTGGCCTTGAGCGTGTAGGTGTAGCTGCCATCAGAGTGGATGACCAGCTTGCCATAGACGCCGTCGATCGTCGCGGTGCCGTTGACCAGCTGAACGGTCTGCGTGCCGAACTTGACCGCCGTCACCGTGTTGGTGCCATCCTGGCTGAGGCTGTCGACGCCGTTGGACGCCTGGCCGCTGTGGATGCCGGTGATGACGTTGCCGTTGGCGCTGCCCGCACCCGCATCGTTCATCGTCAGGCTGTTGACGTCGTTGAAGGCGCGCGGGCCGTCATCGTGAACGTTGATGGTGATGCTGGTCGACGCGCTGTCGCCATCCGCATCGGTCGCGGTCACGCCGAAGTTCAGCGTGATCGTGTCGTTGGGGTTCGTGCGGTCGGCATGATCCAGCACCGCTTTTTGCGTGAAGCTATAGGTGCCGTTGGGGTTGATGGTCAGACGGAAGACTTCCGTGTTGCCCGCCTTGCCGACATAAGTGTTACCGACCAGCGTCACCACAACCGCCACGCCATGCGACGTCAGCGCGCCGTTGAGCTTGGAGCCTGTCGAGGCAAAGCTGTTAACACCCGAAGCCGAGAACGAGCCCGGACCGTCGTTGTAGAAGTTGGCGATGACCGTGCCGCCAACCGTCTGCGCACCGGCAGCAAGGTTGGTATCGTCGGTCGCCTGTGCGGCGGGGGTGACGATCGTCGGGATGTCGTCGTGACCGGCGTTGCCGTTAAAGGTCAGCGTCGCGGTATCACGATCGCCGTCGCCGTCGCGCAGGGTGTAGGTAAAGACATCCTGCACGTTCTGCTTGACCGTCGTGGTCGTGGTCGATGTGCTGGTGGATTCACTGGTCGACGTCGAACCGTTACCGTTGTTGGTATTCGTATTCGTGTTGGTATTGGTGTTCGTCGTCGTGTGGTCGACCGTCTTGGCGGGGTCCAGCGTATAGGTGTAGCTGCCGTCGGACTTGATCACCAGCGTACCATAGTTACCCTGAACGGTTGCCGAACCGTTGGCGGGAACGTTATAGGTGACGCCGTTGAAGGTTACAGCGACGACGGTGTTGGAGCCGTCCTGGCTGAGATGGTCGGTACCGTTGACGGGCGCGCCGCTGTGCTGGCCGGTGATGACGTTACCGGTGGCATTGCCCTCGCCAGTGTTGGAGATCGCGACGGTATTGTAGTCGTTGACTGCATCGACGCCGTCATCCTTGACGTTGATGGTCAGCGTGGTGGTCGCCGTATCACCATCGGTATCGGTCGCCTTGACGCCGAAGTTCAGCTTGATGTTGTCGTTGGGGTTGGTGCCGTCGGCATGGTCGAGCGTGCCCAGCAACTTGAAGTCATAGCTGCCGTTCGCGCCGATCTTGAGCGTGAACACGGTGGTGCCGCCCGCTTTGCCGACGTAGGTATCGCCAACCAGCGTGACAGTGACAGGCACGCCATGCGACGACAGAACGCCGCCGGTTTTGGAACCCGAGGAGCTGAAGCTACCTGCACCCTGCGGTGCAAAGGTGCCGGGGCCGTCCGAGAAGAAGTTGGCCTGAATGTTGCCGGTCACACCGACAGCGCCGGTGCCGAAATCGGTTTCATCAACCGTGCGCTCGGCCGGTTTGATGATTTCGGGTACATCGTCGGGGGTGACGGTGACCGTCAGGGTATCGGTGACAGTTGCGGTGTTGTTGCTGGTCGTGATCTCGCCATCGGTCGGGTTGTCGGTTTCAGTGACCGAAACCGTCAGGTTGATCGAACCGTTGAAGCCCGGCGGCGGATTGAGCTTGAGGCCCGCCAGCTGTTGGGGGGTAACTTCCCACACGCCGTTGCCCTTGTTCACACCCGCCGACAGGGTTGCGCCCGCAGGCACGCCGCTGATGGTGATGTTCGACAGGGTTTCGGAACCGTCGGCATTGTCACCGCCACGGTCCACCACGATATTCAGGGCGATAGCGGTATCCTGCTCGCCCGACACATCGGCTGCGTTGATCGTGGGTGCATCGATGACAGCATCCACAATGATGTTGCCCGTGCCGTTGGTCTGGCCGACCTGCTGGCCGTTGGCGCCATATTGCGTCACGCTGACGTCGAATTGCATGTCGACATCGCTGTTGGCGGGCGGTGTAAAGGTCGGGCCGCCGTTGAAGCTTTGGCCCGGCGCCAGTTGTAGCGTCCAGGTGCCTGTCGCGGGGTTATAGGTACCGCCCGACTGTGACGTGTTCACGCCCCAGCCTGCATCGATACCGGTGATCTTGACGACCAGATAGTCGCCGGGTGCCGCGTTGCCGCTCAGCTCGGCGTTGATGACAGGCTTGGCGGGCTGGTTGTTGGTGCTGGCACCGTTGTTGAGATCCTCGTAGACCTCGCCGTTGGTGACGTTCAGGGCCGGGTTATCGCTGACAGGGTTGACAGTCACAACGATGGTATCGGTGACGGTCGCGGTGTTGTTGGTGTGATCCCAGTCGATGTCGGTCGGGTTGTCGGTTTCGGTGACCGATACCGTCAGGTTGATGGTGCCGTTGAAGTTTGCGGGCGGATTAAGCTTGAGGCCCTGCAGTTGGTCCGTGGTCAGCAACCAGCTGCCGTCAGGTTGCTTGGTACCAGCAGACAAGGTCGCGCCTGCGGGAACACCAGTGATGGTGACCAGCGACAGGGTTTCCGAGCCGTCAACAGTATCGTCGCCGCGGCTGACGGTGATGTGGAGGTCGATCGGGGTGTCTTCGTTACCCGATACATCATCGGCATTGATGCTGGGCGCATCGATGACGGCGTCGACGATGACGGACAGATCGCCCGAGGTCGAAGCCGAGGTGTTGTTGCCGCCCTCGGTCGAGGTCGCGGTGACATGGATGTTGCTCAGGTCGCGGTCGCTGTTGGCGTCGGGACGCAGATAGGGGCCCATGTCGGCGGTGAAGTCGGTGTCAGCAGGCAGGGTTTTGGTCCACGTACCGGTCGCGGCGTCATAAGTACCGCCATTGACGTCGGTCATCGTCCAGCCCGCCTTGTTCAGGCCGGTGATGGTGATGGTCAGCGTTTCCGAACCGTCGCGGTCGGTCAGCTGGGCCGCGATGTTCAGCTGGATGTCTTTGGCGTGAACACCGTTGGCGGGGTTGTTGTGATCTTCATAGATTTCGGTGTTGGAAACCTGCAGCGCGGGCGCATCAGGAACCGGGGTGACGACAACGGGGATGTTGATCGTAACGGTCGCCTCGTTGTTGGCGAGGGTTTCTTCCTGATCGGTCGGGTTATCGTATTCGACAACCGTGACGGTCGCGTTGATGGTGCCGCTGAAGTTCAGCGGCGGAATAACTTTGACGACAGACAACTGCTGTTCGGTCAGCGACCAGCTGCCATCGGGGTTTTGCGTGCCGACAGACAAAGTCGCGTCGGGGTTGTCGAGCTTGACCGTGATCGATTTGATGACTTCCGAACCATCGTCGTCACCGCCGCGATCCAGCGTGACGTTGAGGGCGATCGGGGTGTCTTCGGGGCCGGTCGCGCCGCCGCTGGCAAGGCTGGGCGCATCGATGACAGCGTCAACGATGATGGTGCCGGTGCCGGTGGTCTGGCCGATCGGGGTATCGTTTGAATCGTACTGGGTAACGGTGACGTCGAAGTTCATATCGACATCGCTGTCAGCGGGCGGCGTGAAGCTCGGGCCACCGGTGAAGCTTTGGCCCGGCGGCAGGCGCAGGGTCCAGGTGCCGGTGGTGGCATCATAGGTGCCGCCGGATTGCGAAGTATCAACCGTCCAGCCAGCATCGATGCTGGTGATCTTGACGACCAGATAGTCGCCGGGGGCTGCGTTGTCGCTCAGCTCTGCATTGATGACGGGCTTGGCCGGATCATCTGCAAGCGGATTGGTTGGGTCAGGCTGGCCGTTGTTGAGGTCTTCGCGCACGTTGCCGTTGCCCACGGTCAGGCCGGGGGTATCGTCAACCGGCGTGACGGTGACGGTCAGCGTGTCCGTTACCGTTACCGTATTGTTGCCCGTGGTGATATAGCCGTCGCTTTCAACATCGGTATCGGTGACCGAAACCGTCAGGGTGATCGTGCCGTTGAAGTTTGCGGGCGGGTTGAGCTTCAGGCCGTTGAGTTGCGCAGGCGTCAGTTCCCACACACCATTGCCTTTGTCCACACCTGCCGACAGGGTCGCGCCAGCGGGCACGCCGCTGATGGTAACAACCGACAGGTCTTCCGATGCCGTTGCAGGCGCGCCGGGGCCGTGGTTATCGCCACCGTCGGTCAGGGTAATGACCAGCGGGATGGAGGTATCTTCGGCGCCACTGGCGTTTTGCGCATCGAGCGTAGGCGCATCGACGACCGCGTCAACAATCACTGCGCCGGTGCCGGTGGTCGAGCCGACAACAGTATTGCCGGACGTGTATTGCGTGACGTTTACGTTGAAAGTGAAATCAACATCGCTGTTGGCCGGGGGTACCAGCGAGGGGCCTCCGTTATAGCCCTGACCCGCAGGAACGGTGATGGTCCAGGTGCCGTTTGACAGCGTGCCGTCAGAGCCGGCCGCAAGCGTCCAGCCGGCGGGAATGCCGGTCATGGTGATGACAAGATAGTCGCCCGCGCCCGCATTGCTGCCAAGCTGCGCGTTGACGGTGGGATGGGCCGGATCGTTGTTGGTCGCGGCACCGTTGTTGAGATCCTCGTAGACCTCGCCATTGGTCACGGCGATGGTGGGCGCGCCCGGAACAGGCGTGCCTGCACGCTCAAGCACAGGCTCGGGGCGGCGGTCACTGACATCATATTGCAGCTGCGTCGGGTTAATGGGGCCGATCGGGTTCAGCGCCTGAAAGGGCGTGGTCGCATAGGCGCTCTGGAAGCCAAAGCCGCCACGGCCACCTGCACCACCGGCGCCACCGGCGGCCGCTTCGATGTCGTTCAGTTCAGCCGCGCTGGCCAGCACGTCGCCGAAGTTGTCGGTATTGAACAGGCCGCCGTCTTTCAGCGCCAGTTGCGGCGCGTTGGGCGCTCCGTCAAAGCTGCCGTAGTTGGGGATGACGATCTCGCCGCCATTCTTGAAGGTAATAACCAGCTGGTCGCCGCTTTGTTTAACGGACGCAGGATCGGTCATCGCAAAACCGAAGACATAGGCAGTGCCTGCGGCAAGGGTCAAGGTGACGGTTTCACCAGCGGCGGGCATGCCGATGGTTTCTTTGTTCGCTGCGGTGATTTCAGCCTTGGGCGCCGCGACAGGCGTGCCGTCGGTCAGGGTGGGCATGAAGTCATCACCGGCTGCAGCCTGCTGGACATGCGCGGAGGGTGTCGCGCTGCCTTCGATCAGGCTTGCAAGGCTGATGGTCTGGCCGTTTTCCGCAGTCAGGGTCGGGGCATCGCCCTTGCCTGCGATTTCGGCGTAATTCTTGATGACCAGTGTCGAGTGGTCGGCAAAACGGATGACAAGCGCTCCATTTTCGAGCGTGGCGCCCTGAACGGTGGAGTTCACCACGATGTTCTGGCCGTTCGCCGCCAGAATTTCAGTGGTCTGCTGCGGCTGCAAGGTGATGCTTAGCTGCGGAGCGGTGGTGTTGCCTGTCATTTTACCCTCTTATTATGTAGCGAAAAACTACTTTGCGGTCCCCCATATCCTGATGCGTTTGAATCAGACGCAAAAAGACACTTAAAGGTAGCGCAAAATAGTTAAGAAAATTGCCTGAGTATCCGAGTGTTATTTTATAAGGTTTGCCCCCGGTTTTGTCAATAATTATGTTAATAAAATATTGACAAACTCAAGCCGGCGTGAGTCATAGGCCGCCCCCTGTAAAAATTCCAGCAAAATCATACTGTCCTGCCAGACCGCATACATTTCCCTAACTTGTGTAAAGCCAGAGATTCCAAAGACATATCTCTTTACTTCCCCACCCCCTGTCGCGCATGATGGGGTATCGGGCGGCGGGGGCCGCCTTTTCAGGGGTTTATTCGGGGAAAGTACCCAATGTCACGTCGCTGGATCATTGCTGCCGCCATTGTCATTGCGCTGGCCGAATCGTCGCTGTCCATGCCTGCGCGCGCCGACGGCGGCGAAGCCTTGCTTGAACGCCTGCTCGACCCCCAGCAGACCCAAGCCGCCAACCCGTTGCAACGCCGGTGAAGGCCAAAGCCGCTTCCGCCACCACATCATCCACCGCCGCCGCGCGCACGACGCCGCGCGACGCCATCCGCCTGACCCCCGACCGCACCGAGGTCGTGCGCCTTGAACAAGACGCCGCCAGCGTCGTCGTCACCAATCCCGCCCACGCACAGGTCATGCTGGAAACCCCGCGCCTGTTGCTGGTCATGCCGCGCACGCCGGGCAGCACCTCGCTGTTCGTTCTCGACAAGAACGGCAACAGCATTTTCGAGCGCGACATCATCGTCAGCGGCAACACCAAGCCGTATGTGCGCATCCGCAAGTCGTGTAACGGCAATTCGAACAACTGCAACACGGATTCATACTTCTACTGCCCCGACGGCTGCTACGAGGTTGGCACCGTGCCGCCAACCGATAGCGTCCAGCAACCGCCGCCGGCTTCGGGCCCCTTGAGCATTGACACCACGCCTGTTCCCGCCGACATTGCCACCGTGCCGCAAGACAGCGCAGAGCCCACAGAACCCGCCCCCCTGCCCGTCATGAACGATGCCTCGGGCCTTGATACGGACGAGCTGGACGACAGGGATATGCCGGCGCAACAGGACGAAGAAGAGAATGTAGAATGACCAGAACCCGCACCATCGCCCTCGCCGCCCTGACCGCCGCCCTGATGCTGGCCGGATGCAGCAGCGACCATTATGACCGCCCGTCGGTGGCGCATGCCATCGACACCCTGCAAGGGCAAAAACAGGCGACGCAAACCCGCCTGACCACCGCCGCCGCCGAAGCCATCGCCGCAGGCCAGACCGAAGAAGCGTTGCAGCACTACCAAAAGCTTTACCGCAACGACAAGCGCGACAGCAGCCATGCGCTCAACTACGCACAGCTCCTGCGCCGCAGCGGCCGCAGCGACGAGGCGCTGAACGTGCTGGCACCCTTCGCGAAAAAAGCGCTGGGCAGCAAGAAAGCCGCAGCCTCGCCGCTGTTGCTCAACGAATACGCCGCGATCCTGATCGAACACGGCAAGCTGGGAGAAGCGCGCGAGGTGATCGACCTCGTGCTGGCCGAAGACGCCTATGCCAACAGCCATGCCGATGCGATGAACCTTCTTGGCATCTCGCTCGACGCGCAGGGCCGCCACAAGGAAGCCGAAACCATGTTCCGCCTTGCCCTTGAAGGCTGGAACGGCAACCCGACGACGGTCATGAACAATCTGGCGCTGTGCCTTGCCAATCAGGCGATGTTTGATGAATCCCTGACCACCTTGCGTCAAGCGCTTGTCATGGCGCCCGACAAGCAGGAAATCGCCCGCAATATCCAGCTGGTCAGCGACCTGCGCGACAACGTCGTCGCCAAGCCCGTCAATATCAAGAAGAACTGATCGCGCCCGCACGCTCAGGCGAGGTTAAGGATATCCTCTGCCGGTGCTGTGACAGCAGGCGCGCGAAATTGCGGCAGCACCTCGCAATCGCACAGATGGCTGAAGCCGGTCCCAAGCGCGATGTCCTTGAGCGGCCCTGATACAGCGAAAACATAGGATTGCAGTTTTTCGCGGTTAACCTGCTTGACGAAATTGCGCATCTTCACGCGCGCGGCCTCCGGCGGCATACGCGCCATTTCCTGAAAATCAACGCCGATGGCGCGCGCGCCCGCTTCGGCCAGTTCGCCCGTCGAGGTCCAGTCGACCGGCACCATCACCACTACGCGGCTTGACAGGCGCGACAGGATTTCAACCGGCATCTGCAACTCGGTGCCGTAGAGCGCGCGCGGCATGTGGTGCAGCTGCATGGCCACGAAACGGTCATAGCCATGTTGCTGCAATTGCGCGAAGGCCTGTAAATACGCATTGCGCCGCGTCGGATCGGCGATGGTGCGGTAATGCACCGGGCACAGCATTTTGCTGGGATAGCCGTGAATTTTTTCCATGCGCTGCATGACATTGCAAATACGCGCCACAGTGCGCACGTCAAGGTCAAGGATCATATCGCCATCGGCTTCCTCGGGCAGCACGTCGTAACCGTATAAATAGTGCCCCCCCATATCCAGACGTGCAAATGCGGCAAAACAGGTGCGGCTGTTGTCGGCCAGCGCAACGATGGGCGAAAAGACCACCTCGATGCCGTGCGGCATCACCGCGCGGCCTTCGTCGTCGCGAATAAACAAGGGCCGCGCGACACCGTCCCCGCGCTCGCGCATGTCAAAGGGCGGCGCAGACGACGCAACCGCATGGCCGTTTGGCGGCGCGGTGGCCGCAGGCTGCGCCGGGGCATCGTTGGGATACATCGTCATCTGAAAGCCAAGGTTCTTGATCTTGAGGTCAAAGATAAACAGATCCATGACCGCGGCGCGGATGTTGCCAGCACAGCGGTGTGCTGACGCCGCATCGCGGTGAAAGCTGATGGCATAGCTGTCGCGCGACACCAGACGGAAATCCTCGCCGGGCTGCAGGTTCTGGCGGATGATCATCTGCACGATCTGATGCACGCGCTGATGGATGGAAGGCCAGTGTGCGATATATTCGCGCCTGACCGCCTCAAGACCGATGATTTCGAATTGTGCCTGCGGGTGCGGGCGTTTGGGCAGTTTGGCTGCCTCGGCGGCCCGCCTTTTCGCCCCGAAGCGCACCTCGATGCGCAGTGAAGCGATCGCCAAAGCCAGACGTTTTAGGTAATTCAGCATTACCTACCCCCGCATCCGTCACATGACTAACCCGTCAATAACGAAAAAATTAGTAAAAGTTTATGCATCCATTCTATCGCGGATGCATTAATCATTCCTGTAAATTTGCTAAAGCTTTATCTATCCTGCACCGCGCAAGAACGCAGGCCCTAGAATTACAATGAAAAGTGCCGGCAGAAAAAAGAGGATCATCGGCACCGTCAGCTTGGGCGGCAGCGACGCCGCCTTCTGTTCTGCGATCGACATGCGCGTTTCGCGTGATTCGTCGGCCAGCACGCGCAATGCTTTTGAAACGGATGTTCCGTATTGTTCGGCCTGCAGCATGGCCGTGGCAAACGATCGCGCGGGGCCGGAGCCAACGCGCGCGGCAAAGCCCTTGAACGCCGCCTGACGGTCATTCAGCAAGCCAAGTTCCGCGCTCAGAATCCCCAGTTCCTCCGCCAGCGCCTCGGAATGGTCGGACACGGTTTCGGCAATACGGTTGATCGCGGCCTCGATGCCGATACCGCCCTGCACGCAGATCAGCATCATGTCGAGGCTGTCAGGAAAAGACAGCGAGATGTCCTGCTGGCGCTTATCGGCAGTATTCTTGATAAGGATACGGGGCAGGAAAAACCCCGCCAACGCAAGACTGAAAAGAATAAGCACCGTCAGCCCGCGCGAAAGTTCTTTATCCGCCGCCGCGATAAAAAACATACCGAGCGAAACGAAAACCAGCGGCAAGACGATGCGCGAGACAAGATATTTCAGCGGCGCGTTGGGGTCGCGGATACCTGCACGCTGCATCAGCGCACGGGCGTTGACGCTGGCATCGCCCGCGATTTTTTGCAACTTGTAAAAAAGCGCGATCGACTGTGCCGCCGACATTTCCGCCTGCGGCTTGGCGCGCGGACGTTCAAGCTCCTCGCGCGTTTGCTCGAACAGCGTGCGGCGCTTTTTCTCGATCACGGCGCGGTAGCGCTCTCTTTTCTCGGTACGGCGCAGCAGCGGCAGGGCAAAGCCGATAAACGACACGGCGGCGGCAATCGCGCTGATCAGGGTGATCCAGACAGAATTGTCGGTATTGATAATGCTGTCCATCTCCCCTCCCCTATATCTTGAAATTGATCATGCCGCGCATGATCAGCACGCCAAAGGACATCCAGGTCACCGCCCCCATGAGCAGGAAGTTGCCCTTGCGCTCGTCAAACAGGATGCTGATGTATTGCGGCGCTGCCATATAAAGACCAAAGGTCACCAGCAGCGGTAAGGCCGCAATGATCGCGGCCGATGCCTTGGCCTCGGACGACAATGCCTTGATTTTGCGTTTGAGGCGAAAACGCGCGCGGATAACGTGGGACAGGTTTGACAAGACCTCGCTTAGGCTCGACCCGGTCTCGCTCTGGATTTGCAGGGCGGTGGCGAACATATGCACTTCGGTCAGCGGAATGCGCTTGGCGGTTTCAAGCGCCGCCTGCCCCAGCGGCACGCCGATTTTCTGGTTTTCGTAGATGCGCAGCATTTCTTCGCGCAAGGGGCCTTCGTATTCGCGGCTGACCATCGCGATCGCCTCGCTGATGGGCATCCCCGCCTGCAACAGGCGCACAGAGGCATCAAGCGCGTCGGCAAAATCCTCAAGGAACTTGCGCTGGCGGCGCTCCGCCGCCCGCTTCAAAAACCAGCGTGGCATGCCAAGAAACGCCGTAAACGTCGCTAATACGATGGCGATTTGCGGCCAAGAGGTCATGGCATTGAGCAAAAGCCACACGACCGCCGCAAAAAGAGAGGCGAAAATCCAATAGCGGCTGACCGGCGCCTCATAGCCTGCCTGGATCATCATCTCGCGCAGGGTGGCGCGGTCTTTCTTTTTCTGCTCGCGCTCCTTGCCTGCCTCGTTCAGCTTGCGCGCAAGATCCGCGCGCTGCTTGGCGTTGGCGCGGTCGCGCCCGTCGTCAAGCGCGCCTGTGGTGACGCGGCCAATCACAGCCAGATTGCGCCGTTGCTGGTCCTGACGCCGCCCGATGATGACTGCCGCCACGACACCGGCGCCCAGAATAAGACAGAACAGAAGAATGCTGACTGTCAGCGCCATGTCACTGATACGCCTCTGCCATGACTTCCAGCAGTTTTTTCTCAAGCCCGAACATGCGCGCGCGTTCGTACAAAATCGGGCGCAGGCCGGTCGATTTCTGACGGCCAAGGATGCGGCCGTATTCGTCCTCGCCCTCGTATTCAAAGCGGAACAGGTCCTGCATGGTGACGACCTCGCCTTCCATGCCGGTGATTTCCGATACGTGCGTGACCTTGCGCGAACCATCGCGCAGGCGCTGCACCTGAATGATGACGTTGACGGCCGAGGCAATCTGCTCGCGCACGGCAATGGTGGGCAGGTTAAGCCCCCCCATCGCGATCATGTTTTCCATGCGCGACAGCGCCTCGCGCGGGTTGTTGGCGTGGACCGTGCCCATCGAGCCGTCGTGGCCGGTGTTCAT
>JAEXMB010000039.1 GCA_023444705.1 Pseudomonadota bacterium | reverse complement strand
GTGGTGGTGGGCTTGACCACGGGCACGTTCATCGACGGCTGTGCGGCGGGTGCGGATGTTGTCGTCGTCTTGACGCTGCGCTGCTGTGCTTCCACCTGGGTGGAGGTCGTTTGCACGCTGGTCTGTGCGAAAGCGGCCGCGCCCCCCATCAGGGTGGCGGCTATCAGCAGGGCGGTGCTTAGAATGCGGATCATAGACGGGTATACCTTTGTTGCTTGCGTCAACGCACGACAGCTTAAAAGAATTCCGGGCAAAAAAGGTCAAAAAAAAGGGGTCGATGTTACGCTCGACCCCTTTATAAACACACACTCTTTTTACCTGGCTTTTTTTATTGTGACGCGCAGGGGACGGGGGATTCCAGGTCGCCACCGTCCGCGCGAAGGTCATAGAAGTAACAGCGGTCGGGCAAAGCGTCAAATTTTGCGAAAATTATCGTTTTATATCAACGCTTTATGCGTATCGCTTTTTTGGTCGTGGCGGGGCGGGAATCGGCCATTTTCCCCGCGAGATCGCCGAATCCGGCATCGGCGCGGCTTTTGGTATTCACTTTCAGATGCGGCAGGGCGCGCGACATGATGTTGGCGACATGGCGCACGGCGGCCTGTGCTTCGGCATCGGTCAGGGTGGGGGCGCTGTATTTGGTTTTGACCTCAAGCTCGATCTCGCAGGCGGAGCGGAATTCGTGGCCGGTGTCGGCACGGCGAAAGACCACCTGATCAAGCGCGCATTCGATCATCACGCGCTTGCCGCCCACCACATAGATGGCGCGCAGTTCGGTGCGGTCGGTGATGGTGGTAAACCAGTGCTTGAGCGCACTGCGCTTGGCGGGCTTGAGGAACGAATTGGCGGTGTGGCCCTTGATGTCTTGCAGGCGCAGGCCGTTGCCCTTGGCGGCCAGATTGAATTCGGTGCGGATCAGCAGGCTGTTGGGATTGGCGCGGCCTGCGGTTTTGATCTGGATACGGCTGTCGAAATGCGGCTCGTTGGCATCAAGCGTGCGCAGCAAAACACCGTGCTTGCGCAAGGTCAGCTTGGGCGTGTCATAGTAATGCAGGTGCGAGGTATAGCGGCGGCGCGCCTTGGGCTCGTCCGCCATCGTCAGAAAGATCTCGTCGGCCTTGTGCAGCACCCACGGTGCCGCCGCAGTGAGCTTCATTTCGATTTCGCGGGTATCGGGCAGCTGCGGGGTGGTCATGGCGGGACGCTCCTTCAGGCAAACAGATCACGGCGGGCGGATCGGAGGGGGGTGGAGGGCCACCATAGCGGCCTGTACTCAATATGAAAAGAAAAATTTTTAAGTTATGAAAAATAAACCCCCTCGCAACCCCGCCGCCAGTGGGGTAAAGTGTGCGCCTGATCGACGTCCCCAAGGAGAATTCAAGATGGCTGATGCCCAGTATGATGTTGTTGTAATCGGTTCTGGCCCCGGCGGCTATGTCTGCGCAATCCGCGCGGCGCAGCTGGGCCTTAAGACCGCCTGCGTTGAAAAAGACAACACGCTGGGCGGCACCTGCCTCAACGTCGGCTGCATTCCCTCCAAGGCACTGCTGAGCGTGTCGGAAAAATACGAAGCTGCCGCACATCAGTTCGACAAGCTTGGCATCGAAGTCGGCACGCCGAAATTCAACCTGTCGAAAATGATGGCGCACAAGGACAAAGTAGTGGGCGAGAACACCAAGGGCATTACCTTCCTGTTCAAAAAGAACAAGGTCGATCATGTCGTGGGCACCGGTGTCGTCGTCGACGCCAACACGGTGAAGGTCGGCGATAAGACGCTCAAGACCAAGAACATCGTCATCGCCACAGGTTCGGAAAGCACGCCGTTGCCCGGCATCGAAACGGATGAAAAACGCATCGTGACCTCGACCGGTGCGCTCGCGCTTGAAAAAGTCCCCGCGACGATGGCCGTGATCGGCGGCGGCGTGATCGGGCTTGAGCTTGGCACAGTCTGGCAGCGTCTTGGCGCGAAAGTTACCGTCATCGAATTCATGGACCGCATCCTGCCGACGATGGATGGCGAGCTGTCGAAAGAAATGAAAAAGATCCTGACCAAGCAAGGCATGGATTTCAAGCTGTCGACCAAGGTCACTGGCGCGAAAACGGGCAAGGACGGCGTTGCGCTGACGCTTGAACCCGCCGCCGGCGGCAAGGGCGAGGAGCTGAAGGTCGACGTGGTGCTGGTGGCGATTGGCCGCCGCGCCTATACCAAGGGCCTTGGGCTCGAGAGCGCAGGCGTGAAGCTCGACAACCGCGGCCGTGTTGAAATCGACGACCACTTCCAGACCAATGTGAAGGGCATCTATGCCATCGGCGACGTCGTGCGCGGGGCGATGCTGGCGCACAAGGCCGAAGACGAGGGCGTGGTGGTTGCCGAAATCATCGCGGGCCAGTCAGGTCATATCAATTACGATGCCATCCCGGGCGTCGTCTATACGCACCCCGAGGTCGCATCGGTCGGCAAGACCGAAGAAGAACTCAAAGCCGCGGGCGTGCAGTACAAGGCGGGCAAGTTCCCCTACATGGCCAATGGCCGCGCACGCGCGATGGATGCGATCGACGGTTTCGTCAAAATCCTTGCCGATGCCAAGACCGACCGCGTACTGGGCTGCCATATCGTAGGCGCCGAAGCGGGCACGCTGATCGCCGAGGTCGTATCGGTAATCGAATTCGGTGGTTCCGCCGAAGACATCGCGCGCACCTGCCACGCCCACCCCACGCTCAACGAGGTGGTCAAGGAAGCCGCACTCGCTGTTGATGGACGTCCCATTCATATCTAAAAAGCATTTCATAGCAGGAAAGGATCCCCGCCCATGTTGAAGATCGAAGATTTTGATGTAACAGCTGAGCGGGGGTTCCTGACCCCATACGATATGGACAAGGTCACGCTGCCCGCGGTTTTTGACCCCATCGTCGACATGGGCACGCGCCTGTCCGACCTTATCACCGCCGGCACGGTGCATAAAATCCTCGGCCAGCTGCCTGAAATCGACATGCACGCGCATCTGCCGTCGTTGTCAGACGCACAGCTGCGCAAGCTGATGGTGCATTACTCCTTCATCATCCAGACCTATGTCTGGGGCGAGGAAAAGGTCGGCGATGTGCTGCCGCGCAATCTGGCCGTACCCTATTGCGCGCTGGCGGCGGCCATCGGGCAGTTTCCGCTGTTGCCTTATTCGTCCTATACGCTCGACAACTGGGGCAAACTTGATCACAACGGCCCCATCGCGCTCGAAAATATCTACGTCATCCAGAACTTCATCGACGGGCAGGATGAAAACTGGTTCATCATGGTCCACGTGGAAATCGAGGCCAAGGCAGGCCGCGCCCTTGCCGCCATGCCGGCACTCATCGAGGCCGCCAAAAACAACGACCACGCCAAGGTCGGCGAAGGACTGAAAGAAATTTTAAGCGCGTGGGAGAATATCAACCCCGTCTTTGACCGCATGATCCAGAAGTGCGACCCCTACATCTACTATAACCGCGTGCGTCCTTATATCCACGGCTGGAAAGGCAACCCCGCTCTGCCCGAAGGCGTGCTTTACGAAGGTGTGTTTGACAACAAGCGCCAGTCCTTCCGCGGGCAGACCGGATCGCAAAGCTCGATCGTGCCGACGATGGATGCGCTGATGGGCATCAGCCATGAAAACGATCCCTTGCGCGAATATCTGGACGAGCTGCACGCCTACCGTCCGACCAAGCACCGCAAGCTGATCGAGGCGGTGGCCGAAAACAGCCGCGTGCGCGCCTGCGTGATCGAAAGCGGCGAGGCGTCGCTGATCACCCTCTACAACAAGATCATCGACCATGTGCAGAAATTCCGCACCCGCCACCTTGAATACGCGGCGCACTACATCAACAAACAGGCGCAAAGCGACGACGGCAACCCCGTCGAGGTTGGCACCGGCGGCACACCGTTCATGAAATACCTCAAGAAACACCGCGACGAATCCCGCGCGCATTACATCGGCGCGTACGAGCCGATGTTCCACGCACCGGTGTTCAAGACGGGCAGCCACGGATAAAGAAAAAGGCGGGTTTCAGACCCGCCTTTTTTTATTCAGAGCGACTGGATGATTTTATCCGCCAGCAATTCGGCATCGGCGGAGCCTTTCATCAATAAATGTCCCGCACTGTCGGGCAGGGTCAAGACGCTGGCTTTGCGCGCGGCGGTGGCGCGCTTGGCGATGGTTTCGGCGTTTTCGTATTCGACGATGTCGTCGTTGTGCGCATGGGCGGCGATCAGCGTGCCGGTAAAACGCGCGGTATCCTGCGCCACCGTGCCTGCCATCAGGTCGTCGATGAAACTGGCGTAAAACGGCACTGGGCGGCCCAGCACGTTGATGACGATCTGTCCGGCCTGTTCGGGGTCGGTGCTGATCAGTTGGTCGCGCTTGAAGCGCGCGATGGTGGTCTGGCTGTCGCAGGGCGAGCCAATGGTGACAAGCGTGTCAATGCTGTCGATCTGCGTGGCGGCGCTCAGCGCTGCCGTGCCGCTCATGCTGTGGCCGATCATCAGGCGCGGCGCGCCGTACAGATGCGCCAGATGCGTGCAGGCGGCGATAAGGTCGCCGATGCGCGTGGTCAGGTTGGTCGCCAGCGCATCGCCGGTGCTGGCGCCAAAACCGGTGGTGTCAAAACGCAAAACTCCCACGCCGCGTTCGGCCAGCGCACGGGCGACCTTGGAGGATGCGTGGCTTTCCTTGACGCAGGTGAAGCACGGCCCCATCACGGCCCATGCCATCGCGTCACCCGTGGGGCGATCGATAATGCCTGCCAGCAGGTCGCCGCGGCTGTTGTCAAAGCTGGTCTTTTCGCTGATGCGTTCCATGCCCGCGAGTATGCCTGAACACCCCGCATAAAAAAACCCTGCAATGCGGGGGGGCCGCATTGCAGGGCTGAAGGCGTGGGGGCGGGGGGGTGGGTTGCCGCCGCCCCCCCCACACCGGGGCAAGGGTTT
>JAEXMB010000033.1 GCA_023444705.1 Pseudomonadota bacterium | reverse complement strand
GATGCCAGAAACGTAATAATCTTAAATATTATAACAAACAAATATAACGATATTACCCAATATTGTTATTTTCATATAGTGTCATTAAAAAGAGACTTTCCCTGTCCGCCGAGGGCGGAGATTGCCGTATATACGCTTTGCCTGCTTTGGTGATACAACAGGGATGAGGTTGCACGCCGCATGGCGCCGGTGCGGCCTGCCGCGCCGCTTCCGCCCTGTTGTTCGAGCCGTTTGACGTGTCCCTTCGCCTGCATAAATTGACCCTGAGCCTGTTTCGCAACCACGAAGCAACGCGGCTGGATTTTGCGCATCATGGCGTGGCCGACGACGTTGTCGTGCTGAGCGGCGTCAACGGGGCCGGCAAGACCAATATTCTTGAAGCCATCAGCATGCTCACGCCTGGCAAGGGCCTGCGCGGCTCCGACGCTGCCGACATCACGCGCCGCATGCCTGTGGATGGTGGCGATGCGGGCGAAGGCTGGGCCGTTGCGGGCGAGGTGCAAAAGCCCGATGGATTCACAGCCCGTCTGGGTGCGGGATACGATCCGCGCACGCAAAAACGCCGCCTGCGCATTGATGGCAAAGACGTGCGCGCGACCAGCGCTTTTGCGGGTCACTTCGCCGCCTTGTGGCTGACGCCGCAGATGGATGGCTTGTTCACCGACAGCGCGTCAAGCCGCCGCCGCTTTTTGGACCGCATGGTTATGGCCTATGGCAGCGATCACGCCGCACGCCTTAACCGCTACGAAAAATTACAGCGCGAGCGCATGAACCTGCTGCAGGCGCGCCGCATGGATGACCGCTGGCTGGCAGCGCTTGAACAGCAAATGGCGGGCGAGGCGGTGGCGATTGCCGCCGCGCGCATGGTTGTGGGCGAACACTTGCAACACCACAGCCGCATGTTCAGCGATCTTGAAAAACTGTTTCCGGCCCCGCTGATCGCCATTGTGGGCGAGACGGAAGAAGCCCTGCTTGGCCAGCCTGCGGTTGCGGTCGAGGAAAATTATGCGGCACGCCTCAAGGCGCTGCGTGCCGAAGACATGCAACGCAACCGCACGACGATGGGTGTGCATCGCAGCGACCTGCGCGTGACCTATGCGGCCAAGAACATGCCGGCGGAACTGGCCAGCACCGGCGAGCAAAAGGCGCTGCTGTTGTCGCTGGTGCTGGCGCACGCGCAGATGATGCGCGCGGAAAAAGGATTTGTTCCCGCCCTGCTGCTTGACGAAGTGGCGGCCCACCTCGACGATGCGCGGCGCATGCAGTTGTTCGCCTGCCTGCGTGCGCTGGGCGGGCAGGTTTTTGTCACCGGCACCGATGCGGCGGTCTTTGCACCCTGTGTGCCGGATGCGCGATACGTTCATGTCACAGCCGGTCCCGGCAACGTTGCGCGCGTGGCGGTTCAGAACAACCCCGCCCAAGGGGTATCTGTATGACCGCAGGACAGTTTGCCGGCCTGATGCAGGGTGGTGGCTGGGCGGTTTTCGCGGTCTGTGCTGCGGCATTTTCGGCGGTGTTCTACCTGATCAACCAATATCTGCGCCAGCCGGGATATTTGCTGGTGTTCTGGATGCGCGTGATTGCGGTCGTGGCGCTGGCGCCGGTGATGGGCATGATTGCGCTGCCCACCGACCCGCGGTTTTATGCGGGTGTGGCGCTCACGGTTTTTTTCAGCACCTATGGCGATATCCGCACCTTTGACGTCAGCGCCAAATACGGCGGCGGCGTGGTCAGCCGCCTGCAGCCACTGATCGTCTGGGGGTCGTTTGCGATCTGGTTCGCCTTTGACCCTTCGCTGGTGTCGTTTTACGTTGGCCAGCCATTGCGCACGCTGGGCATTTGCGCGGCACTGGGCGGGTGCGTTTATTTTGCCATGCGCATGAACCGCTCCCCGCTCAACCGCGAGGCGTTCAGGGAAATGCTGCCGGCACTTGGCGCCTATGTGATGACGACGGTGCTGAACAAATACGCGCTGATGCACGGGCCGATCAACGGCGCGGTCTATGGGTATATGTTCATACAATCCGCGCTGGCAGTGTTTTGCGCGGGGGGCTATGCGTTGTGGCGGCTGCGCAATCCGCTGCCGCTGCAGGCGGTACGCGCGCCGGTGCTGGATGTACCGCCGTGGGCGGCGTTGCCGTTGGCATCGCTGATGATCGCGGCGGCGTGGATCTGCCACATGATCTATAAAAACTATGCGATGATCTTTACCGTCAATCCGGCCTATGTGGCCGCACTTGGCCTGACGGCGCCGGTCTTCATTGCGCTTTACTACCGCATCGTCAGGCACAAGGAACAGGAAGAAACTCTCAGCGGTTACGGCATCGTCGCCTGTGCTTTGCTGCTGGTGTTGCTGACCCTGCGCGCATAAAAAAACGCCGGAGCATCGTCCGGCGTTTTTTTATATGAGGAAGCCAGATCAGCCGATCCTGAAGTTGCCCATGCGGTATACGCCCTGCATATCCGGTGCGATGCGCACATTGACGCGGTTGGTGCGGTAATCCATCGTGCCAACACTGTTGGGCATCCAGATGCGCAGGCTGAAACCTGCGGCTTCCACCGCCTGGCGCAGTTCGCTGACGGCTTTATCCTGCGGGTTGAGCTTGACAACCGCGCGGCCACGGCTGGCGGGGGTGGGGGGATCGATGTGGGTATCAACTTCGCGGTTGGCGAATTTTTCAAAGATCGTTTTCAGTGCGTCGTTTTGCATGAAGGTGTCCCGCGTTTAGCCGAGGGTGAAGGAGGAGCCGATGCGGAACTTGCCGTCATCGGCTTTTTCAACATGGGCGTTGAGGCGGTTGAGACGATAGTCGCACGTGCCTGCCATGCCGGGAATCCACAGGCGCAGTTCAAGGCCTGCTTTCCTGACCGCAGTGGCGAGGGCCGCGACGGCGGGGTCTTTTTCGTCAAGGCTGACTTCGGTGATCGGATAGACGGTGTCGCCGATCTTGACGTTGCGGGTCTTTTCGCGCGCATTGACTTCGCGACCGGCAAAGCGGGCGAACTTTTTGCTCAGGTCGGTATCGGATGGACGCATGGCATGCTCCTGGTGAATGAAATCCAATAAATGAAAGAGACCTTCTTTTAGGATGGCGGCATATGTGCGTCAATTGCCTTGCGGGCGGCATTATTAGACATAATTAATACGAAAGAGCGGGAAAAACCGGTGGTGACGGCCTTGGTGCGCGGGCAGGCGAACAGAGCGCGAAAACAGTCGATAAAACATTGAAATATAAAGACGATTTTTAGCTGTTTTCTCTCCCTTTCAGGGGGGATTTTTGCTAGGATAAAAGCAGTTTCCAGCCACATAGAATTTGCGATGACAGAGGATACCACCATGACCGATGCCGCCATGAAATCTGCCGGTGATGCAGCCGATGACGCACGCCGCAAGCAGGCCGCCATCGACGAATACGGCGCGGATTCCATCAAGGTTCTCAAAGGTCTGGACGCTGTGCGCAAGCGCCCCGGCATGTACATCGGCGATACCGATGACGGCACGGGTCTGCACCATATGGTCTACGAAGTCGTCGATAACTCAATCGACGAAGCACTGGCGGGTTATTGCGACGGCGTCGATGTGACGCTCAACGCCGATGGCTCCGTCACCGTGCGCGACAACGGTCGCGGCATCCCCGTGTCGATTCACAAGGAAGAAGGCGTGAGTGCTGCCGAGGTCATCATGACCCAACTACACGCGGGCGGCAAGTTCGACCAGAACTCCTACAAGGTCTCGGGCGGTCTGCACGGTGTGGGTGTTTCGGTCGTCAACGCGCTGTCAAAAACGCTCGACCTGCGCATCTGGCGCGACGGTAAAGAGTGGACCATGCGCTTTCGTCATGGCGAGGCCGAAGCCCCGCTCAAGGCGATCGCCGATTGCCCCGCCGACAAGACAGGGACGGAAGTGACCTTCCTGCCGTCGGATGAAACCTTCACGATGACGGAATTCAATTTCAACACGCTGGAACACCGCCTGCGCGAGCTGGCGTTCCTCAATTCCGGAGTGCGCCTGACGCTGATCGACAACCGCAAGAAAGAACAGCGCAAGTCGGAATTCAAATACGACGGCGGTCTGCTGGCCTTTGTCAATTACCTCGACCGCGCCAAGACCGTGCTGCACAAGCCCGCGCTGTACTTCAAGGGCGAGCAAAACGGCATCGGCGTCGAAGTGGCGCTGGAATGGACCGACGCTTATCACGAAGACACCGTGTGCTTTACCAACAACATCCCCCAGCGCGACGGCGGTACGCATATTTCTGGCTTTCGCGCCGCACTGACGCGCACGCTTAACAGCTACGCCGAAAAATCCGGCCTGCTGAAAAAGGAAAAAGTCGATCTGAATGGCGAGGACATGCGCGAAGGCATGACCTGCGTCGTGTCGGTCAAAGTGCCCGACCCGAAATTCTCCAGCCAGACGAAAGACAAGCTTGTATCAAGCGAAGTCAAGCCGGTGGTTGAATCCGTCGTCGGCGACAAGCTGGCCGAGTGGTTTGAGGAAAATCCCGCTGAAGCTAAAAAAATCATCGGCAAGGTGATCGAGGCCGCAGCCGCGCGCGAAGCCGCGCGCAAGGCGCGCGAACTGACCCGCCGCAAGGGTGTGCTGGATGTCAGCTCCCTGCCCGGCAAGCTGGCCGATTGTTCGGAAAAAGATCCGGCGCTGTGCGAACTCTTCATCGTCGAAGGGGATTCGGCAGGCGGTTCGGCCAAGCAGGCGCGCCGCCGCGATACGCAGGCCATCCTGCCGTTGCGCGGCAAGATCCTCAACGTCGAGCGCGCGCGTTTTGACAAGATGCTTGGCTCTGCCGAGATCGGCACGCTGATTACGGCACTTGGCACCAGCATCGGGCGCGAGGATTTCAAGATTGACTCGTTGCGCTATCACAAAATCATCATCATGACTGACGCGGACGTGGATGGATCGCATATTCGCACGCTGTTGCTGACGTTCTTCTACCGCCAGATGCCCGAAGTCATCACGCGCGGGCATTTGTATATCGCCCAGCCGCCGCTCTACAAGGTGCGCCGCGGCAAGAGCGAGCGTTACATCAAGAACGACGCCGAACTTGAAACCTACCTGATCGACAGCGCGGTCGAAGACCTGCGTTTTCGCGTATTCAACGGCGAAATGACATCGGGTAACGACCTCAAGCGTATTCTGGGTCTGGCACGCACGCTCAAGGCCGCGATCGAGGTGATCGGCGACCGTGTGGGCGATATGCTGGTGGTCGAACAGGCCGCCGCCGCCGATGCCTTTAACCCCGACAAGCGCACACAGGCGACGGCAGATGAAATTGCCGACCGCCTGAACAAGCTTGCTGCAGTGTATGAGCGCGGCTGGAAGGGCGAGTTGCTGGAAAGCGGCAGTTTTGCGCTGACCAAAACCGTGCGCGGCGTGGTGTCGCGTTTTGAGCTGGGCGGCGAATACCTCAACGGCAGCGAAGGCCAGCGTCTGGCCAAGGGCCACGAGGTCTTTGCCGAATTCTTCAACGCCGCCGGCGCGCTGGTGGCAGAGGACGGCAAGGAAAACACCGTCACCGGTCCTTACGATTTCTACAAAAAAGTGATCGAGGTTGCGAAAAAAGGCCTCGCCATCCAGCGCTATAAGGGTCTTGGCGAGATGAACCCCGAACAGCTGTGGGAAACCACGCTGGATCCGGAAACGCGCTCGCTGTTGCAGGTGAAAATCGCCGAGGACAACATGGCGTCGGAAATTTTCTCGACCCTGATGGGCGACATTGTCGAGCCGCGCCGCGACTTCATCGTCGAGCGCGCGCTTGACGTCAAGAACCTCGACATCTAACGGAGAACATCATGGCTTACGTTGACGGTTTCGTTCTGGTCGTGCCGACCAAGAAACTTAAAGAATACACCAAGCTGGCCAAACTGGCGGGCAAGGTCTGGATGGATCACGGCGCGATGGCCTATTGGGAATGCACGGGCGATGATCTCAAACATCCCTTCGGCATCCCCTTTCCCAAACTGGTGAAACTGAAACCGTCGGAAAGCGTGGTGTTTTCCTTTATCACCTATCCCAGCAAAGCCGCGCGCAACAGCATCAACAAAAAAGTGATGGCCGACGCGCGCCTTGCGGCAATGATGGATGCCAAGGACATGCCGTTTGACATGAAGCGCATGTCGTTCGGCGGCTTTAAATCGCTGGTCGTTTACTGATTGCCTAGCCCATCAGCCGTGCAATCTCGGCGTCAAGCCGCGCCATGCGCTCCGCCCTCAGGCGGCGCGTGGCGAGGTGATGGAGAAACGCTGTTTAGTCCTGGCCGCCACGTTCACTAACGGCCCGGCGTTTTGGGGGCGGCGGGTTTATCCCATGTTTTATAGGGGTTTTGCGCCAGTGCTGCGTTGGCATAGCGGCGATCCGCCGTGACCTCGCTGCCCAGCCATGCAGGGGTGGCAAAGCTTTCGTGTGCGTCCGACAGCTCGATTTCCGCCATCACCAGTCCTGTGTTGTCGCCGTGAAAAACGTCGATTTCCCATTTATTGCCGTCGTGCATGACGATGTGGCGCGTCTTGACGATCGCGCCCGGCAGACACAGCGCCAGCAACGCATCGGCGTCGCCTGCGGGAATGGCGTATTCGAATTCCGGCGTGATCGGCGCGCCATCGTTATTTTGCGGCTGGCCTTTGATGGTGAGATAGGCATCGTCACCCTTGCGGCGGATGCGCACGGTACGCGCGGGTTCGCGGCTGAGATAGCCTTGGGTGATGTCAAAGCTTTCGCTCACCTGCGCGCGCCAGCTGTCGTTTTTGAGCAGAAATTTGCGTTCGATTTCTACAGCCATCAGGCAGCCCTGCTTGTGTTTGCGTTTTCGGCATGCTGGCCGCGCATGAAATGCTTGCGGCACAGCGAGGTATAAAGCTCGTTGCCGCCGATGGCGACCTGTTCGCCGTCACGCGCCATCTGGCCGTCGACGACGCGCGCGGTCATGATGGCTTTTTTGCCGCACCAGCACAGCGCTTTGATTTCCTCGATGTTGTCGGCCAGGCAGACAAGGGCTTCCGACCCTTCGAAAAGCTGTCCGCGGAAATCTGTTTTCAGGCCATAGCACATCACGGGGATGCCAAGATCGTCAACAAGGCGCGCGCATTGTTCGACCTGTGCGCGCGTCATGAATTGCGATTCATCAACCAGCAGGGCGCTGACGGGTTTTTGCGCGTGCAGGGCGGCGATATCGGCGTAAATGTCTGTCGTTGCGCTGAAGGTGCGGGCCGCGCTGTCGATGCCAAGGCGCGATGAAATCTTGCCGTGGCCGCTGCGGTTGTCGATGGCCGCAGTCATGGCGACAGGGTTCATCCCGCGCTCCGCATAGTTGTAATGCGCCTGCAGCAGTTGCGTCGACTTGCCGGAGTTCATGGCGGCGTATTTGAAGTAAAGAGAAGCCATAGCGTGTGCGTCTATCCTGTCTGTTATTTGCCTGCCGGCATGACCAGTGTGCTGAACAGTCGGTAGTTGTTGAGCAAGCCCGAATATTCCGACGTAACGATGCCAAGGGGGCAGCTCTCGTCAAATGCCGCATAGCCGCCGCCCTGGGGCGTGGGGGCCGCGGACTGGCGGTCGATAAACAGCACGGGTGCCGGCACGCCGTTGTCATTGCTGACCAGCTTGGCCTTGGCGGGGTCGCTGATGCGGAAAAGATAGGTGCCGTTGGCACTGGTCTGCGCATCGCCGAAAACGGCCGCGAGATAGATCGCCTGACCTTGCTTGAGCAGAGAAGCGCCGCTGATACGCGTAAAGGCGCCAATTTGCGCCAGTTGCGCGCGCGTGAGAAGCGTGCCGGCGTAAACCCAGCGCTTGCCGTGATCAAGTGAGGCCAGCAGGACGATGCGCTCGATATCGGCGGGGCCTTTGAATGCGGCAAGCGACATCAGCAAAACCCCGCGGTCTTCAACGACGCTTGGCCGTGCGTAGCCGGTGATGCCAGACAATTGCGCGCTCATCGGATTGATATGTGCGCGCACCAGTCCCTGATAGGGCGGCGGGGGATAGTCGGGCGCGGTGCCCAATATCCATTCTTCCTTGCTCCACGGGCCGGTGACGGCGGGTGCGGTGCGCATGACAATGGTGCTGTAGCGTTGCGCGAAATCGGCATTGCCCATCCAGAAATAGCGGTAGGCGAAGATCTTCCACGGTGCGGCGCTGTCTTGCGGATCGTAGACGAGGGCGGGTGTTTCATAGCGCGTCATGCCCTGTGACAGCGTGGTGGTG
Source organism: Pseudomonadota bacterium (assembly GCA_023444705.1). Taxonomy (GTDB): domain Bacteria; phylum Pseudomonadota; class Alphaproteobacteria; order Micavibrionales; family UBA2020; genus JAEXMB01. The sequence goes on along the minus strand of JAEXMB010000033.1, from coordinate 63,560 downwards.
CCATCGGGTGCGAGCAGCGTTTCGCGGCGCTCTTCGAAAATATCCTGGTTCCAACGCCAGCGCTGGCAGGGAAAACCGGTGGTGGCAAGGCTGATGCGAATGCCGTTTTGCGCTTCAAGGCTGGTATAGGCCAGCGCACTGATAGTTTTACCATCGCTGGCCATCGATGGATCGAGCAGGCCAACGGCGCGCGCGGCGTTGATTTCAAGCTGCCCCTTGCCCGCGTTCATTGCGCGACCAAGGCCCGATGCGGTCAGAAACAACAAAAAGATCAGGGTAAAGACGATGAACAGTGCGCCCGCAACCACGACGATGCGGTAGGGCAACGGCAGGTCGTCCCAAATCTCGCGCAACGTTTTGTTGTAAAGACGCATGAACCCTGACCTTGTCGTGATTCAGAGGCCGCGATGCTCAGGCGGCGGGCAGGTCCATGTCGAGAATGGCCATGTTGAAGTCGTAAGACACATCGCCTTCGTCTTCGTCGCGGTAGATGGTGCCGATGAACTCGCCAGCCAGCATGACCTCGAGCGAATTTTTATCTTCCTTGCGGACGTTGAGGGTCAGCTTGGTATTGCCGAATTTGGTCTGCAGGTAGGTTTGCAGGCGTTTGACTTCTGTTGGATTCATGGCGCTTTTCTCCCGTTTTCACCAGTTTAGGCGGCACGGGGGTAAAAGTCACCACTTTCAATGGCTTGCGTAGAATAAAGCCGGTTGTGTTGACATAACAAAATAACTATGCAAGACTTGCGCGAACCCATTGAGTTAACTTGTTTTTCCGGTATTTGGCCCATGCGCTCCCGCGCCGCGCGTACACGTTTGTCGCCCAGCTCGCGTCTGCCCTTTCAGGTGGCGGCCGCGCATCAGGCACGCGTTGATGCGGCATTGCGCGCGATTGCCGCACAAGACGCGCGCGCGTTGCGCGATACGCTGGTCATCATCGCCGAAAACAACGTGCCCGCACCGGCGGAAATTCTTTGGCGCGCCGCCGGCGGGCAGGGCGACAGCGCGGTACTGGCGGCACTTTACGACACGCACGGACAACGCCGCGATATCGCCAGCCTGTGTCACGCCGCCTGGCAGGGTGCTGTCATTGCGCACAATGATGCGGCACTGACATGGCTTGCGGCCTGTGATGCCGCCTATACCAATTACGAGGAAAAGGCGGCATTGGCCGGACTGGCCGTGCGCGAAGGCCATGCGGCGCTGGCGCGCGCATTGATTGCGCCTGCCTGCGGGCTTGGCCCGCAACTGGCGGAAAAAAAGATCAAGCTGCTAGTCAACTACCTGCATGCCTGCAGTGCCAATAACCGCGCGGAACTCGCGCTTGAAATTCTTACGGCGCATTTCAGCGCTGCGGATGGCGTGTTTTCGCCGTTCAACAACGCCTTTCACAACATCGCCATCCGCGCGGCTGCCGAAGGCCATGCGCGCACGTTTCAGGCATTGCTCGATCATGGGATCGACTACCTCAACGACGATCATATCGGCCAGATGCTTGTGGCGGCGCTTGATAAAAACAATATCGAATGCGCGCGCATTGCGCAGCGCTTTGGCGGTGATCCGCTGGCTTTTGACAATGCCGCCATCCGCCATGCCGTGCGCAACCTTGCCACCGCACTGAACGCGCGTGACGCCCATGCCGATGCACGCGCGGATGAAATCGAACGCCGCATGGGCATTGTCGATACGTTGCTGGCCACTGGCGCCAATCCCGTGGCGGCAATCCAGGCGGTCGGGCAATGGGTTCGCCCCGATCTGTGCGCTGAAACGATTGCGCGCATCGATGCCAGCACCCAAAACCTGCGCGCGCGCAATGCAGCTCGGCTGATGCCGCAACAAACACTTGACGATGATGCCGCGCTGGCGCCGCAGGTCTATCGCGATCCGCATGTTCCCACCGTCAAGGGCTGCTACGAAGGCCTGCTGCACCACGCCGCGCGCCATCGCGTTCTTGATATTCTGTTGCGCCGTGAAATGATCGCGCTGCCTGATAGTGTGGTATGGACAGCTAAAAACCCCGCCGGTGTGCGGCTGGTCGACCTGGCAGCGGCCAGCGGGCAGCTTGATATCCTGCTGTCGCCGGATTTCTGGACAGGCAGGGTTGCACCGCTGCGCGCGCTACTGTCGGTGATTGACGATAAATATCTGCCGCCCCAAGCGCGCCACGCGTTGTTGCACAAGGTCCAGCTGGATACGCTCGAAGCACGCCAGCGCGCCAGCAACGGGCAGTTCAAGCTATGAACGCGCAAGACCTTCCGACAGCGACAATTGATTTCCTGCTGGCCTCTACAACACAGGCGCAGCGCAAGCAAATGCTGATCGCTTGTGCGGACGGCAACGACATTGACGGCCTGCAAAAGCTGATCACGGCAGAGCCCGCGATTGTGCGCGCCGCTGGCGAGGATGCCTTGGCCGCGGCCTGCGCCAAAGGCCATCTGGCTGTTGCGCAACGTTTGCATGCGCTGGGTGTGAAGGTCGACGGGTTCCTGTTCGACGACAGCAATCCTGCCGTGACTATCGCGCAATACCCCATGCACTGCGCGCTTGAAAACAGCCGCTGGGAGGTTGCGCAATGGCTGATCGCGTGCGGCGCCAAGGTCATGCATATGCCGCGCGTACTGGGTAACATGGTCAACGCAGCACCCGTGCTGTTTCGCCACATGCTGCATGAATTACCCTATATCGCGTCGCTGGAAAAACCGGCGGAGTTGCGCACCGGCATGGATGAAAAAGCGATGGCCGATGCACTGCTGGCGGCGCTGGAAGCCATCGCCCACAACGAATATGCGGACGATGCGGCCATCGCGCTGCAAGAAGGCCTGCCCGCGCATACGTTGTACGACGTAGCAATGAAAAAGCACGCCTACGCGATTTTGCGCGATCTTTACGAGAGAGGCTACCGCCCCGATGCAGCACAAAAAGCCGCGCATCTCGCCCTTCTTGAAGAAGCAGGCGCAGATAATATGCGCGCGGCGCGCGTGCGCGAGCTGATGCAAGCCTGGGTGCATGCAGATAATCACCAAGTGCTTGATGCGCAAACACTGGCGCATAGCTGTCGCGTGCTGGCAGCGCAGAGCCTGCACAGTGCCGAGGGTGCGCAGGCCGCATTTGCGCTGACGCGCAGCGGCGCGTTTCTGCGCGTGGTTGCGCCGCTGTTGCCGCAGGCGGGCATCAACCTGTTGCAAGCGCAAGACGAACATGGCGCCACGCTGGCCGAGGTGCTGGCCGTGCGGGGGGAACTGGCGCAGGCCTTTGATCCTGCGGCATGGCGCGGCGATTTCGCACTGGCGGCGGCTATGCACGGACAATTACCACAACACCTGCAGGCGCAGGTCGATCTCGGCAGGGTCAGGTCAGCGTTTGGCCGCCATCGCATCGGAACGCCGATGCCTTGCTTCAAGCTGGCACCCGCAGGCGGGAGCAATGGCGCATGAACATGCCTGATGACGACAAAGAATTGCCTGCGGATGATTTCAGTTTTTGGTTTGCGCTCAACCGCGCGGCGGATGCCAAGGACTGGCCGTTGCTCAAGGAATACCTTGATGCTTCGCCCGCGCAGAAAACACCGCGCCATACCCTGACCATTGCTGTGCTTGAGGCCGCGGTTCTGGCCGGAAAATCCGCCCTGACGGCGGATATCCTGTCACGCGGCTATGTGCCAAAGCGCGAGGACCTCAAGGCGATCGTCGACAAGCTTGAATTTGTGGATGGGGCCGAACAGGAAGCGGTGGCGCAGGCTTTCGCGCCTGTGGTGGCTGCCGCGCCTGAAATCGATGTGCGCACGCTGATCGGCGATGCGTGGCGGCAAGCTGCAGCCCCCGTAGTGGTGCCGCAACTGGCAGCGGCGGGGTTTGATGTGTTACTGGGCGGCGATGCGGTAGAAATCGCCATCGACGAATGCCGCCCCGAGCTGATGCAATTGCTGATCGAACAGGGCATGTCGCCCTTTGCGCCCAGGATGCTGCGCGAGGTTTTTGACGAAGAACGCCGTGACGAAGACACGCACAGGGTGTGGTGGCAGGCGGCCTGCGCACATGGTGATGCGCGCACGGCACTGGCGCGGTTTGACCATATGCGCGCTGCCGGCAACCAGTGGCGTGCGGCGGCATTCATTAATCCGATCAGCTATGACCGCACCGGTGCGCCTGTTACTTTGCTTGGTATTCTGGCCGCCCGCGGACGGCTGACGGAGGTTTTTGATGCGCGTCACTGGCGCGCGGCGCGCGAGGATGCGTTCAAGCTGCACGAGGCGCTTGAGGCCTTTGGCATGAAAGACAAAGTCAGCCTCGCACCTTTCGTGGCGGCGCTCAAGCGCGAAGACATCAACGCGCGACAGCAGGCGCAGCGGCCCGATAAATTCAAATTATAGGGGGGCAGGCGGTGACGTGCGTCAGGCGGCCTGAAACAGGCGGCGGTCGACGGTATCGCGGATGTCCTGCAGATAGTCGTCATTGACGCCGATCTTTTTCATCACATGCATGGATTTCAGCGAGGCGATGACGAAGCGCGCTAGTTGCTGGGGCCGCTCGTCGCGGTCAATGTGTCCGGCGGCCTGCGCGCGCGCGATGCAGGCGGAAATGGCGGCTTCCTGCACCTGCATGTATTCGTGGACGGCAGAGGTGATCTTGTCATTGATGCGGGTGATGCACAGCAGGGAGTTGACGATGAAGCAACCGGGCGAAGTACTGTCCGCACGGCAGTCAACCATGATTTTGTCGATGAACTGCGACAGTGCGGCGCGCGGGTCTTCGCTGCTTTCCAGTGCCGACATCACAGGGACGACCTTGTGCTTGAGGTAGAGACGCAGGGATTGCTCGAAGACTTCTTCCTTGTCGCCGAGGGCGTTATAGACCGAGCCGAGGTGAAGGTTAAGGCGCTGGGCGAGGTCGCGCATCGAGGTGGCGTCGTAGCCCTGCGCCCAGAAACTTTCCATTGCCTGTAACAGCGCCTTGTCTTTGCTGAATTCCAGCTTGCGTCCCATTGTCGTTAGCCTTTGGTGCTTAAATGATTCTCGGAAAATAAAAATGCGCTTAGGGGTATAGCAGGCGGGGGGACGCCAGTGCAAACATTTCATGTGAATGGCTGTTCAAAAAAGCAATAAAATAAGCGATTTTGCGATGTTTTTCGTCTGTCTGGTTTAAAAAATGCCTCGCTGGCAATGGTTTCAGAAAATTTTCATATTTTCGAACTAGCATAGAGGGATGCACGTATGTGAAAGCGGCGCGGTGACGTGCGGTCGTAGGGCCGCAGGGCTTTCGCATGCGCTTGCAACAGCCACCTGTATACTTGAAAGGTTATTTTCCGATGGGACAGCACGACGCTTCGTTTGGCCAGCCTGTGATTTCGCCCAACGATGATATCAATTACGAAACCCGCGAACTGGCATGGGAGCTGACCCAGCCCCGCATCGACAGCATCCGCGTGCGCTTTCTGATGGAAACAGGCGCACATGTGGCGACGGCATTGCGCCTTGCCAACCTCAGCGCGCCCGAGGTGCTGAAAAATCCCGTACTCAAGCCGCTGCAACTGCACCGCCATCTGGACGACGCGCAAGCAACGCTGTGATAAACGCGGGCCTTAGGGTTTGCGTTTGATCGGGCCTGCCGCTGCCGGTTTGCCGAGCAGCGTGGTCGTCTGCTGATTATTGTGATAGTCCACCAGTGACATGCCCGGCGGCGTTTGCCGGCGGAACTGCGCGCCCGATGCAAGCAACAGGCGCAGCATACCGCTTTCGGTGGTGACGGCTTGCGAGACGCCGCTTTGCACCGTCATCTGCAGGACATAGCGGTCAAGCGCCGTCCAGCCGGCATCGTCGGTGGTGTGGATCAGCTCGGGCTTGCGCTCCAGCAGCCAGCTCAGCACATTCAGCGTCGATGCGTGGTTATAGAGGTTTTTATTGGTTGCAAGGCGGTAAAAAACGCTTTCGCCATTGGCGTTTTTTACGTTGATGAAGTCAAGCGTGCCTGCCTTGTCGGCGAAGTCGCGCAGGTATTCAAGCGTCGGCGTGCCGTAAATCGCGTGATGGGCGATCGGTTGCGATACGTCATTGGCTTTGTATTCATGTGCAAGCAGGCGCGCGCAGAATTGCGCGAGATCGGGGTATTTCATGCTGCGATGGCCGAGCATCCAGCTGCCAAGCGGGCGTTGTGACACGCTTTGGCCGGTATAGTCCTTGATGTGACTGCTGTAATAACTTCCCGTGTAATAGTAGGGGACGCTGAGCGCATCGACGGCGAAAGCCTCGCGTTGTGCCACGGCTTGTAGCCAGTCGTTGCCAAGTTCCTTGGGGGCCGCCGCCAGTTGCGCAAGCAGACCGCCCATTGGGTGCGCATCACAGGTCAGGTGGGCGTCAAAGTCACCGCGATCAAGACGTCTTTTGAAAGTTGCAAAATCGGCAGCAGGGAGAATGTGCAGGCACAGATCCTTGAGCGGTTGCGCGACATCGGCATTGCGCAAAAAGTCGCGCACGCGCGGCGGCAGATCGGCCAGGGGGTCAACGCTGGTCGTGCCGTCGTCGCCGCTTATGGCGGCACTGTTATAGGCACTGCGCGCGGAGCCGCCGGTGCTGTCGTTTTCGCTGGATGACATGGGGCAAGAATCTGCTTTGTTATTAGGTAAAACAGAGTTTAGTCATAAAGCAGAACTGCGTCAACAGCGGATTGGCCGCACGGTGAACGGTTAAGTTGTTGTTTTGTATTAATTTGTTGGTGGCTGGCGCTTGATGATCTTTTTGATCGGCGAGACAATAGTCTCGGGCGCTGGCTTGGGCGCGGTGTCATTGGCGGGGGCCGGAGCTGTGTTTTTGCGCGGACGGATCAGATCGGGGTAGAGGGGCAACTGTTTGTTGTATTGCCCGCCCGCCACGATCAGGCGTTGCACGATCGGGCTTTCGCGGTCTTTCTTTTCAGCAAGGCGGTCAAGCACTGTCCAGCCGCGTGCATCCGTAAGGTCCGGATCGGCGCCGTGGTCGAGCAAGCGGTCGAGCAGTTCCACATTGCGCGCGGTGATCGCGACATTGAGCGCGGCGTTGCCCTGCTGGTCGCGCAGGTTGAAATCCGCCTTATGCTTGGCAAGGAAATCAATGAAGCCCGGCATGTTGCGCGTCGTGGCCTCGTGCAGCAGGGTCGTGCCGTTGGTGGTGGCGGTCGAAGGATCGGCACCGTATTCGATCAGCAGTTGCGCCAGTTGCACCAGCGTTGCGACATGGGTTTCGGCACCGCGCAACGGCGTTTGCGTCAGATGCTGCACGACCAGATGCAGCGGCGTGGTGCCGTCCTTGGCGCGTGTGCGCGCAAGATCGGGCGCGCGCAACAGTACAAGGCGCATCAGGTCGGGCTGGGGCAGTTGCGCCAGCGCATGCGCGACGGTCATGCCCGCGGGATCGGTTGCGGTGACGTCGGCTTTGCGCGCCAGGGCTTCGACCAGCAGGGCGTTTTGGCCGCTGCGTGCGGCAAGGTGGATCAGCGGTTCGCCCGTTGACGCACTGCGCGCGTTAACGTCGCCGCCGCCTGCCAGCAGGCTTCTGATGATTGCGGGATGTGTGGCCAGCAAAGGGATGCTCAGTGCGGTGACCAGTGGCGATGGCTGTGTCGTCGAAAGATTGGGGTCGGCACCAAGATTGATGATGGCCGTGACCAGCCTGTCGTGGCGCAGATGGTAGTTGAGCGGCGGATAGCCTTGCTTGTCGAGCGCGTTGACGTCGCCGCCCTGCGCCACCAGCTGGGTGAAAATATCCTCGCACCCGCGCGGCACCATATGCATGGCGGTGCGGCCCTCGTGATCGGCGATGTTGACGTCTGCGCCGGCTTCGATCAGGCGGGCGACGATCATCGTGTTGCCATGCAGGACGGCATTGTGGAGCGCTGTTTGCCCCTGCGCGTCAGGCAGGTTGACATCGGCACCCATATCGACCAGCAGGCGCGCGGCGCTGTAGTTGTTGTGGCGCGCGGCGCGGTGCAGGGCGGTTTCGCCGCACAGGCCGGTTTCGTTGATGTCGGCTTTGCGGCGCAACAGCAGGCGGATGCGGTCGGTGTCGTTTTCATCCGCGGCCTGTTGCAGGCGCGTCAGACCCTTGCTGCCGATCCGGTCAAGATCGCGGCTGGTGCGGTCGGACATGGCGTTGAAAAACTTTTTCACGTCGGCGGGTCCCGTTTTGAATACCGCAAAACCGTAGCAAGCAGGCGACCTGTGGACAACCCCGTAAAAACGAAAAAAGGCGGAAAAGTGTAATCTTGCTACGTTTGGATAACCGCAGGCGCAATCAATGCAAAAAATTGACGCGTTGCACGCAGAAAATGGAAAAATACCAGATTCTGTAAACAATCCGGCGAGGTGCCCCGTATGGACGCGGCTGTATACATTAAAGACCGGGACGTGCAGACTGGCGCAAGCTGTCTATCCTCCGCGAAATATCAGGGTCCATGACCACATACACACGATCACTTGCCTGTGCTTTGCTTTTGGCTGCAACTTTCTTGTCCCCGCCCGCGCGTGCGCAAACGGACACACCGGCGCAAGGCGTCACCGCGCCGCAACCGCCGCTGACGGATGCGGCGGAGCGCATGTATCAGGATCATGGCGCGGCCGTCTATCAGGTACAGGTCATCGACCGCGCCTCGGGCAAGAAAGCCGCGATTGGCAGCGGGTTTCAGATCGATGCGCAGGGCTTGCTGGCGACGAACTACCATGTCGTGTCCGACATGATCAACCGCCCGGCCAACAACCGCCTAGAATACCTGCACGAGGACGGCACGCGCGGCGCGCTGTCGCTGGTGGGTGTTGATGTCGTCAATGATCTTGCGCTGTTGCGCATGGACAAGGCGGGGCCGGCTTTTGTCATGCTCGGCACGTCCGACCTGCGCAAGGGCACGCGCGTCTTTGCGCTTGGCAACCCGCACGACATCGGCTTTACGATCGTCGAGGGTATCCACAATGGCATGGCTTCGGATACGTTCCACGACAAGATTCACTTTTCCGGTGCGATCAACCAGGGCATGAGCGGCGGGCCCGCCCTGTCAGGCGATGGCCGCGTTGTGGGGATCAACGTCATGACGGGCGGCAACCAGATCGGTTTTCTGGTGCCGGTCGAAGCGCTTGCCGCACTGGTCGCAAAATACCGCAACAGCGGCCAAACGGGTGATATGACGGGTGATATGGCGGGCGATTTCCTGACGCGTGCGCATGCCGATATCGAAGCACAGCTTGACGCCAGCCAGTCGTCGATCATCAAGACCATGCTCGACCCCGCGCACACGTGGGACAGCATGACTTTTGGGCCGCTGTCGCTGCCGGGCCGTCTGCATCCTGCATTGAAATGCTGGGGTGCGCCCGCGCATGAAGACAAGGACCCCTACACGCATTTCTGGTCGACCTGCTATAACGAGGACAGCTTGTTCCTCAGTGATACGTTTGAAACGGGCGTGTACTTTTACCGCTATGACCTGGTGACACCGTCGCCTGAGATGTGGACGGCGCGTTTTTACAGCTTTTACGAAGGGCTGTATTCAAATAGCGTTGAATCAAGCAACGCAGGCGAAGGCGATGTCGGCAACTTTGCCTGCCATGACGGCTTCGTCGATCAGGCGGGCCATCGCTTCAAGACATCGTATTGCGTGCGCCAATACACCAAATATCCGTCGTTGTTCGACGCGCATCTTTATATGGCGATGGTCGATGCGCCGCGCACCGGTGTCGTCATCACCGTCAATGCGCTCGGGGTGACGCGCGACAACGCGCAGGCATTCATGTCGCGGTTTATCTCTGAAATCGCACCCGCACGCGGGGATGCGCCGGATGTCCGCGACGTCGTCGCGCCTGCAGGCGACAGCGTGATGGACAAGTCGCCGGACGGGATGGTGGCGCCATGAGCATGATGGTCCTTGCAATCGCGCCCCTGACTGACAGCGTGCGCACGCATCACGAAAAGATCACGTCCCTGCCCGTGGTTGTGGGCCGCAGCCCTGCCTGTGACGTTATCGTCGCCGATCCCTATCTGGCGGCACGCCAATACATCATTCGCGCCAACGATGCGGCGGATGCCAAAACGCCGTGGGAAATCTGTGCGCTTGACAGCGTCAATCCCACCTTGCTCAACGCACGCGTGTTGACGGCGGGGCAATGGACGCCGCTGGCCTCGGGCGATGTAGTCGAAGCGGGGGAAACCGTCATCGCGGCCTATGCCAGCGATTACGCCGTTGCGGCGGCGTTGCCGATGGCGCAGAACGGGGGGCTTCGCTCCTCGCTGGGGCGCATGCCGGTGGCGGCCGCGTTGTTCGCGCTGGCGCTGGCGCTGACGGCGGGATGGTCATACCTTGAAATCTGGAGCAGCGAAGCCGCAATGACCGCCGCCATGAGCGTGGCGGCCGTATTCATGATTATCGTGGTCTGGGCGGCGATGTGGTCGGTGGTGGGGCGGTTGCTGACGCATCGCTCGCGCTTTGCGCAACAGCTGTCGCTGGCCAGCGTCTATGTCATCGCCTCGCTGGTGACGGGCATGGCGCTGCGCGGCGTTGACTTTTTGCTGAGCGGTAGTCTGGCATCGCAAGCGGCGACCATATTGACACAGACGGTATTGCTTGCGACGCTGACCTCGGCCTGTCTTGCGGCGGCGACAATGCTGTCCGCGCGCAAGCGCAGGCAGGCGGCGCTATCGTTTGCGGTCGGTCTGATGATCAGCGTTATCAGTCTGTCGGCGATCAGCAACATGGGTTTTAACCCGGTACCGCCGTTTTCAAGCACGCTGTCGCCGGGTCTGTCGCGCTTTGCCGTGGCGCAAAGCGCGCAGGATTTCATTGCCGATTCGGCGCAACTGTTCAACGACAGCGAATTTGCGGCGGTCAGCCCGGAGCAATAATCCACGCTGTTGCATTGCGAAAAAATCAGCCGTCAATCAAGGCACCGTCAAGAGTTTGTGGTGCATGCACTGCAACATCGCGCTGGTCTGCGCGGTGTTCAGATCGGGCAAAGCTTGGTGATACTGTCTTTTTTCGCGTAGAGTAATGGCCAGAGGACTTTTTTGCGCCATGAAACCACTTTCGTTTCTTGACACCATCACCGACCGCTTTAACCGCATGACGCATGGCGGGCGCGACCCGCGCAATGCGCGCGGTGAAAGCGCGCTCTATCGTGCGGTGCGTGCGGGAAACCGCAGTGAAGTGCGCGACCGTTTGCGCCGCGGCGCCGATCCCAATCAGGCGGCGGATGGCGGCACCACACCCCTGCACGAAGCAGCCTATTGGGGTGAAAGCGATATTGTGCGTCTGTTGCTCAAGGCCGGTGCCGACGTTGCGCGGGTGGACGATCACGGCTGGACGCCGCTGCATGCGGCGGCCGTGTCGGGCGGCCTGCGCACGCGTGCGGACATCATCGCGTTGTTCAAGGATGCGGGCGCACGTGACGATATCGCCGACAAGCAGGGCTGGACCGCACGCGATTACATGGCGTTGTGGGACGACAACCCCGCCGCCGCCGAGCGCCTGCGCGTGATGATGACGGGCCGCCAGAACCTCAAGAGTGGTGCAAAACCGCCGCCGCGAAAACCCAATTGATACCTATAGTGCTGATTTAAAATACTTTTTTAGCCGACAAAATCTCCCTATAAATGTTTTACATATAAAAAATGAATCGGGTAATATAGCCTGATGCAAAAAGAGCTCGGCGCCATTTTCGAACAAACCGCCCGCGAAGCTTATGACGCTTTTCCGCGGCAGTTGCGCACGTTGTTTCTTTTTATGACCGATGCAAAAACGCCGGTATATCTCGCACCTGCAACAGCGGCAAAGCTGTCTTCGGCGACGCAGGAAGTCAGTCGTGTGATCGCGCGGGAAACAGCCTATATCAAGCGTCGCAACTGTGTTGGCATGGCCTATCATCCGATGCGTGTTGCAGGGCATATGGTGAAGATGATTGGTGTACACAGCGATGTGTCAGGCGTTTTCAACAAACGCTATACCAAGGACATGCGCAGCGTTTACGTCCTTGACCATGAGATCGGTCATCAGGTTGTGCCGCGGGGGATGGTCAGCGGTTATTTAGCCGAATGCCGCGCGGATGCTTTTGCAACGTTGCGCCATCTTCAGCGCTATGGCTTTGACACGGATTATTTTGTCTTGATGACGCGTGCGCATTCGGTCGTGCTGGGGACATCGCCTGTCCATTACACGACTGACATCATGGAAGCGGTGCGCGCTTATGCACGCGACAATGATATTAGCGGCTTACCGCTTGCGGCAACTGCGCGTTTAGCCGACCGTCTTGTCCGCTCGTTGCCTGTTGGCTCTGCTGACATTCACCGCTTGGCAAAGAAATTCAGGCCAGCTGCGCGCATGGCCGTGCGCCATTGTGGCGGCAAGAAAGAGCTTGTTGACGCGCTCTATGACAGGGACCATGACGCATATGAAGTTTTCTGCCGTGAAACGGCAAGCGTGATGCGTGCCCACCCTGCCGATGCGCGTGTTATAAGTGCCGGACAACGCTTTTTAAATTTCCCGCCAGTGCATGATTTTATCACTGCCCGTGCCAAAGCCGACCCTGCGTGGCGGCGCATCGCCGACCTTTCGAAAGCCCCAACGCCAGCCATGAAAAAACACGGTGCGTGAGACAAGACGCAGATACAAGGTGACGCGATGAGTAAAACCCAGCGTTGCACAAACCGAATTAATAGATAATCCATTGATTATATTCAATAATTTAACACAACCCGCCTGCCCTTTTATTATTTTACATATAAACAAGAATCGTTTATTCTTGCCGCATGCAAAACGATCTTCACACCACAGTGCAGCACTCCCTGCGCGATGCCTGTCAGAGCTTTCCCGAGCGTCTGCAGCGTCTGGTCGTTTTCGTCACCGACAGCGACGCGCCTGTTTTTATCTCGAGCGCGATCGCCGATGACCTGAGCGAGAAAACGCGTGCCCTGCGCGCACGCATCCATCAGGAAAGCGCATATATCAAAAAACGCAACGCTGCGGGCATGGCGTATCATCCCACCGTACTGGGCGGCGTGGCGGGGATCAAGATGATCGGCCTGTTGCGCGAGATGCCCGGGGTGTTCACGCCGCGCTATACGCTTGAAATGCGCACGCTCTATGTACTCGACCACGAAATCGGCCATCAGGTGATGGAGCGCGGGATGATCGGCGGCCATGAAGGCGAATGCCGTGCCGATGCTTTTGCGGCCCTGCGCCACATCCAGCGCTTTGGTCTTGATAGCGACTTTTTCAAATACGCGAACAAGGCCAGTACGCTGGTGCTTGGTACCTCGCCTATTCATTATACCGACGATATTCTGGCGGCTGTGCGCAGGCATGCGTGCAAGCACGACATCAGCGCGCTATCGCTCGACGAAACAGCGGCGCTGGCGCACGATATCGTGGGCAGACATATGCATACGCGCATATCGCACCATCTGCTTGCCATGAAGTTCAACGATGCGGCGCAAGCATATCACCAACGCTATGAAACGCCGCACAACATTGTCAGGGCGCTCTATGGCCGTGATGAGGAGGCGTATGCGCTGTTCTGCCGCGAAACGGCCAAGGTCATGCATGCATCCGCAGATAACGCCGACGTGATCAAGGCAGGAAAGCGGTTCTTGAACTATCCGCCGGTCAAAGAATTCATCAAGGACCAGGCGCGGCACAGCGAGGAGTGGCAGGATATTTTACGCCTGTCGAATATCCGCGTTCCGCGGCAAAGGGCGCGCGACCCCAAAATGTCCGGCTACAGTTTCAGCATGAGGGTCGCATGAATACCGCCAACCCCGAAAATGTGAAGCGCGCGCTTGCCCTTGCGCTTGATGTTTGTTTTGCAACCAAGGATCTGACGATGCTTAAACAGGCGCTTGATAAAGGTGCGGATGCGCAGGCGGTCTTGCGGCAGGGCCACGCCACCCACCACTGGGATATGATCGATCTTGCGCTGGCGGCAGGCGCGGACATCAATGCCAGTGTCAACGGCAAGCCTGACGGCGATACGTTTTTGATTTCTTATGTCCGCAACGACCATCTGAGTGCTGCGCAATCCTTGCTGGACCGTGGCGCGGACCCGAACCTTACTCTCGGCAAGGAAAGCGCGCTTGAAATTCTGCTAACGCAAATGCGTAAACGCAAATCCGAGGGATGGGACCTTAACGAAGGGCAAAAGAAACTCAGCACGCGCTTGCTGGCGGCCTTGCCCGATCCGCAAGGTGAAGAAGACATGGCGCTTAAAAAAGAAGTGACCTTGCGCGCGCCGCAGGCGGCATTCAAAGGTGCTGGCCAAAAACCCGCACCATAATAACATAACACTATAATATAATTACAAATCAGCGGATAATCTTGTCATAAACGGTTGTCACCCCCAGCCGCGGGTGCTATGACTTGAACACTCTACGTTATTGCCGTCACGCCCCGCGCGCATCATGCGCGTCATGCGCGTCTTTTCAGTGTTCAAGCGATGTCATTTACACCACGACCGCCAGACCCGAAAAACAGTGCCGCCCCTTCGGGTGGTGACGACGCGCAACCAAAAAGTGAAGGCGTGCTGGGCAGTCTGTTCAACCGTTTGAAAACCGCCGCGCTGACCCCGCAAAGCGATGTTGATGCCTTCTTTCGCATGGTGAAAAACGGTGATAGCGCAGGGGTGCGCGCGCAACTGGCGGCGGGAATGTCCCCCAATGCGACCAACGCCAGCGGCGAAAGCGCCATCCATATCGCAGCGCGCGCTGACCGCGCCGACATGATCGCCCTGCTGGCGCGCGCCGGTGCGGATGTGCGCCGTGGTATCGCTGACGATGCAGGCCGCACACCGCTGCAAGACGCGATTCATTTCGGCAAGGCCGCCGCCGCCGCCACGCTGATCACATGTGGCGGTTGCCCCGACAATATGCAGGCCACGCAAGACCTGTTGCACCGCGCCTGCGAAAAAGACATGGGTGATGTCATCCTGGCCTTTGCCGCGGCGGGCGTGGATTTGCGCACGCCAAGTGCGCTGCACGTCACGCCGATGATGGCCGCTCTCAATGCCAAAAAAACCGTTGCCGCGCAAAGCTTGTTGCGCCAGCGCGAAATTATCGCCGACCTTAACGCGCGCCTGCCCGGCGACCGCGAGGGACGCACGCTGTTCCACCTTGCGGTCATGCGCGCGGATGCGGCATTGGTCGATGCCATGATCGATGACGGCGCGCTGGTCAATCTTGCGCGCGATGACGGCATGACGCCGCTGTTGCTGGCGATCAACCGCGCTGACGCGGCATTGGTTGCGGTCCTGCTGGCCAAGGGGGCAGATGCCTGCCGTCCGGTGATGGCAACGGGCCAGGGGGTGCTTAAACAATTGCAGACGACCCCGCTTGCGCATCTGGCGGGTATTCGCAGCATGAACGATGACGTGCGCGCGCAGATCGCGCGCCTGCTGATCGAAGCGGGTGCGGATGTCAATGCGCACGACCCGCACAGCGGTGCAACGCCGTTGCACCGCCTGATGTCTTTTGGCGGCGTGACAGCAACGCTGTCGGTCTTTTTGCGCTATGGCGCGCGTGTGAATGTACGCAGCCGCGACGGCGCCACCGCGTTGATGCTGGCGATCGAAGGGTCGAGCCTGCATGAAATCACCAATCTTTTATCCGCCGGTGCGGACCCCAACGCGCGCCATGACCATGATGCGCGCACGCCGCTGATGATTGCGGCAGCATTGGGGCAGGGCGACACGATGCGCGAGCTGTTACAGGCGGGGGCCAATCCGCGCCTGCTCGATAACAACGGGCATTCAGCGATGTATTACGCGCAAGTCAATATGCGCGCCAAAGAGCAGACCGTTCCCATACTTGCCGAAGCGCTGCGCCGTGACGTCAAACCGCTGTTTCGTGGGCATTACGGGCCGGGCGGCCGCCAGCCATGAATACTATGGCGGCGTTTGCGCGCGCACTGACAAGCCAGAGTGCTGATGATATCATGGCCATATGGCAGGCGCTTGCGCCTGCAGAGCGTGGCGATGTGGCAAGCTATCGCTATGACAACGGTGAAAGCGTTTTGCATGTGGCAGCGCGGCGCGGCTGTACGGCGCTGATCGAACCGCTGCTGCGCGCGGGTTGTGACGCCGATGCGCGGTGCGCAAGCCACCTGACGCCGTTGCATGCGGCGTTGCGTGCGGGGCAAAGCGGCAGTGCGGTCATGTTGCTCGACCACGGGGCAGATATCGACGCTTATGGTCCGCGCGGTTTGACCATGTTGCATCAGGCGGTGATAGCGGGCGATGCAAAAGCGGTGGCATGGCTGCTCCATTACGGCGCCAACCCCGCACTGGCGGCCTATGACATCGACCGTAACGAGATGAATGCCTTTCATCTGGCGGCGGACAGCACGCCGGAAATCCTGCGCCTGCTGTTGCGCAGTCCGCAGGCGCTGGCAGTCCACACGACATATGCGCGAAAAGGCCTGCGCATTGATACTTTGCGCGCCGTGCTGGCGGCGCAACGCGCGGATCTTCTTGATGTGCTGATCGACTACGGGATCAACATCAATGCCCGCGGCAGCGACGGGCAGACACCGGTGCAATTCCTGATCTGCCACCGCACCAGCATGGTTGAAAGCGCTGATTTGCTGCGCCGTCTGCATGATGCGGGGGCGGATATGTTGCAAACCGCCAGCGCGGGCGGGGAAACCTTGCTGATGCTCGCGGCAGAGAAAGGCTGGGTGCAGGCGTTTGATTATTTGCTGGCGGCGGGCGTGCCGCCACAGGCCAGACGCAATGATGGCACCACACTGCTGCATATCGCGGCGCGCGGCATGCGCCATGATCTGTTCCTGCGCGTGCTGGCGCTGGCGCCGCATGACCTCAATGCGCGCAATCACCTGGGCCAGACGCCCTTGTGGCTGGCAGCGCACCATAACCGCCGCGACACGGTGATCGCCTTGCTTGATGCGGGTGCTGACCCGACGATCGCCGACAGCAGAATGCGCACACCCGATATGGTGTGCCAGGCGCCGATGCAGCAGATGACGCGCAAGATCGTTATGGACGCACAGCGCAAATGGCCGGATTCTGCCAAACTGCGCCGCGGCAGAAGAAATATGCGCGCGGCACCCGTGCGCACCAGACGCGGGCGCGGGGGTTTTTACCCTTCAAAGCCGCGCTGAAATAAACCATACTGATGAACCGATAAAGCAAGGACGGCACACTGTGCAAGAAGAAGACAACAAACCGGCAGAGACCACCGCCCCCGATACCGCCCCCGAGACGGCGGCGGTCACTGTGCCGCGCCCTCTGCCTGAACAGGTCAACGAGCCTGTTACGTCCGAAGGCAATACCTATTTGCACGAATTGTGCCGTCAGAAGGCAGGCAAGGCCCGCATCGTCGAGGCGGTTAAAACGCTGGGCGCGGTACCCGATATGCCAAACGCCGCAGGTCTGCCCGCGCTGGCCTATGCGATCAGCGACGGCGATAGTGAAACCGTCGCCTGCCTGCGCGACCTTGGTGCAAGCATCGTCACGGGTGATTTTAACGCCGTGCTGTATGCGGTGGATGCCAACAAGCCCGAAGCGCTTGGCGTCTTGTTACGCACAGGCCGTGGCATGGGTGTGAACACCGGCGGCCTTCTGGTCAACAAGGACATCAGTGCCGATACGCCCTTGCTGGCGGCATTGTCGGCCCCGCGCGAGGATATGATTGCGGCCTTGCTTGATGCCGGTGCGCTGGTTGAACTGCGCCGTACCAAGGACGGCGCGACGGCCTTGCATCTGGCGGCGGGGCGCAATACCTCCGATCATGCCGTTGCGCTGTTGCAGGCGGGTGCTGATGCGACATGCAGGAATAACGAAGGGCAGACGCCGTTCCATCTGGCGGCGGCGGACGGGCGTATCGCTGTTTTGCAGGCCATGATCGATCATGGTGTCGATATTGATGCACGCAATGCCAGCGGCCATACACCGTTGCATACCGCCGTGATCAAAAAGCAGATTGATTGCGTGAAAATTTTGCTGGCAGCAGGCGCCACGGTGGATGCGCCGATGCCTGACATGTATGACGAAACAGCATTGATGGCCGCGGCGCGACGCGGTTATGACGAAATTGCGATCGAGCTTTTGGTCGCGGGTGCTGATGCGCTGGCGCAAAACAAAAGCGGGCAAACCGCCGCTGACCTTGTCAGCCAGCAGAACCATCGCGAGCTTTACGATTTCATGAAGAGCGAAGAATCTTTCCGGCTGCGCGACCATTTCGAGAAGGCGCACCGTGCCCTGATTGAGGAAAAGAAATTCGTCGGCCCCAAGGCACCACCGCGTTTCGGGCGCTGACGCGCGATTGTTTTTTATGGAGGCATGGCCATGCGTCACAGAAAAAACCGGCATATCTTTAATACGCACAGCCGCCGCGCGGCCAAGCCGCGCACGCGCAGCGCAAAGAACAAGACCGCGCGCACTGGCGCAGCGGACGGCAAGGATATGTTGCCGCTGCCGGCTGCCCTCAATGATAACGACCGCCTGACCCCGCGCAACCGCGGGTTTGTGCGTGATGCGGACCGTATCTCTGACGCTGCCAGCGGGCGCACCATTTTGATGGATGCGGTCATCGCGGGCAATATCGACCTTGCCACACGCATCGTCAGAAGCGGTGCGGATGTCGAGCGCGCCGACAAGCTGGGCCAGACGGCTTTGCATCACGCGCTTCAACAGGGCTCGCTGCCGCTGGTTACGTTGTTGCTGGAACGTGGTGCCAATCCCAATACGGCCGCCAAGAACACAGATACACCCTTGCACGTTGCATTGGCCAAACCGGAAACGGCAGGTCTGGCTGCCATCCTGCTTGATGCCGGCGCGGACGTGACGCTGGCCAACAAGGCCGGCGTATTGCCCTTGCATGCGGCGGCGCAACTTGGAAATGTCAATAACGCGCTTGACCTGCTGGCGCGCATCGTCGAAGCGACGCCTGATCCCAACCGGCGCGACGGCAAGGGGGCGACGGCACTGCATTACGCGGTGCGCGGCGGCCATCAGGCCGCACTTGAAAAACTGCTTTACTACCGTCTTGATCCGCACGCCGCCACGCACGACGGCCAGACCTGCCTGCACGAAGCAGTCAAGCGCAGCGACACGGCCTGTGCCATGACCTTGTTGCAGGGCTGGACGGCGGAGCTGCTGAATGCCGTCAATCACGAAGGCCGCACGCCATTGCATCTGGCGGTCGAGGCTGGCCACGAGGCGCTGGCGCAGGAAATGCTGACGCAGGGCGCGCTGACCAATCACTACGACGACAAAGGCATGACGCCGCTGCACATCGCGGCCAAGGCGGGTAAAGCCGGACTGGTCTATCTGCTGCTGGAAAACGGCGCCACGCTTGATGCCGCCGACGGCAAGGATGGGGCCAGTGCGTTGCTGGTAGCTGTCAATGCAGGCCAGCGCGCCACGGCACGCATTTTGCTCGGGCAGGGTGCCGACGGCAACCGTGCGGACAAAAACGGCGTGACGCCTTTGATGATGGCGGCAAGCAACAGCCTTTACGACCTGGTCGAAATCATGCTCGAGCAAGGTGCCAATCCTGCGCTCAAGGATAAAATAGAGCGCAACGTGCTGCATTGGGGTGGCGATGGCCTGTCGGCCTCGTTGCTGGCGCGTCTGGTTTTGGCGGGGGCGGAGCTTGAGGCGCGCGACAAATATCAGCGCACACCGCTGCTGGCGGCATTGCACGCCGAACACGCGGGCGTTGCGCATGAACTCATCAAGGCGGGCGCTAACGTCAAGGTGCAGGATGACAGCGGTTTTTCGCCGTTGCACCTTTCAATCGCAATGGCGCGCGCAGACGTAACGGCGGCGCTTGTCAACAAAGGGGCCGATGTTTCTGCCCGCGATAGCAACCGCCGTACGCCGTTGCATCTGGCGGCGCAAAGCGGCCAGCTGGCGGAAGTGCGCCGTTTGATGTTCCACGGCAGTGACAGGCATGCCCGCGACAGCAATGGCCGCACGCCGCTGCATATGGCGATCACGCGCGCGGCAGGGGCGGAAGGCGTAGTGCGTCATCTGCTTGATAACGGCTTTGACCCGCTGGCACGCGACCAGAACAGCATCACGCCCTATGACATCGCCTATAGCTATCGTCTGGAACGCTTGATGGAGGTGTTTAACGCGCACCTTAAGAAAACAGGCCGCACGCATACGCCGCGTCAGGTGCCAATCTATCCCTATGGGTATCCGCCGTCATGGCCTTAATGCGTTTTCTTACCGGTGCTGTTTTCTTCTGCGTTGCTTTCGCCACCGCGGCAGTGGCACAGCAACCCGCGCTTGAGCAGTATTACCGCCAGCAACCTGCGCAGTACGAACCGCCTGCAGCGCCGCAAGCCCCCGCACCCGCGCAGGCCGAGGTACCCGTGGCTGGGTCGCATGTGGTGACCTCGGTCAGCAAATGCTTTGAAGAGCTTGGACCGGACGAGTCGGCAGAGATCAAGCGCAATTCCCTGACCCCTTATGCCGATTGCCAAAAACGCCTGCGCGAGCGCGCGGTCGAAAAAAAAGCCGTCAAAAACGCGCCGGTTGAGGAAACCCCGCGTAATTACAAGCGCGTCAGCGATGATGAAGACGATGACGCGATGCCCGCGGATTCGCCGCGCGACAAAAGCGGCGCCGCCAAGCCGTCAAAAAAGAAATAATCATTATAAAACAACAAGAACGGGGATATTTAGGGTGGTTTTGACCGCCTGCGCCCTTTTCAAATTCCGCCAACAGGCCTAAAATTAATAATATCAGGTGGTTTCATGCAATGGCCGTCGGCACATTGGACCATGTCTACGGGGAATAATATGCGCGTTTCATTCGGTATTTTTGCTGTCCTTGCGATGCTATCCATGCCACTCGCTGCGCAACCTGCGCAGGCGCAGGCTTTTAGCGGCACGACCGGCACCGACAGTGCGGGAACAAGCGGTACGCCGTCGCCCATCACGGGTGTGACGACTCCGTCTGCGCCGCAGGCGCAAACGCTGCCGCCGGTATTCCAGGGCACTGACACGCCGTCGCAAGCTTCAACGGTTCCTCCGGCCCTGCCGTCGGCACCTGTCGCGCCGACAGTGCCGGTGACCCAGCCACAGGCGCAAGCGCCTGTACAAGGCAACGCACCTGCCACAGCGCCGGGACAACTTGATGCCAGCAGTTTGCCCACCGATCCGTGTGCGGCATACCTGAATTCATACGACATCTATGCTGTTTGCCAGGACCGTGTAAAACGCCTTGAGCGCATGCAGGACCTCAAGGCCAAGCGCGAAGCCGAGGCCGAGGCACGCCGCAAAGCAATCGAAGACCGCAAAAAAGCCGAGGAAGAAGCGCGCGAACGCCGCGCCAACCAGCCGAAGATGCGCCGTCCGGGACAAGTTGCCCCTGCACCCAAGCAGCCGCAGCAGGTCCAGATTGTCCCCGTCGAGGAAGGCAAGAAGTAAGCAAGACGTTCTTACTCAACATCAATTCATGATTGTAACGCCGGTTGCGATGTATCCGGCGTTACTTTTTGCACGGAGAAAAAGTTTCGTGTCTAAAGCGTTGGCACGTAAAGCGATTACATGCCGTGATGCTGGCGTGTGTGCGTTTGTGCTGGTGCTGCGGGGTCATGTTTGATAGGTTTTGTTCATCATCGCTTATCAGGTTCAGCCACACCGACCTGCCAACCGAAAAGATTTTCCCATGACATCACGCAAAAAAACGGCTTCGCCCGCGCGAAGACAGCCGCCTGTGCATATCGTTCCCGATACGGCGGCGCTTGTTGCCGTGTTGCAGGCGCATGCGCTGGGCGAACATGAAATGACGCCGACGCAGGTGAACGTCGCGCTGTCATTGCTCAAGATCTATGCGGTCAAGCCGCCGGTATCAGGGGCGGATGACGCTTCGGCTTATTGCCACGAAGACGCTTTGCAACAGCTTGCCTGACACGCATGACGCCGGATGAACGTGCGCTGCGCCAGCGCCTGCGCGACGACTTCGCGCATTATGCGCAAAAATGTCTCAAATTGCGCAGCAAGCAGGGCTGGGTATTGCCGTTTACGCTGAATGCGGCGCAGGCATATATCCATCACGTGCTGGAAGAACAGCGGCGGCAGGAAGGGCGCGTGCGCGCGATCATTCTCAAGGGCCGTCAGCAAGGCTGTTCGACTTATGTGCAGGGGCGGTTTTACTGGCGCCTGACGCATCAACGCGGTATGCGCGCTTTTATCCTGACGCATCTTGAGGATGCCAGCCGCAACGTCTACCAGATTGTGCGGCGCTTTCACGAACACTGTCCGGCAGTGGTCAAGCCGCATGCGGGCCAGCTGAACGCAAGGGCACTTGTCTTTGACCGTCTGGACGCGAGTTACCGTGTTGGTACGGCGCGCTCCCAGGATGTGGGGCGTTCGGATACCGTACAGCTTTTTCACGGCTCCGAAGTCGCCTACTGGCCGCATGCAGAGCGCCATATGGCCGGTGTTTTGCAAGCTGTGCCCGATGTCGCGGGGACGGAGATTATTCTTGAAAGCACCTCGGCCGGTCCGGCCGGGCTGTTCTATGATTTGTGCCAGCGCGCACGGCAGGGTAATTCGCCGTATCGTTTTATCTTCGTGCCGTGGTTCTGGCAGGACGAATACCGTAAAACGCCACCGGCGCTGTTCATTCTGGGCGAAGATGAAAAGGCGCTGATGCAGCGCTATGGTCTTGACGAAGCGCAGGTGTTCTGGCGGCGCGCGAAAATCGCCGAGCTGGGTGGTGCGCACCGTTTTCGCCGCGAATATCCCTGTGATCCGGACGAGGCCTTTCAGGCCGATCATCCGCGTGCGCTATGGTCGCGCGAAACGATCGCGCGCAACCGCATGACGCGCGCCGATGTTCCAACCTTGACGCGTATTGTCGTCGCGGTTGATCCCGCAGTGACGGCGCATGCGGGCAGCGATGAAACGGGCATTATCGTGGCGGGGTGCGACGCGCACGGACACGCCTATGTGCTGGATGACCTCAGCGGTGTCATGCCGCCGGTCCTGTGGGCGCAGCGCGCGATTGATGCCTATCACACCTATCAGGCCGACCGTGTGGTGGCCGAGGTCAATCAGGGTGGTGACCTGGTCGAACAAACACTGCGCGCGATTGACCCGGGCGTATCTTATAAGGCTGTGCGTGCCAGCCGCGGCAAAGTCGCGCGTGCGGAGCCGGTGGCAGCCCTTGACAGCAGTGGCCGCGTACACCACGCCGGCCTGTTTGAAAAACTCGAAGACCAGATGTGCAGTTTTGACCCGCAGATGCCGGCGGGCAGCCCTGACCGCATGGATGCGCGCACCTGGGCGGTGAGCGAGCTTTTACTGGGCCGCATGGCGCCTGCCAAGCCGACCGTGTGGCGAATATAACAGGAAGGATCATGTCGATGACGGCAGAAAAGAAAACCGGCTGGCGCGGGTGGTTTACGCGCGCCGCGCATACTGTGGAGCGGATGGATGGACAGGTTTTGCACCGCGCGCCGGAGCAGAAAGCCTCGCACAGCGCGACGCTGATGGTGCCGTTTGGCGCGGGCCAGCCGCGTTTTACCCCGCGCCAGTATGATACGCTGGCCGACGAGGGGTACCGCAAGAATGTGGTCGCCTACCGTGCTATCCAGCTGGTGAGCCGTAATGCGGCCTGTGTGCCGTTTGTTGTCTATCGCGGCACGGGCGAGGGCAGGTTCAAGGTGCAGGACCATCCGCTGGTGGATCTGCTGCGCCAGCCCAACCCCATGCAGGCGGGGGCGGAGTTTTTCGAAAGCGTCTATGCCTATTACCTGATCGCGGGTAACAGCTATCTTGAGGCCATTCGGGGGCTTGACGGCGGCGTGCGCGAATTGTGGACACTGCGCCCTGACCGTATGCGCGTTATTCCCACGGCGCAAGGCGTGGTCGGCGCCTACCGCTGTCAGATGGGCCAGCAACACGTTGACTATCCCGTCAATGCGGTAAGCGGCTATGCGGATGTCTTGCATCTCAAGACCTTTCACCCGCTTGATGACTGGTACGGCATGAGCCCGCTTGAAGCCGCAGCGGTATCCGTTGACCAGCACAACGACGCCGCGCGCTGGAACGCCAGCCTGTTGCAGGCGTCGGGCCGCCCGTCGGGTGCGCTTGTCTTCAAGCCTGCCCATGCCGATGCACCTGATACGCTGACCGAGGCGCAACGCGCCAGCCTGCGCAGCGAGCTTGAGCAATACTATACCGGCAGTGACCGCGCGGGCCGCCCGCTGGTGCTGGAAGGCGGGCTTGACTGGCGCGAGATGTCGCTGAGCCCCAAGGATATGGATTGGCTGGCGGGCAAGGACGTATCGGCGCGCGAGATTGCGCTGGCCTTTCATGTGCCGCCGCAGCTGATCGGCATTGAAGGATCGCTGACCTTCGCCAATTTCGAGCAGGCGCGGCTGGCACTTTATGATGACGCTATCCTGCCGCTGGTCGAACATATGAAGGCAGAGCTGAACGCATGGCTGGCGCCGCAATTCGGTAACGATATCCACATCGATTATGACCTCGACCATATCGAGGCGCTGGCCCCGCGCCGCGAAAAAGTATGGACGCGTATATCCGGCGCATCATTCATGACCATCAACGAAAAACGCCAGGCCCTTGGCATGGGACCGCTACCCGACGGAGACCGCTTGTCATGAGTGCGGATATTGCTTTGGCGTATGCGCAGCGGCTGTATCGTGTCACGCTTGATTTCGCCACGATCTGCGAGATCGAAGATGAAATGGGCAGTCTTGGCATGGTGTATGCGCGCCTGACGCAGGGTGCGTGGACGGCGGGTGAGCTGGTCAGCCTCTGCCATATCCTTTTGGCGCGCGCGGGATGTTCCTGCGACTATATGGCGCTTGGGCAGGACATGGTTGCGCAGGGTTTTGAGCGTTACCGCAGTGCGGTGGCGTCGTTGCTGGCGCGGGTCTTTACAACGGACGAGGGATAAGCGATGCACAAGCAGATGGAAAGCCGCTTTGAGGTCAAATTTCAGGCGGAAAGCGGGCAGTTCGAAGGATATGCGTCGGTTTTCAATGTTGTTGACTCCGTGCGCGACAGCATTTCGCCCGGGGCGTTTCGCCGCTGTCTTGCAGAAATGAAAAGCGGGCAACGCCTGCCGCCACTGTTATGGCAGCATGATACGGCACAACCCATCGGCGCATGGCGGGAGATGTACGAGGACAGCCGCGGCCTCTACGTCAAAGGCGACCTGTTCGTCGCCGATATCGCACGTGCGCGCGAGGCGTATAAGCTTATGCAGGAAAAAGTCGTCAATGGCCTGTCCATCGGCTACCGCGTGCGACAATCCCACCGCGACCAGAAAAGCGGCGTGCGTGTTCTGACCGATGTAGACCTTCTGGAGGTGTCGATGGTGACATTTCCGGCCAACGACAGCGCGCGCATTGTCCGCGTGAAGTCGGCGCTGGCCACCGGCGAGATGCCGACGGAAAGAGAATTTGAGGCGTTCCTGCGGGATGCAGGGCTAAGCCGCAAACAAGCCAAGGCCCTGCTGGCCGATGGCTACAAGTCGCTTTGCGCGGATGGTGAGGCCTGGCGGGATGCCGTGCCTGCGACGTGCGACGGCGGTACTGAT
The DNA here is from genome assembly GCA_023444705.1 of Pseudomonadota bacterium. GTDB lineage: Bacteria > Pseudomonadota > Alphaproteobacteria > Micavibrionales > UBA2020 > JAEXMB01. The sequence goes on along the minus strand of JAEXMB010000033.1, from coordinate 38,021 downwards.
GCGGTTGCGGCATTGCGCAACCTGGCGGCACGCATCCGCGCGCTGACCTGAACATTCACAGCATAAAAGGAACAAGACATGAGCAACGACGTTCAAACGGCGGTCTATGACCTCGGCCGCGCCTTTGAGGCATTCAAGGATGCCAACGACCAACGCCTGCGCGAGATCGAGCGCCGCGGGCACGCTGATCCGCTGACGGATATGAAGGTCAACCGTCTCAACGGTGAAATCACGCGCGCAATCGATGCTGCGGACAACGCCAAACGCCGTCTGGACCAGATGGAAACCGCAATCAGCCGCGGCTCGCGCCTGAGCGCGGGTGATGAGTGGAAAGAAGCGGAAACCTTCGCGCTGGAGCGCAAAGGCAGCGGCATTGCCGATCTTGGCATCGATGCCTACCGCAACTATAAATCGGCTTTCCGCAGCTATGTGCGCAAGAATAACGCCGGCAGCGCGGTGGACGAGATCAAGGCGCTCTCCGTCGGGTCGGATCCCGATGGTGGCTATACCGTCACGCCGGATATGTCGGGCCGCATTGCGCAGCTGGTGCGCGAAACCTCGCCCCTGCGTCAGGTCGCCAATGTGGTAACCATCGGTACCGACGCACTTGAAGGCATCCATGATGTCAACGAAGCAACATCGGGCTGGGTGGGCGAGAACGAGGCGCGCAGCGAAACCACAAGCCCCAAGATCGGCGAATACCGCATTCCCGTGCATGAGCAATATGCCGAGCCGCGTGCGACGCAAAAACTGCTCGACGATGCGATGTTCAACGTCGAAGAATGGCTGGCCGGCAAGATTGCCGAGCGCATGGCGCGCATGGAAAACGAGGCCTTCGTCACCGGCAACGGCGTGCGCAAGCCGCGCGGTTTCCTGACCTATGCTGCGGGTACGCCGACGGCGTCGGCTTTCAACGTGATCGAGCAGATCGCGTCGGGCGCCAATGGTGCCTTTGACGACGAAGACCCTGGCGACCGTCTGATCAATCTGGTCTTTGCGCTGAAGTCGGCCTATCGCGAAAACGCGGTTTTCATGATGAAGCGCTCGACGCTGGCCGAGGTGCGCAAGCTCAAGGATGGCGACGGCAATTATCTGTGGCAGCCTGACTTCCAGCTCAAGCAGGGCGGAACACTGCTGGGCTTTGACGTCGTCGAGGCTGAAGATATGCCCGATATCGCCAGCGGCAGCCTGTCTGTCGCCTTTGGCGATTTCAAGGCGGGGTATCAGATCGTTGACCGCCAAGGTATCCGCATCCTGCGCGACAGCTTCACTGCCAAGCCCTACGTCAAGTTCTATACGACGAAGCGTGTCGGCGGCGATGTTGTCAACTTCGAGGCCATCAAGCTGATGAAATTCAGCGCCTAAGCCTTGGCGGGACGTTGATAGCGCTCCCGTCTGCATACAGGCCCGCCATCATGGCGAATATGACCGGCGTTTGCCGCCGCAGTCCGGCATGAGTTTTCGGGCTCCCCTCCCGCATCATGCCTTTGGCGCAGAAAAACCGCATCTCCCCTGTGTGGTTCTGCGCCGCCAGAACGTGCGGGCCTGTATGCCCCTCTTTTCACGAAAGGAAAATAACTATGCACGACCTTATCAACTCTCTGGCCGTCATTCAGGCGGTTGCGCCGCAAACGGTACTCTCGGCACCTGTGGCCGGTGCCGCCATCGACATGCAGGGCGCGGAAAATCTGGCCTTCATCGTGGCTGTCGGCGCGGTTGGCGATGCGCTCGACGCGGATAACCGCATTGATGTGAAGATCGAACATGCCGATGACGACGGCAGCGGCAACGCAGGCGCCTATGCTGCTTGCGGCGATGCCGATGTGCTGGGCGCAAGCGGCCTGGCCAATGGCATCTTTTTGTCTATCGATGCGGCGGGCAAGACCAACAAACGCCACACGCTGGCCTATCAGGGCGGCAAGCGTTTTGTGCGCGTGAGCGCAACACCGGTGTCGCTGGAAAGTGGCGGTGCGCTCGCTGTGCTGGCCATCAAAGGCAACCTTGCGCAAAAGCCGCAGGCGTAAAACGGCAAAAGGGCGGGCGGGGGGCCCTGCCTGCCCTTTTTGCACGATTGATCAAGCAGGAGAGAGGCTATGCCGCCACATTTGAAAATACTGGCACCCCATGAATACCGCGTGCAGGAACTGACCGCGCCCGGGCAAGAGCCGGTTGAACTGGCGGCGATCAAGACGCACCTGCGTATAAGCGATACGGTGCAGGATGACGAACTTGCCACGCTGCTACAAACGGCGCGTGTGCTGTGTGAAAGCTACGCCGGCAAAGTGCTGGTTACGCGCACGCTGGCGTTGTTTCTGGACCGCTGGCCGCTTGACACCAATGTGGTGTGGTGGGACGGCGTGCGCGAGGGTGCGGCGTTGCAGGACAATCTGGCCGTGCGCCTGCCTGTGGCGCCGGTGCAGGCGATCGAGGCGATTTACCTGCATGACGTTGCTGGTGGCGCGCGCACCATCGCACCGACAGATTACGCTTTTGATGCCCTTGGCGCGCGGCTGTCGCTGGCTGATACGGGATTTGCGGATCTGCGCACAATGAACGCCATCGAAATCCGCATAGTGGCGGGGTATGGCGATGCAAGCGCGGTACCGCTGGTTTACAAACAGGCCATCCGCCAGCTGACGGCGTATCTTTACGCAAACCGTGGTGATGGCGGCGATAGCGCGCTGGCACGGTGCGGTGCTGCGGCCTTGCTGGCGCCCTTTCGCGAGGTATCGCTGCGATGAGTAAAAAACCACGCGGCGCTTTGCGCCATGTCTTGAAACTGCAGGGCTTCACGCTGGTGGCCGACGGCAAGGGCGGCACTACTGTGATGTGGCAAGAGCCGGAGGAATGTCCGGTTGTCTATGCGGCAATTGATGATATTGCTGTTACGCGGGGCGTGGAGGCCGGGGCGCTGAAAACCCGCACGCGCCATAAAATCACCATCGCTTATCGCACCGATGTCAGGGAGGATATGCGGCTGCTGGGTGACAATGCCGTTTATATCGTGGAGAGTGTCCTTGATGTCGGCCACCGGAAGGAATATCTTGAGATCCAGGTGCGCAGCGAATGACGGTCGGGCATGAAGTTTGTTCTTTTCAGCGGGTTTTTATGGCTGGTGGCTATTTTCCACCTGTGGGACCACCGTCGTTTTGAACGTGATGTGCAGCGTTATATGGACGGTGCGCGCGGCGGCGACTGGCGCGAGGTGACAGCCGGCAACGGTGGTGTTGCGCTGAAGCGTGCCTTTAAAATCACCGATCGCGGTGATCTTTTGCGCTATACCTTGCCTGTGGTTTTCTTGTTTGTCTGGCTGGTGGTGTTTCGTTACTGGGCACCGGCGGTTTTATACACGGCGGCTGTTTTTTTGAAATGGTTTGTCGCGCAGACACGCATCGATGCAGCCACACGCCAATATGCGATTTTTCTCTTGGGACGCAGGATATTCGGCGCGCGCCTTGATTAAGGTACGGTGATGCCGGGCGCAGGGCCGAGTTCACTGACGGGTGTTGGTTTCCACGCTGCGGCGGCGGCATCGGCGGCGCTGACTTGCTCCGGCGTGATCTTTTTGGCGATTTCATCGGCGATCTTGCCAGCCGTTGTCTTCATTTTCTGGTCTTTGCTGATTTTCTCGCAGATGCGCATCCACTGATAGGCCTGGGGGGCGTCGGGCAGCAGGTTTTTGCTGGCGTCGTTGACGTTGTTGCCGCGAAACAGATAAAGCGCATAAAAGAAAGCGCCGCCGGGCTGACCGGTTTGTGCCGCGCGCTTGTACCACTGCACCGCAGTGGCGACATCGGTTGGTACGCCAAGACCTTGTTGCAGCATTGCGGCAGTGACGACCATTGCCTCGTTATTGCCGGCCAGTGCCGCGCGGCGGTAGAGCTTGTAGGCTTCGCTGTCGTCCTTGGTGACGCCATAACCCTGCGCGTACATGTTGCCGAGCAAGACCATCGCGCGTGCGTCGCCGCTTTCGGCCAGCGGGCGCAGGTTGATGATGGCCTGTTCCCATTTTTTGGTGTCATAGGCGTTTTTTCCGGCGGCGAAGTCGGCATAGGCCGGTGTTGCAAGAACAAGGGCGATGGCAAAGGCCAGAAGCGGAAAACGTGTCATGGGTACCCCTGTGGTGACGCTGTCTATGGTCCCTTTATTTTAGAGCTTTTCGGCAAAATTGCCAACAGCAAGGAGAAGGCGGCTTTATGTCTGTTCCCGATCATGCTGCCGTGCAGGCGGCTGTATTTCTGGCATTGCAAGGCCATGCGCCGCTGGTGTCGCTATTGCTGGACGCAGAGCAGGGTATTGGTGCCTATGCGCCTGCGAAAGGCAAATTTCCTTATGTCGTGATCGAGTCGATCGCCAGCAGCCCGCTATCGACCCAGGCTGACACGCTTGATGATTGTCAGGTGGTTTGCGCGGTCTATAGCGATCAGGCGGGTGGTGCGCAGGCGCGCGATGTTCTTGCCGGTGTGGCAAGCGCGCTGTCAAACCCGCTTACTATTGAAGGGCAGCGGGTTGTTCTTCAGCAGGGCGGGGCGGCGCAGGTGCAGCTGATGGGCGACGGCAAGACATACCGCGGCACCTATGCACTGCGTGTCGTGATCGAAAAAGACGAGGGTTAGGATATGACGAGCTATGCAGGCCGTGGGCTATTGCTGAAAATCGCGGATGATGGCGAGCCGATGACGTTTCTGACACTGGGTGCCGCGCGTGCGACGGCGTTTGATTTCGCAAACGACCTTGCAGGCACAACGGCACTTGGCAGCACGGGCGAGGCGGCCTATTGCGCAGCGGCGGGCAACCGCAGCGCACGTATCGCGCTACAGGGGATTTTCAAGGATAGTGCCGCCGAAGCTTTGCTGAGGCACGCGGCGGAGAGTGGTGCGATCAGGTGCTACCGTATGGTGTTTCCCAACGGGGATACTTACGAAGCAAACTTCGTGGTGGAAACCTATCGCCGCGAAGGCAGTTATGACGGGCTTGAAATGTTCAGCGCGTCCCTGACGCGCAGCGGGGCGGGTACATGGACGAGCGCCTGACTACGCCAAAAACATATTTGCCGGTCACGCTTGCACTGGCCTGTGCGCTTGAAGACTGCGGCGATTTGTTCGCTGCTGCGCGCGCGGTCGCCGACAGCGGGCAGGCCGACGCGCAGGCGGCGCCCCTTGGCAGGTTGCTGTGCGATATTATCGCGCCGTTGCTTGACATGGGTGGATTTTATACGGATGCAGCGGGGTGCAGGAAAATCGACCGTCAGGCCCTTTGCGATTTTGCTATCGTCGCCTGCGGGCTGTCGCGTCATGCGGCGCTGTATGAACTCACACTGCATGAACTGGCATTGCATCACCGCCGTCTGGCACCGAAAGCGGGTGCGCACGCCGCCCCGTCGTCTGCTTTTCTGGCAGAGATGCAGGCTTTGTTCCCCGATGACAAAGGATAACAGTTATGAGTACAGGCAGGCCCATAGAAGATATCGTGACGACGGAACTCAACCGTATTTTGCGCCAGGAGTTGACGCAAGGTCTGCGGGGAGTGTTCGAAGACCTGCTGGGGCAGGGGCAAGGTGGCGGTGTGCAGGTTATTGTGAACAACAACAGTTCGGCACAGGTGACAGCGCGGGAAACCACCGGGGTCATGAACCAAAAGCAGCTTGAGATCACCATTGACCAGATGGTGGCGCAATCGCTGGCACAGGGCCGCCAGACAACCGGCGTGTTGCGCAGCCTGTTCGGGCTGGCGCCCGGGCTGATCGGCCGTTAGGCAGGGAAGGGACAGAGAACATGACGATGCCATCATGGCCGGCTGATCTGCCGGCCAAGCCTTTGGTTGACCGTTATCAGGAAAACTTTGCCGATACGGTTATTCGCTCCAAAATGGATCAGGGTCCGGCCAAAACACGCCAGCGGAGCAGTGCGGGCGTGAGCGAGCTGACGGTGAGCTATTTGCTTTCCGGCGCACAGACCGGGGTGCTGGAGGCGTTTTACATGACGACGCTGGCAGGCGGCAGTGCGCGGTTTGCTTATATTCACCCACGCCGCGATGTCGAAGTCAGCGCGCGCTTTCGCAAGCCGCCTCAGCTGGTCGCATGCAACGGCCAGTATTATACTGTGCGCCTTGAGCTTGAGATTTTGCCATGAGCCGTAATCTTTCCGCCAGCGCGCGTCAGGCGATCTTTGCCGCCGACAGTGGCGAGGCCTTTGTCATCTTGCTCACTTTTACGCACGCAAGCCTTGCCGAACCTATCCGCGTGAGCAGCGACGCTGTCGATACGGTCAGCCGTGGCCACATATATGTGGCCTATCCCTTTGAACTGACCCTGCCGGATGACGACGAAAGCCGCGCCCCGCGCGCACGTCTGATCATTGACAACGTGGACCGGCAGATTGTTGCCGTTTTGCGCGAGCTGACGACCTCGCCCGTATTGACGCTGGAGGTAGTGCGCGCAAGCGAGCCAGATGTGGTGGAGGCTGTTTTTCACGACTTTCGCCTGCGCAACGTGCGCTATGATTCGCATGTGATCGAGGCGGATTTAACCATAGAAGACTTCACGGCGGAGCCCTATCCGGCAGGGAGTTTTTGCCCCAGCCTGTTTCCGGGTATATTTTAAGAGCATGATTTTCCACACATAAATTACTATGTAAACCATCTGTTCATTTTCTTATGGTAAAGTGAAAATAAATCAGCTAGGCTATTAAAAATCGGTTAAATTGATAGCCTTCCTGACGCAGACTACGCCGCCCGCTGGCACTTAAACACCAGCCGATGCGTTGGTTATGCGAAGGGACTACACAAGAGGTCGAGAATGGTACTGACATCGCAGTTCATCAATCAGCAAGCTCCCGACACCGCAAAGGTGGGCAACCTGCTGTTTGCTTCTCTTGACCACGCGGTTGGCGAGCAAGGTGCGCGCGAAAGATTGATCAGCGCCTATGCAGACAACAGCCGCTCGATGGATACGCTCAGCGCCTTCTTTGTCCAGCGTGGCGAAGAGCCGGTCGCACAAGCGGCTGCGAATAAATCTGTCGCAGGTCCCCGTCCCGGCGGACGTTAATACGCTTCAAGTTTCTTCCCCGAAAAACCCGCCATGATCTGGCGGGTTTTTTGTTGCGCGTTTCACTTTTGCACACAGCGAGCATCCGTCATGGCGATACCGATCTGGCTTGGCCACTATATAGGCCTGCCGTTCAAGGAACATGGGCGTGAGCGCACAGGGCTGGACTGCTGGGGACTGGTGCGCCTGGTGCTGGCCGAGCAGTTTGGCTTTCATGTGCCGTCCTACGTCGCCGACTATACCCGCACCACTGATGCGGCCTCTATCAGCAAGTTGATCAGCCGCGAGGCGCTTGACTGGCGCAGTGTAGCGCGCGGTGACGAAAGTCTTGGCGATGTGCTGGTCATGCGCATGCGCGGGCAGCCCATGCATGTGGGGCTAGTTGCGGGCGATGGCCAGATGCTGCACGTGGAGCGCGGGGTGAACAGCGCGCTTGAACGCTATACAGGCGCGCGATGGGCGTCACGCATCGATGCCATCTATCGCTATCGTACTTACCTTGACGATCTGGAATATGCCGATGACCACGCCGCAGAGTGACATTACGCTCAACGTCGCGCCGCACCCGTTTTCGCTTGAGCGTGTGACGCATACGGCTACGGCCGGTGCCTCGCTCGCGGCGATGCTGGCGCACATCCAGCCCGACCCCGTATTGCGCGGGTGCGCGCATGTGTTGCTCGACGGCCATGTAGTCGCGCAATCCGACTGGGCGCGCGTGTACCCCAAGGCGGGTACGACCCTGACCGTGCGTATGGTGCCGCAGGGTGGCGGCGGGGGTAAGAACCCGTTGCGCACGCTGTTGTCGATTGCGGTGCTGGCGGCCAGTCCGATGCTGGCGACTTCGCTGGCCGGGGCCTTGGGTGCCACAGGCTCGATCCTTGGTATCAGCACGGCACGGCTGATTCTGGGCGGCGTCAACCTGCTGGGCCGTCTTGCGGTGAACGCGCTCGCGCCGCCGCCCCGGCCACGCTATAACATGGGCCAGAAAGACGCGCCGGTTTACAGCATCTATGGCGCGCAAAACCGCGTGGAGGCATTTGCCCGTGTCCCCAAGGTCTTGGGGCGCCACCGCTTTGTGCCGCCGCTGGGTGCCTTGCCCTATACCGAAACGCTGGGCAGCGACCAATACCTGCGCATGCTGTTTGTTTGGGGCTATGGGCCGCTTGAAATTACCGACCTGCGTATCGGTGAAACGCCGCTATCCGAATTTGAAGGCGTTGAAATCGAAACGCGGCAGGGGTATGTGGATGACCTGCCGCTGACGTTATATAGCAACGCTGTGTTGCAAAATGACCTTCAGGTCGTGCTGCGCAACAGCGCGGGCTATGTCACCCGCACAAGCGAGGCGGATGCGGAGGAGCTTTCCGTTGACATCACGTTTGCGCGTGGTCTGTTCAAATTCAAGGGCAGTACCAAGGTACCCGCCACGGTCGAAGTCGAAGTGCAGTACGCCCCAGCGGGGACGGAAAACTGGAGTACGGGCGCGCAGGAATTCCGTGCGGTCGATGCGGCTACAGTCACGCTGGCGCCAGCGCCTGCGGCTTATGTGAGTGGCGGTATTGGTTATTTGACAACGCGCATCGACCGGGTCGTCCTCGACCCCGCTGCGGCCAGTCTGAAAGTGCTGGCGGGCGATGTGCATCGTCAGGGGCTTGATAGCGGGGAGGCGCTGCCCCCTGCGGTGCCTGCGGGGTATATCAGTCTTGCGAAAGTTATGCGCCGCTCTGACGCTGCGGGTGTCATTGCTGCCGGCGCGCTGATGGATGAGCGCCTGCCGTCGGCGGCGGGCGTTACGTTTGAAACATCAGGCGACTTTCTTGTCAGTGCAGGCGTGGCTGCTGATCAGCTTGCCATTGCGGTGGGCAAGCTGAAATATAACCCGCTGTCGATCACGGCCAAACAGGCCACGACTTTACGCCGTGCCGTCAGCTTCAAGGTGCCAAAAGGCCAATACGATGTGCGTCTGCGCCGTCTGACGGCGGATGCGGCCAATGACGATATTTTCGACGAGTGCATGTGGACGGCATTGCGCAGCGTGCGCTCAAGCGCGCCGGTGCGCATGCAGGGACTGGCGATGACGGCACTGCGCATCAAGGCGACCGACCAGCTCAACGGCATTGTCGACCGCTTTAACGGTGTGGTGCAGGCCTTGATCCCTGATTTTACCGGCAGTGAATGGATCGTGCAGCCGACGTCCAACCCTGCCGCCATCTATCGCCATGTGTTGCAGGGGGCGGGCAACAACCGCCCGCTGGCCGACCTGCGCCTGGACGTACAGAAAATCGAGGATTGGCACGGACGCTGCCGCGAGGCAGGCTATGCCTATGATGCAATCATCAACTATGACACATCGGTGCGCGAGGTATTGCAAGATGTGGCAGCGCTTGGCCGTGCCAGTCCCGCGATTGTCGACGGCAAGTGGTCGGTGGTCGAGGATATCGCGCAATCTGTCCCTGTGCAGCATTTTACGCCACGCAACAGCTTCGCTTTTGAGGCGCACAAGGCCTTTGACGAGCAGCCGCAGGCCCTGCGCGTGCGCTTTGTCAACCGCGACAAGGGGTGGACAGCAGATGAACGTCTGGTTTTCGCCGATGGCTTTAGCGAAAGCACGGCCAGTCATTACGAAACGCTGGAACTGGCTGGTGTGACCAGTGCGCAACAGGCATGGAAGCACGGGCGCTACCATCTGGCCACGGCGTTGCTGCGCCCCGAAACCTATCAATTCAATGCAGATATCGAACATCTGGTTTGCACGCGCGGGGATCTAATCCGTCTGACGCATGACGTGCCGATGTTCGGCTTGTCATCGGCGCGCATCACAGGCTTGGAGACGGACGAGGACGGCAAAGTTACCGCTATCGCTCTTGACACTGAAACAAGCCAAGAGGCCGGAAAGTCCTATAGCCTGCGTTGCCGCACCAAAACAGGCGGCAGTCTGCTGGTGGGGTTGCAAACACTTGCGGGCAAGTCCAAAACGCTACAGCTGGCGCAGCCACTTGAAGCGGAGCAGGCACCGCAAGCGGGTGACCTTGTCATGTTTGGCGAAAGTGGTCAGGAAAGCGTTGCGCTGGTCGTTAAGTCGATCGAGCCACAGGGTGACCTGAGCGCGCGTCTGACATGCGTTGACGCGGCACCGGAGATTTATCAGGCCGATCAGGGGGTGATCCCGCCCTTCAAGAGCAATATTACACTTGATGATGCGGCGCGCCTGCCGCCCGCGCCCGATGTTGCGGAGGTGCAGTCGGGTGAAGAATCGCTGATCCGCAATGCGGATGGTTCACTGACCACGCGTATCGTTGTCACGTTGATTCCGCCTGCTTACAGCCATCCGTTGACAACGCAGGTGCTGATCCGTGGTGAGGGCGAGAGCAAGTTTGTTCCTGCCGATATTTTAAGCGAAGGGCCAACGCAAATCTCGATCGTGGGTGTGGAAGAGGGGCAACGCTATGACATCCAGCTCCGCTATCTCGCGGCCAATAACACGCGCTCCCTGCCGCGTCTGATCGGCGGCTATCAGGTAGCAGGGACCTCTGCCCTGCCATCGGATGTCGAAGCGCTTGATATCAGTGTGGTGGGCGATGTCGCTTACCTGCGCTGGCCAGCGGTCAGTGATATTGACCTTTCGCATTACTGCATCAGGCATAGCGCGCAAACAGAAGGTGCCGAGTGGTCAAATGCGCTTGATATCGCGCAGATCGTCCCGCTTGATGCGACGACAATCGCGCTGCCCGCTCTGCCGGGAAGTTATCTGATCAAAGCCGTCGATGTCGGCGGACGCGCCAGCGTGCGGGCCGCCGTGGCTAAATCGCCGATGGGCGTGCTTCAGGGGTATAACGCTGTTATCGCTATAGATGAGGCAGCTCATCATTTTGTCGGTACCAAGACAGGTCTGGCGCGTATCGAAGGCGCATTGCGTCTGGATGGCGCGGACGAGATGGACGACCTGGAAAATATCGATGCGGTTGTCTCGCTTGATACCGGCATCGCAGGCCTGCGCGCCGAAGGCGCGTATGCGTTCATGGCGATCCATGATCTGGGTGAGGTTTACACTTCGCGGGTGAGTGCCGTCATTGGTGCGCAGGGTCTTGATATGAGTACATCGGTCGACCAGTGGGGCGATGTCGATGCGGGTGAGTCATGGGATTCAACGGTTGATCCTGTCGCATGGTCGGTTCGTCTGCAAATCTCCACGACTGTCGATACACCGGAGGCGGAAGGCGGATGGTCGGCATGGTCGGATCTGACAGTCGGTGATTACACGGCGCGCGCCTTTCGTTTCCGCCTGTTGCTGGGCAGCAGTGACGCAACAATAACGCCTGTGGTCGAAACCCTGCGGGTGTGCATCGACATGCCTGACCGCTATGAAAGCGCCAGTATCGGCGGCTTTGACGCTGGCGGCGCGGTGGTTTCATTCGCGCATGCGTTTCGTGATGTCCCGGCGATCCAGATTACGCCGCATGACCTGAGTAGCGGCGATTACTACCGCGTTGAAGATATTGGCCCGTCGGGCTTTTACCTGCGGTTTTTCAACGCGGCGGGTGAGGGCGTCAGCCGTCGGTTCGACTACGTCGCCAAAGGTTATGGGCGTCTACACGCCTAATTTTCAAAAAAAGAGGAGAATACAATGTCGCAGGCACCCCCCCTGATCGGCCCGAATAAAAGCGGCCTGACCTATCGCCAGGAAGACAACGACGGCAAGCAGGCCTTGCTGACCCATCACAAGGGGCCGTCGGCCCCTACATACGCGCAGGCCGGCACGCTTTGGCTTGACGATGCGGCGACCCCGTGGTTGCTCAAGATGTATGACGGCGTTGACTGGATTTGTCTGTCACAGATCAATGCCGGATCGAATACCGTGCTTCCCTATGCGGGGGTGCAGGCGTCGCGCGGCCTGCATTTGCATGACGACAGCGGGTCGCTTAACGCCTATGCGGCGGCGTTGTCGCCCACGGTCAGTAGCTATACGGCGGGCCTGACGGTTTTGCTGAAGGCAGCGCACACCAATACCGGTGCCTGCACACTGGCCATTGACGGTTTATCCGCAGTGGCAGTCAAGATGCCTGACGGTGGAAATGCCATTGCGGGCGCTTTGCGCGCAAACGGCATCTATCTGCTGTGTTACGACGGTGCGAACTTCAAACTTCTCAATCCATCGCAGGCACAAACGCCGGCCGTTTTGCAGACGCAAACCGCGACATATAGCAGCTATGCGCTTCTGGCGACGACTTTGCCGTTCGATGATACGATCCCGACTTCGACCGAAGGTACGGAGATCATGAGTGTCAGCATCACGCCAATGACTGCGACCAGTAAAATGGTTATCAGGGCCGCGGGTTTTGGCGCCTGCGGACTGGCCACCAATTTTTCCTGCTCTGTTGTCGTACATGGCGAGTCCAGCGCATTCGCGGCATCTACTGTCTATGCGCCGGATACGAACTATACGAACGGCCTGTCTATCCTGACAGAGCATGTTCCGGGCAGTCTTTCACCCATAACCTACAAACTGCGCGTCGGCGCCGGATCGGGCTGGTCGCGTCCCAACAGCAATGGTGCCGGGCGCATGTTTGGCGGCATCGCACGCTGGCAAATGGTTGTCGAGGAGTATTCACAATAATGCAAATCATTTACACATATCCCAATGCCCTTGCGCGCACGCTGACAGTCGTTTCAGTCGCCGCGACTGAAGATCCCGATAGCGTTATCGTTGAAACCGCAGATGACGGACCTGTCATGGTGTGCCGTCTGGACAACGCAGGCCTGTGGCAGCAACTGGCCGCGCTTGAACTGGTGCCGGCATGACGGGCGATCTGATCGGTCTTGCCACGATTTCGATGACATTGTCAGTGCATCTCATCGCAACGGCCTGGTGGGCGGCATCGATGACCAAGCGCGTCGACTACATCGAAAAGTGGATTTCAAGCCACGAGCATACCGGCGAACGGCTGGCCGCGCTGGAACAGCAAATCGCCGGTTTGAACGGTGGCGTCTTGCGCATCGAGACCCTGTTGCGCCAGCGCACCTGACGCTTATCACAAGGACAAACGAGTATGACGGCACCAAAAATGCCGCCGGTTTTGCCGCGCGGTATCCGCAACAACAATCCCGGCAATATTCGCCTGTCGTCCACGCGGTGGAAGGGGCAGCGCAATTTTCAGTTCGATCCGGCTTTTGTCGAATTCGAAACGCCCATGTTGGGATTGCGCGCCATGATGCGCCTGTTGCTGACGTATCATTTCAAATACGGCCTCGACAGCGTGACGGCTTTGATCAACCGCTATGCCCCGCCGCATGAAAATGCAACGGATGCCTATATCCACCAGGTTGCGCGGCGCTTGGGGGTGGAGCGTATGACACCGCTTGATCTGCGTCGCAGTGATGTGCTGGTCACGCTGGCGCGCGCCATTACGCGGCATGAAAACGGACCGGCACCCAAAGACTATCCCGCCGACTGGTACGCCAACAGCGTCTACACAGCGGCGTGCGCGATGGTGATGAGCGAAATCAAACAGAAGGAAAATGTATAATGATCCACGATGTGCTGGAGTTTATCCTGTTGCGCCTGCGCGAACGTTCGACCTGGATTGGTCTGATTTCGCTGGTAACGGCAGCGGGGCTTGTCATCAGTGACGTGCAACAGGAAGCAATCATCGCGGCGGGCAGTGCTGTGGCCGGACTGATCGCCGCACTGACGCCGGATAAAAAGGCATGAGCGCTACAATAGCGCTCGCCGTTTTATGCTGCGCCTGCGCGTTGCTGCTGTGGATGGTCGTCAGGGCCAGTTATCACAACGGTCAGCTGGATGAACGCCATGACAATGACGAAGAGCAAAGAAAAACGGTCATACAGGCCGCACATGTGCGCGATCGCCTGTTGCGCGACGCTGTTTTTGCCCGCCGCGTGCGTGCGCGCTTCACACGATAGCTTTTGCGCGGTTTACCAGCCCGTCTATACGGACGGGCTGGATACCACGCAAACGCGCGCGCAGGCGGACGTCAACAATGCTGTCTGGTGGCAGCTTTGCGCGATCAGTGAAGATAGCGGGCCTGGTGGGTCATCACCTTGACAAGGGCTTGCTCGGCCGCGCGATTGCGCGTGCGCGCCGCATGGTCGCGCGGGGTTTGGCCCTGGCGGTCTTCCATGAAGACGCCCGCGCCGGCACTGACCAGCAGGCCGATCGTCGTCAGGTCGCCGCGTTGCGCGGCAAGGTGTAGCACGCCATAGCCATTAAGGCGATTGCGGGCGGCAAGGCTTGCCCCGCGCGATACCAGCAGGCGTACGACATCGTCATGGCCCTGCTCAATCGCCAGCATCAGGGCGCTGACCCCAAGCGGGTCGGATTTGGCGTCGATTTTCGCGCCGTGGTCGAGCAACAACTGCACGACATCGGCATGCCCGCACCGGGCGGCTTCGTGCAGGGGACGATTGCCTTGTGCGTCAACAGCATCGGCATCCGCGCCGTCTTGCAAGAGCAGGTCGATTGTCAGCGCGTCACCTTCGCGCGCAAGGGTGTGCAGGTAGCTTTCGCCGACCAGCGAAGGGCGCGCGGCTTTTTGCAGGGTGGTGAAGAAATCGGTGCTTTCGATATTGAAGTTGTAGGCGATCAGATCGATGGTGTGCGTCGGTGCTGCCATGGGTGCCTCCTAGGGGGTGAGGAAATGGTCGCTTCTACGAGATGTGGTAGGTGTTTACATTCTACACCACCAAATACTGAATGAATGGTTAACGTCGTCTCGTTTTATTGCCCTGTGCCTGATAAACGGCGCAGGGCCTTTTTTAGTTCCTGTATAGATTATTTCCATATGAGCGTAACTGCGCATGGCAGACGAAAGAAAAAACTGCATGCTGCGCTGCGATTATGGTCATCGAACGTATTGACCCTGCCCGCCATCTGGGGGATGCTCAGATACTTTGTTTCTGAATAATAATGGCCGTTTGCAAGTTCAGCACCGGTCCAGGCATGGAGAGTAGACGATGAGTTTTGATCCCGAAGAAATCCTCAAAGCCGTTGAGCGTATCCGCGAGGCTTTCAACCGCGCAGCCGAGGCCGACAGCGGCAGCGCGCAACGCAGCTTCAAGAAACTGGCTACCAAGATCGACAACCTGATCACGCAATCAATGGATCCGCGCAATCAGGACAGCGATCCCAAGCGCATGATGATGAAGATGCTGCCGCAAATCATGGATCTGCAAATGACGCTGTCGCAGCTCAAGCGCGAAGCGCAGACCAATCCTGCAGTCGCCAGCGTGCTGGCTGACCTGGCGCGCGACATTCAGGATGAAATGAAAACGCTGCTGCCGATGCTGGGCAACCTGCCCGGTATTCCCGGCCTGCCCAAACTGCCGGGCATGGATTTTGGCCTGCCCAAGCAGCCGCCCGCACCGCCAAAGCCCCCCACGCCGCCGGCACCGCCCGCGCGCAAGCCGCCCAAGGATAACGGCGACGGCTTCAAGTTTTAAGCAGGCGTAGATCAATACGATAAAAAAGCCCCCGGTGAAAGCCGGGGGCTTTTTTTCGTTTGCGGATCTTCAGCGGATGCGCGCCAGCACGCCTGTCAGGCGTTCGGCCACGCGTTCGACCTTGGTGATGCTGGTCTGCAGCTCGTCATCGGACATATTGCCGTTGAGGCCTTCAAGGGCCATCGCGCTGCCTGTCATGTTGAGATCGCTGACCAGCTTGCGCGCGTCCTTGACGGCATCGGTATCGACGCGCTGGCCGGTTTTGAGGTGCTGTTCGAAGTTTGAGATCAGGTCTTCGGCGCGGCCGACTTCCCCTGCCGCATCGGCGACGCGTTTGTCAAAAGCGTTGCGAAAGGTAGCGGACAAGGACACTGTCGACTCGATCATGAATAAACCCTCAATAAAATAATCCCTCAGTTTCAACCCTATCAGGTGGTGGTTAAAGGCAGGTTAAAGGGCCGATAAAAACCAACTGCCTGTAACAACAGGGTAATTTTATGACGTTTTTAGCCCTTGGGCTGACCGAACAGGCGCTGGTGGTGCTGTTTGCGCAAATCCTGTTCCTGCTGGACGATCCATTGGCGGATGCGCAGCTCGGCCATCTGACTGACCTCGTTGCCATGCGTCGTATAAGGCATGGCAGGCGCGGCAGACGGCCGCTCGGCGGGGGTGGTGCATTTGCGCGCGGGCAGGATGGATCCCTGCGGTGCAACGTCATTGAAGAACGCCGCCAGCCCGGCCGGCAGCACGGGGCGCGTGGTATAGGGGGTATACGCCGGCGTATGTTTTTTAGAAGCTGACATGGTGTTCATGTTAGCGCCGCGCAGTGGTCAATCCAAGCCTCAATTTTCAGTTGCGCACCCAGCCGCGCTGACGTGCATAAAGCATCAACCCGTCGTGCAGGTTCTGGCGCGACGTGCCTTTGCGCACACGGCGGTCGCGGTCAAGAGCGGCGCAACTGATACCAAGGCACAGCACATCGATGATCATTGAATGACTGATCCCCGCGCCGTGGCAGGCGCGGGCCCAATCCATGTAAGTGCCGCTCAGGCGGCCATAGCCATTTGATACGGCGCCCGGGTTGCGCGCGCCGGGAACGCGCGCCCAGTTCGACGTGGCTGCCCCCATGCCTCTGGTCAGGGCCTCGTAGGATGCGGCGATGTCGGTGGCGGCATCCTGTGCCTCGCGCGGCAGGCTGTCCCAGAGGCGCGCATCCAGCATGCGCCGCTGGCAGACGTAATCTGCACGCTCTGCACTGATACGCATGGTAACGGCGACGGTGGGCGCGTGTCTTTCCTGAAGGCTATGGGGTGTCTCGCCTGTTTTCTTGCCATGCCATTGCGGTTGCCAGTCATGCCACGGATCAAGCGGTGCTGCCACGGGCTTGCGCGGGGTTGATTTCTTTTTAGCGTGAGGGCGGGGCGGAAGAGACGTTGTCTGGCACATAAGATGACATCCGTTAAAACACGTGACGTAGCGGAAATTCAGGCGTTGCGTGCAGGCTGGCCGATGATGAGCGCGTTGTTGTGCTGCAGACGTGCGCGCCGTGCGGCAATCGCGGCGGGGCTGTCATGATCCGCATCGCGCACCGGCGTGCGTGGTGGGGCAGGAGGGGTTGCGGCCTGCGGTGCCTTTGGCGTTGTCTGGCGTCGCGCGCGCAGGGCACGCACGCGCGCGGTTGAACTTGGCTGGTACTTGTCCCAGCCGGTGATGCGCTGGTGGGTATCGATTTTTTTGCGCGCGTGCAAGGCGGCAAGGGCGGCTTCAACGCGTGCCAGCGGCAGGCCGAGCAACAAGGCGGTTTCTTCTTTTTCAAATTGCGCGATGCTACCCGCAGGAGTGGCGCGGCTGGCATGGTCGAGCAGGCAGAGCCACAGCGCGATCATGTCCGCGCGGGTGATGGCCGCCTGCTCGGCTGCGACGGCCAGCGTCATATCGCTGGCAAGGCCGTGATAAACTCTAAACCACTTTCTGCGTGTCATCTGTCGGCGTTCCTTGTCTTGTTATGCGCGAGCGTTTCGTCGGCCTGTACGCCGCGCCATCAGGGATGGCCGGAGTGCGCAGGAACTGTCGAATCGCGATCCTGACAATATTGCGATATACGCAATTAAAAGTCTATATATAATTTGATTTTCGCAATTTATGTTATTAAACTAATGATATAAAAGAATTATTATTTCTTTTAAAAATTGCACTTTTATCATTTTATGAAATCGCTTATGCTCGGTGCCATGAATATGCGTTTGCACGAAAAAATCCGTCACTACCTTGAAAGCACGCCTGGCCTGACGCAACGCGGCCTTGCCGAGCGTATGGGGGTCAATCCCGCCGCTGTGAACCGCATGCTTTATGGCCGCCGCAACATCATGGCGGACGAGCTGCCGGTGATTGAAGACTATCTTGGTGTCACGCTTGACCTTGGCCGCGCGACCTCTGCCGAGTATCAGCAAAATGCCCGCACGCCCGCGCGCGGCTTTTCCGACGTGCGCAGGACAGAGATTGACGGCCGCGACGCTGCCGCGCATGCCATGCCGCCTCCCGTACCTGTTTACCGCGACCGCCGCACGGCTGAGGTGATTGATTGGGCCGTGCGCCATCCGCACCAGTTTGCGCTGCGCGATGCCTATGCCCTCTATGTCGACAGCGAAGATATGCAGCCGCGCTATTTCCGCGGCGAGCTGGTCTATGTGCATCCGGCCAAACCGGTCATGACGGGCAGCGACTGCGTGGTCGAATTCACCGACGGACGTGTGCTGTTGCGCCGTCTTGCGCAAAAATCCGCCGACAAAATCGTGGTGCAGGCCTTTAATCCCGCGCGGCTGGAGGAACTGCCCGCGCGCGATGTCGCGGCATTGCACAGTATCGTCGGGCGCGGATGATCGCGCCGCTGCACTGCTGCACTGCGATTGAATAAAAAAGAGCGGCCCTATCAAGGCCGCTCTTTTTTATGCGCGCTATCCGGCGATCAGTTAAAGCGCGTACCGCCATCGCGCTGGCGGCGCTGGCGTGCGGCGGCGCGTTCTGCCGCGGCAGCGGCGCGTTGCGGGTCTTGCTCGCCCGCGGGCGCGCTTTTCGCAAAAGCATCACCGGCGGTGGCTTCAAGCGCAGGCGCGCGGCCTTGCTGTTCCAGCGCGGGCGCATCTTGCTGTGCGGTGTCTTGTTGCGCGCCTTTGCGGGTGAACAGACGCAAAGGGCTGGTTGCGATGCGCGCCAGCGTTGCGCCGATGCGCTTGTGAAGAGGTGCGCGTTCTTTTTTGTCGAGCCAGTTTTGCTCGGCCTTGCGCATGTAATTATACGCAGGTGCTGATTTGCCAAGCTTGCGGCTGGCAAGCCAACCCTTGCCCGCGAACAAAATGCCTGCCCCAGCGGCGACCGGTGCGCCGACGCCAACGGCCATTGCCACCACGGCAGCGGCACCGGAGCTGAGCAGGAATACGCCGACACCAATTGCGCCGACGGCAATCAGCCCGTCACGCACGTGCGTGGATTTTTTGCCGCTCTTGGCGGATTTACGATAGGACATGTAGCTTTTTGCCCCCATCAGCACGCCTGCACCAGCCGCGACGGGCAGGCCATAGCTGAAGATAAAGCCGGTGATGGCAGTGGCTGAAACCTTGAGGAAGATGCCTGCGGTGGCAAAGCCAGCGGTGCTGAGCATGCCGTCGCGGCGCATGGCGCGCGCGATATGGCGTGTGCTTTTGTCTTTGCAGGCCGCAATTAACGCGCCGGTGCGCTTGCGCATGTACCAGAGGGCACCGGGTTTTTTGCCATTATAGCTGACGGACATAAGCGACTCTCCTAAAGACGGCGGAAATGAATGCCCTGACTTTATTAGCCATAATACAAAGAGTCAAGCTTTTCTTGCCCGCCTGCTTTTGCGCTATCTCTTTGTGATGAAACAAAAAATCCCCGGAAATGACTTTCCGGGGATTTTTTGGAGAAGGTCTTGGCGATTAGCCCGGTTTGGGGCCAGCTGCCTTTTTGCGGACCGGCTTGGCAACAACTTCGTTGGTGTTGCTGACGGCCTTTTCGATCTTCGGTGCGAAATCGGCACCGACTTTGTTGATGACCAGTTTCGCGGGGCCGTTCTTGGCAACGAAGGTCATCAGCTCTTCCTTGTTGACCATCAGCCATTTGCCCAGCGGGTTGGCGATCTGCTCGCGGATGACTTTGCGCATCGGACGCGCGCCCATTTCGGGCACGTAGCCGTCTTTCGCCAGTTTCGCGCGGACTTCTTCGCCGACCTCGAGGCTGACACCGGCCAGGCCTGCACCGTCGTTTTTGCTCAGGCGCGCGCTGACCTTGGTGATTTCACGGTCGATCAGCTTGGACACGACAACCTGGCTCAGGGGCAGGAAGGTCACGAAACCGCCCAGCTCCTCGATACGGTTGATCATTTCGGGGCGGAAGAAGTCGCCCCGGGCCTTTTTGTAGACCTTGGCAAGATCGTCCTGCATTTCTTCGGGCGTTTTTGCCTTGGTTTCGGTGCCAAAGCCCATGCCTGCAGTGCCGCCGTTTTTCACCAGCGCCATCGCGTCTTTTGCACCCAGGTTGGTGGTCATGACGACGATGCAGTTGTTGAACAGAACGGTTTTACCCTGGTTGTCTTCCATCTTGCCGTCGTTGAGGACGGGCAGCAGGACGTCAAAGACTTTCGGGTGCGCTTTTTCGATTTCGTCGAACAGGACGATCGAATAGGGGCGCTGGCGGACTTTTTCGGTCAGGGCGGGTTCGGCACTGTCAAAGCCGACATAGCCCGGAGGCGCGCCGATCAGGCGGGCGACCGAATGTTCTTGCGCGTATTCACCCATGTTGAGGTGGATCATCGCTTCCTCGGTGCCGAACAGGTAACGTGCCAGCTCTTTGCAGAGTTCGGTTTTACCGGTACCGGTCGGACCTTGCAGAACGAAGCAGCCCCAGGGCTGGTTGGGATCGTTCAGGCCCGAGCGCGCACCGACGAGGCCGTCGACGACTTTCTGGATGCCGGGCTGGCCGAGAACTTTCTGCGGCAGCTCTTTTTCCATCTGCACAAAACGCTCGAGGTCGTTCTGGTTGAGGAAGTCGACCGACAGTTTCGACATCTGCGCAACGGCGGAGATGATGTCTTCTTTTTCGATCTTGCTCGAGCCGCGGAATTCAGCCGAAGCCGCTGCGGTCGAGAGAACTTTCTCGCCTTTGCGGGGCTGGGATTCGTTGGGCGCGTAGCGGTTGGACATGGTGACGATGTAATCAAGGTCTTCGTCCGACAGGTCCTGCGTCAGGCCGTGGTGATCGCGGTAGAGCGGCCACAGTCTGTTGAGGATGAGCTTGGTGTCTTTCGCGCTCGGCTCGCCGACAACGAGTTGTTCAAAGCGGCTGGACAACGCGCCGTCTTTCTCGATGTACTTGCGGTATTCTTCGGCCGTGGTGGTGCCCATGACGGAGATGCCCTGCGAGGTCAGGAAGGGCTTCATCATGTTGCCCGCGTCAGAGCCGCCTTCGGCTTTACCGGCGGTCAGCTGGCTGTGGATCTCGTCGATCGCCAGGATAACCTTGCGGCCTTTGAGGTAGCCTTCGCGCTCTTTCAGGCCGTCGATCAGCGGTTTCAGCTTTTCTTCGAACTGGCCGCGGAATTTCGCGCCCGCGTTCATCGCCTGCAAGTCAAGCACCAGAACGCGCGCGTCCTTCAGGCTTTCGGGCAGGTTATCGCGATCGTCGTGCAGGCGTTGCGCAACGGCCGAGAACATCGCGGTTTTACCCACGCCGGCATCGCCGGTGAAGCACATGCTGGCCTGCTTACGGCGGCTCATGACTTTCAGCGCCTGATCGGTTTCGCCATCGCGGCCAACGACGGGGTCAAGCTTGCCGCTGGCGGCTTTTTCGCTGAGGTCGTCGCAGAACTGCTTGATGATCGCCTCGATCGCGCTGTCGGGAACGCGCGGACGCTCGACAGTGCGCGTGCGCGGCGACGTGGTCGACGTCGGACGGGGGAACGCGGGGGTCGGGCGCGGCGCGGTATTGGTATTGGCGGCGGGCTGGCTCACAGTGGCCGGCTTGGGCGCGGGCTGCGGGTTTTGCTCGACGTTATAACGCGCGATCGTGGCGCTGCCGTTGTGATGCGGCGGGAAGGCGATGGTGGAGAGGATTTCCGGCTTGACGATGCCGCGTGCGCGGTCGATGCCCGGGTTGTCGAGTTCGAGTTCTTCCACGAACATTTCCGGCAGGTCTTCGGAGAAGCCTTTTTCATCAAGATCCGCGCGCGATTCATCGGTCAGCACGTATTCGATGTTCACTGCACCTTCGCGCTCGGCGTCGGGCTTGAAGATGACTTTGTATTCAACAGCGCAACGCTTGCCTTCGGCGCCCTGGCCGAAATCGCCGTTGGCGTTGGCTTTCATCTGCCAGACAACGGTCGACAGATAGACGCCGTCGGCGCGCTTTTCGGTCTGGATTTCGTCGTCAAAGGCGAAAACAGTTTCATGGGGCTTGAGTTTGCTTTCCGCCACGTCTGTTGCGTGGATGGTCACCGGGGGCTGGGGGGCGCCGTCGACATAGCGCAGGGCGTATTGGCGCGACGTCTTGGCATCAACCATAAAGCGGTAGCCGGTGTAACCAGTGTGATCGGTCATGGGAAAGTGGCCTCCTGAAAACAAGCCTCTCAACCGCCAGAAACGGCCGGAGCCTTTTTTGTTATTTGGATGTCAGATCGTTTACGTAAGGTACAGGCGATCAGGATTCTCGACAAGATAAAATTACCGAAAAATTAATACTTTGGCAATTTTAAGGCCGTTCAGATTGAAATATTAAAACAATATTACAAAAAATGGGTTTTTTCGTCCAAAGCGCCTTTTGCCGCAATGCGGCATTCATGTATGGGAAAGCGGGGGGCGGCGGGCGAGTCGCGCTCAGCCCGCGAGCATCTTGCCGAGTTTCTTGCCGCCCACCAGATGGACGTGCAGGTGGGGCACTTCCTGCCCGCCGTTGCTGCCGCAATTGCTGATGAGGCGATAGCCCTCATCTTTCAGGCCGGTCATCTCGGCCACTGCGCCGATGGCAGCAAAGTAATCCGCCTTTTCTTCGGCGCTGGCATTGGCGGCAAAATCGCTCATGTCGCTATAGGCACCTTTAGGAATGACCAGCACATGCACGGGGGCTTGTGGCGCGATGTCGTGAAACGCAAGGCTATGCGCGCTTTCGTGGATTTTCTTGCACGGAATTTCACCGCGCAGGATGCGGGCAAAGATATTGCTGGTGTCATAGGTCATGGCAGCGCTCCCTTGAAATGCATGATGATTCTAGCCGCCGCGCGCAAGGCGCATCAACAACAAAAAGTCCCTGCAGCGATGGACCTGCAGGGACTTTTTGTTGTTGATAGAGGCTGTTTTAGCCGAGCTTGACGTGTACCGCGCGGTTGGCCACGTGGTCAACGCCTGCCTGCTTGGCAAGCGCCGCGTCACGCGCCGGGCCCACGATTGCGGGGTTGGCGGCATCCAGTGCAAAGGCTTGCAAGCCGTCGATGGATGTTTGCAGGGTGTCGATAACAGTTTGCTTGGACATGGTCAGTTCCCTTCGATTTCGCTGAGCTTGCGGCGGATGGCTGCGATACGCTCTTCCGCCTGTTTGCGCGTCAGGGCGATGACGCCGTCGCGCACGCGCATGGCGTTTTTGGCACCTGCCGAGCTAAAGGCGCGCAACTTGTCCTGTGCCTCGTTTTCCTGGCCGGGGCGCATCACCACAAAGTAGCCTTTGTATTCGCCGAGGCCGTTATTGGCGCTGAGGTCAAAGAACCCCGTGCCCGTATATTTTAAACCCACCACGTTTTCCATCGTTGCCTTCTCCTCTTATAAAGGGGCTTGCCCCTTGGGATATTCCCGTGTGGTCCGGCAAAAAACCTTATGTAGCCCCATGTTTTTTGCTTTCCACACTATGTACTTTATGCAAATATCATGAACAATATGTTAACACCCCCGGCGGATAACGCCTTTTCGCAACACACCATTGATTTGTTTTGATATTCTGCGACAGTAAAAACGTCCGCCAGTTGTGTCTTAACGCCCACCAGATTCAAGCGATGTCCTTTCAATGACGCAAACGCCTGAAACACAAACGGAAAACCAGACCCCAGCCGCTGCGGGCGATTCTGCCGTGCAACGCCGCTGGCTGAAATCGCTGCTGGCCTCGCTGCGTTCGCCCAAGCGCGCCTTCAATACGATCTATACCTTCATGAACGAGCTGAGCCGCGACCATACCTTCTGGCTGCACATGATGGCGGTGCGCTCGGGTGCCGCCATGACGGCGCTGACGGTGGCCGGTGCCTGCGCCTATGCGATGACGCTGCCTTTCATGCTGGCGGCGACGATGATCACCGGCGTTGCCGTGGTGGCGGGCGTTGCAACCGTGGGCATCATTGCCGGCACACGTTTTATTCTGGGCCGCATGCGCGCCGCTTATGATTCAATGAAGAACGGCGAGACGGCCGATCCGTCCGTACCGCCGCCGCCCGTACCCGCGGCATCGGACCGCCCGTTCTATCGCACCGTCAACAAGATTGCAGAGCTTAAGGCCGTCAAGGCCGTCGGGCAGACACGCATCTGGCAAGTGACCGAACGCTTCATCCGCGAACAGAAAAAATGGATGCTTGGCACCACGGCACTGAGCGGTGCGGCGCTGACCACCGGCATGAGTGCGTGGGTGCTGGCGGCGCAACTGGCCGTTCTGCCTGTCGTTGCGATCGGCAGTGCCGTGTCTTTCGTTGCGCTGTGGGCCGTTGCGGGTGTCGTCAGCGGATGTGCCGGGCTTTACTTCGGCAGCAAATCGCTGATCCGCTGGCACCGTGTGTCGCGTGCGGAAAAAGCCGCCGCCGCGATGGTTGCCAACCGCGAGATGGCACCGCCCGCGCAAACGGGCAAAGCGCCTGTCAGCCAGCTTAGCGCGCGCGCGGATTTCGCGCAGGGCGCAAAACCCGACAGCGACAGCGCCAACGATAACCCGAGCGATCATCGCGCCGCGCCCAAAGCGTGCGCGCCCGACAATAAAAAGAAATAAGGATTGATGTGATGACCCAGCCGACGCAAACGCCAGCCAAGCTTGATCCCTCGCGCCGCCTTGCACGCAAGGTCATGCCCTTCATCGCGTCGGATTCAGCGTTGCTGCCGCCTGATACCTGGATCATCGCAACGCTCAAGGACATGTATAAAACCGTGGCCCCCTTCAAACGCGATGTGCGCGCTGCGGGTGTTGCGGCAGCGGCGGCGATTGGCGGTGTGCTGCTGTCCGCAGGCGGCGGGATTGCGCTTGCTGTTGGCGGCGCACTGACGCTGGCCAGCGGTGCCGGCCTTATTGGCGTGCTGGCCGCAGGGTGCGGTTTTGCCGCATGGCGCGGTAAAAAAATATGGGCACGCGCGCAGGGAGAAACGCTGCCCGTCCTCAAGGAAGAAATCGGCAAGCGCTACGCCGCTTACAAGATGGAAGAAATCGCCAGCGCATGGCGTGCGCGCCGCGATGCCGTACGTGCGGCAAAGGCTGGCAACGCTGCACCGGCAGCGCCTGCGCCTACATCCGCGCCACAGCCTGAACGCAAAGCTGCGTCGATCAGCCTCAGCAACATTTTTGGCCGCAAGCGCGCCAATGACGATCAGGCCACGCCAAAGACTGCCGCGCCCAAAGCGCCGCCCAAGCCCTGATAAACAGCAAAGAAAATAATCAGCCGACGGCTGCCAGCGTCTTGGTGTAATAAAAGCCGCGGATCATCTGGCCCTGCACGAAAGCATAGGCCGGGTTCACGCCCCAGCGCACATAGCCGGTTTTTTCAAACAGCGTAATCGCGTGCTGCTGTGTTTCGCGCACGTCGACCTGCACGACCTTGTAGCCCATTTCAAGCGCAAGCTTCTCTGCCGTTTCGACCAGTTTGCGCCCCGCACCCTGTCCGCGCGCCCACGGCGCTGTGAAGCAGGCAAGGATATTGGCGCAAAACGATTGCGCTTCGTTATGGCGGCTGGGTTCGACCAGCTGCACGGCACCGCAGACTACTTCGTCGCGGCGTGCGAGGATCAGGTGGCGTTCGGGCACGACCATCACACCCTTCCAGTAACGCTCCATCACTTCGCGCGCGGGCGGCGTGATCCAGCCAAAGCCGCCGCCGCTTTCTACGGCAGCATCGGTTGCGTCGCAGAGATCGTTGAGATCGGCGGGCGACAGCGTTTCGACCATCTCGATCTGGATCAGTCCTGCGGGTGCGCTTTGACGGGGAGTTTGGGGTTCGTTCACGGCAATGGGTTCTCTTGCTGGGCGGGCACAACGGGCGCTGCGGCACCCGATGCCTTTTTGGCGGGCGCCTGCAGCAACAGCAAGCCTACAACCAGCAACGCCGCGCCAAGCAGGCGCATCAGTGATACAGGACGTTCACTGAATCCTGCAAGCCCGTAATGGTCCAGCAACAGCGACGCCAGCATTTGCCCGACGACCACGGCGGCCATAAAGACCGCAGCGCCCAGCTGCGGCGCGTACATAATCGCGGCGGTGACGTAGATGGCGCCGAAAAAGCCGCCCAGCCACAGATACCACGGCGCGCCCGTCAGGCCGCCCAGCACAGGGGCGGGTACGCGCAGCGCGCCCATGATGGCGACGATGCCGACCAGCCCGATGACAAAGGACGCCAGCGTCGCCCACAGCGGATGGCCCAGCATCTTGCCCAGCTGGGCGTTATAGCCCGCCTGCACGGTAACCAGCGCGCCCGAAAAGGCGGCGAACAGAACAGGCAGCAGCGAGACAGATGATTTCAGCATCTTGGCGCGGGATCCTTTGCGAAGAGTGTGATGATGTCAAACACGCAATGAAGGCGCGCTTAACCGGCCTTGGGTGCCTTGGCGCCGTGAATGCGGCGGCGCGCGGAAAAGCCCAGCAGGAAGGTGAAAGCCATGCCGCCGCCCATCATGCCGCCTATGCGCGCGGCAATGGTATTGGTCGCCGGAGTCTGGTCGGTCATTTCGATCATGCAGGTTTCAACACGCTGCGCGTAGGCAAAGCGGTCGGCTCCGTGCTTGTCGTTGGTGGCGGGGGTGACGCGCAGGCATTCGTTGCGGCGCGCGATGGTTTGCGGGTCGTAGGCGTAGGAGCGAAAGCGCACGGCGTCGTCTTCGCTGATGGCGTTGAAGTCGCGCGCCAGACGCGACAGGTCGGCTTCGCTCAGCGTGCTGTCCAGCACGGCATCGGTCGCCAGTTCGCGCTTGGCTTCAAACAGGGTGTTGCCGGCTTCTTCCTCGTCCGTGGTGTTGTCGAGCAGTTGTTGCTGCGCCAGCACGGTGGTAAAGCGCAGGCTGTAGTCCTTGGCGCGGTCACGCGCGCTTGCGCTCAGCGCGGGCATCGGGGTTTTCGCCAGATACTGGTGCGCATGATCGGCGGCGACATAGCCGCCATACCCGGCACCGCCGATGGCAACGGCTGCAGCACTGGCTTTGAAAATCTGCGATACCTTCATGGTCGTTACTCCGGCCTGCGCGTGCTGATCGCCGCGCCTGCGACATAAATAAAAAGACTCGGGTTTAGATACGGAAAGAAACTTATACGCCGCTACATCGGCTGGCAAGGGGAAAAGAGCCCTCTGCAGGTTAAATTTTCCTGATTTTTCAATGATATTTTATTGCGCCGCGCTGTTGCGGCGCATCATCTAGGCGCGAAAAGAAGGTCGACTCCTGCACGCTGACCTGTTATGTATTATGGCATATTAACAGCATATAGAATCCCGATAACGCCCTATGGACCGCCCCGTCACCGAAGAAGGCCTGAAAAAGCAAATCGCCCTGATGACCGGCGAGATGTTTGCCGCCGTGCAGAACGGCGACAAAAAGCTTTTTGACATGACCATCGCCAAGGGTGCTGATGTCCATGCGCGCAACGGCGACGGCCTGCCGTTATTGCACGCAGGCATCAAGCGCGCCATTCAGGACCAGAAATACGACTGGCTGACGCATGTTTTGCCCCATGTAGACGATCTTTTCGTCGCCAATACCAAGGGGCGCACGTTGTTTGACGACAAGATCGACGACCAGCTTATTCCCTACCGCCACGAAGCTTATATCGAGATGCTGCGCAAATGCCGCCTGCGCGTGATGGAGGAAATGCCCGATATCGCCAGCGCGCGCGACCGTCTGCGCCAGCAGGAGGAAGGCTTGAGCGAAACCCGCACCTTGATCGCGCCCCGATTCAATATGGTCAGCGCGCCCGAGCGCATCGAAAAGCCCGCCAGCGACGGACCGGCACCTGGCGACAAAAAATCGCCGCCGCCGGCCCCGTGATCTTTATCGTGTTGTTATCATGAATAAAAATGCATGTCCCCGCGTGTACTTATGCGCGTGTTAATGAATTTATCCAAAGTGTTATCCAAGCTGTGTTAAGATATGTAGGGTAGGCGCGCGGCGCGGTGCAGGGCGGCAATCTTGCAATCAAGCTTGGATTCTTATGCGCGCCTTCGCTATGGTGAGGTGTCACCGCGCCCGTGCAGGGCGCTGTTTTCCGGGGGAACTTTTTCAGCCAATGGCCGCTTTGCCACGTTATGCCGTCCTCTTGCCCGCAGCGATGCTTTCGCTGGTTGCGGTCATGCCTGCACAGGCGCAACAGGCGGCACCGGCTGCGGCTGTCCCCGCGCAACAAGACGCTGGCGCCGAAGTGTCCGCGCTTGCGCAAAAATTCCCTGCCTTCGCCGATTTCGAGCGCAACGGCGGCATCGTCGACTATCTGGGCCGCAGCGGCAGCCTTGAAGGTTTCGTGCTGATCGGTGCCGATAAATCGGTCAAGACTGTCTATGTCACGCCTGAAAACACGATGGTCATGGGCATCATGGTCGACCAGCAAGGGCAGAACATGACGGCCCCGCAGCTGATCGCCTATCGCAAGCGCCTGAGCGGCGATCAATCCGCTATTGCGGGCGCTGATGCCAGCAAGCTGTCCAAGGCCGAACAGGTTTACAGCGGCACCGAAAAATCCGCATGGGTCAAGGTCGGCAACGACGATGCGCCTTATATATACATGTTCATGAACGTGAACTGCGACCACTGCAAGGCGATGTTCATGGACGTGGCCCCTCTGGTCAAGGCGGGCAAGATGCAGATCCGCCTGGTGCCCTTTGGTGCTGCGGATGCCAACCGCGACGGCGGTGCGGCGCTTTTGTCGGTCAGCGATCCTTTTGCGGCATGGCAGGCTTATATCAATGGCGACGAAGCAGCACTTGGCAAAGACAAGATCGCCGCCGGCGCGCTTGAAAAAATCGCCGCCAATACGGCCTTCGCCACGACGAACAAACTGCAAGGCCCGCCCTTTACCATCTACCGCCGCCCCGCTGACGGCGTGGTGACCGCGATGGTGGGACGTCCGAAAAACACGCTGGCATTGCTGGCCGATTTGCTGCCGCCTGAAATGCCCTCGGCACCTGCCGAAGATACACCGGCACCGCAACCGGAGGCCACGCCATGATTACCGCGCAGGCCCTTGCCATGTGTATCTTCGCTGCGGCACAGACCTATTCTGTGCCTGCCCCCGTTATTCTCGGTATCCTGCATGTCGAAGGCGGGCGCGTCGGTCAGGCGGTGCCCAACACCAACGGCACGCACGACCTTGGCCCCATGCAGATCAACACCATCTGGATGCCCGAACTGGCGCGTCACTGGAACGTGTCGGAAAGCCGCGCCAAGCAGATGGTGCGCGACGACGCCTGCATCAACATCGGCGTCGGTGCGTGGATCCTGCGTAAAAAGATGAACGATACCGGTAGTCTTTATCAGGGGATTGCGTGGTATCACTCCGCCACGCCGAAATTCGGCCACAAGTACCGCGAGAAAGTTTTGCGCGCGATGCAGAACTACCGCCTTGTGCGCCAGCCAAGCGACCTTGTCGCGGCGCACGCGCGCGCCAGTGCCGCCGTCGCCAGCCGCACGACGCAGGGCGCGCAAACGCGCTGAAGTTTCCATTTACCAGATTACACTGTGACTTTTGCCGCCATCATGTCCGCGAAAGGCTTGCTTGCGGCGGCGTAAACCCATAAAATTAAAAAACATAGGTTCATGCGTGGGGATGTCCGGTCGGGGGACCGGTGCCAGCCACGCCAAATGCCTTTGGCACGGCGTCGCGCCTGCACAAGGGTAAAAATTAGGGGAAGCGCAGGCGTCATGCCGTCACATACCGCTGTCACACTCTTGCCATACCGCCGCGTTGCCGCGCTGGTCGCGTGCGCCGCGCTCGCCGTCACGCTGGCTGCCTGCGCGCCGCTGAATTTCAACCAGAAGGTCGACCAGCAAATGGTCGCCGAACCCGATCCGGTCAGTCTGCGTCTGGCATCCGCCGCCGACCGCGCGTCGGCTGCGCTGCAAACGCTGGCGTCGGTCGAACAGGCGCGCACGCCCGCTGTCGCCATCCAGTCCGTGCCCTCCGCACCGCAGGAACTGCGCCGCAGCGTCAGTGTCGAGTGGGTCGGCCCGATCGAACCGCTGACGCAAAAACTGGCCGACCGCGCGGGCTATCGCTTCCGCGTCAACGGCGATGTGCCGCCCGCGCCCGTGGTTGTGCATGTGATCGCCAAGCAGAAATCGGTGGTTGAGGTGCTGCGCGACGTTGGCCTGCAGGCTGGCACGCGCGCGGATATTTCGGTCGATGTCGACCAGAAAGTTGTCGAGCTGAACTATGCGCCTGCTTCCGGCGGTTAAACGCACAGCATTCATGATTGTCGCGGCGGGCGCCCTGATGGCCCTGCACACGGCTGCCCATGCGCAGACGACAACCACCACGACGCAACAACAACCCAATTCAAACGCCAGCGCCATCGCGCAGATGTTTGGCGCGCCGTCATCGGGCACGACGACGGGCGGCACGCAACAGCAATACGGCTATGGCCAGCAGATCGGCCAGCAACAGCCCTATATGCAAGGCCAGTACGGGCAAGGTCAGTACGGGCAGGGCCAGATCATGGTGCCGCAGGGCTTTGTCACGCCGCAGGGCGTGCAGAGTTTTTACTATCCGCCCGGCATGGTCCTGCCCGGCCAGCAACCTGACGAGATTTCATCCGACGAGATGAATGCACTGCTGAAAAACCCCGACAGCCCGCAATACAAGGCGAACAAGCTGGCCGACAAGGCCAAGCGCGACGGCGACGTCACCAACTTTGCGCGCGCGACTGTGGTCGATCCGCGCCAGACCGTGACGGACGAGCCGACCCCGCCCGAGCTTGACCGCCTGCAAGACGTCCACAAGACGCACGGCACGACCTATAACGTCACCGATGCGGAAGTGGAGGAAGAACTGCTCAACCTCGACATCCGCCGCGATGCCCAGCGCGAGGCGGCCTTGTCGTACGGCGCGCGCGGCGGCCTTGCCAAGCGCCAGTATCAGGTGGCCGAACGTCTTGAAGATTACGAACAGGTCATGGACGGCGTGTTCAATTTCCGCGCGCTTTTGGTGCGCGCGCCGTCGGGCCTGTTGATCGAACCGCCGATCGTGCGCGAATCGCTCGACAATATCCTCATCACCAACGACGGCAACGAAGCCGCCGTTGCCGACCAGATCCTCGACATCAACAAGCAGGCGAAGATCGTCGCCGCGCCGCGCGACTGGCGCACCTATCTGATGCCCGAATACGAAACCGACATCACGCCGCCGCCGCGTGTCTTGTGGCCCAAGGATGACAAGGAACAGCTGGAATGGAACAGCTGGGTCAAGCAGGGCTGGACAGCGGGCTACAATCAGGGTGAAGAAGCCTTTGAAACCAATCTTAACCAATTGGTGTCAGACTATAACGGTATGGTGCGTTACCGGACCCTGCTGGCAGAGGGCAAGATTTCCGCACCCTACGCCATGCATGAAGACCGCGGGGTGACCGGCGGCAAAAACCTCATGCGGGTGGGCGATCGCGCGCTGCGTATCACCGGCCCGTCTGAATTCCTGACAGGATCGCAGCAATGGAAGCCGGCAGACCGGTAAGCCTTCTCAAGAAGGGTATCGATGACCTCAAGGAAACCTGGCCGAACGAGCCGGACCGTTTTCTCGAGCATCACATTGACCCGTTCCTGCTGTGGTGCGTCAAGCGCGGCGCATCGGACATCACATTTCAATCCAACCGCGCCGTCTATTGTGAAATTCACGGCACGCTTTATCCGGGCACGCACCGCGCGCTTGACGCCGCCGACATGACGGCGATCCTCACCCGCCTCTATGGTACGGAGGCACTGGCCATCCTTGCCGGCGGTGCGGACATCGACTTGTCTTACGAGATCATGGTTGATCGTTTCACGCGCACGCGCTTTCGCGTGAACATGACGGCGATTCTGGCCGATGGCCGCGACGGCGTGCAGGTCACCATGCGTACCCTGCCGCAGGCGCCGCCCACGATGAAGCAGCTCAACATCGAGCCCGAGATCATCGAAAACTGGAAACCGCGTCAGGGGCTTGTGCTGGTGACGGGGCCGACCGGTTCGGGTAAGTCGACCTTGCTGGCCGCTGGCAACCGCATGCTGATCGAAAGCCCGCACGGCTGCGGCAAGATGCTGACGTACGAAGCGCCGATCGAATTCACCTACGACACCATCACCTCGCGCAGATCATTGGTCGCGCAGACGGAAATTCCGCGCCACTTGCCGACCTTTGCCGCCGGTGTGCGCAACGCCCTGCGCCGCAAGCCCGAGATCATCATGGTGGGCGAGGCGCGCGACCGCGAAACCATCAACGCCGCAATCGAAGCGGGGCAGACCGGCCACACGGTTTACGCCACCGTCCACACCACGGGTGTGGCCGCCACCATCCGACGCATGGTCTCGACGTTCGAGCCGTCCGAGCGCTCCGAGCGCGCCTATTCGCTGATGGAAACCGTGCGCCTGATCGTTACGCAGACGCTGGTGCCGAGAATCGGCGGCGGACGCGTGGCCTTGCGCGAATACATGCCTTTCACCGAGGAAATCCGCGAGCGCATGCTCAACCTGCCTGCCGACCGCTGGCCGTTCGAGCTGATGACGATGGTGCCCAAGTACGGCAAGACGATGGAAAAATCCGCGCGCGATGCTTACGAGGCTGGATTGATCGAACACCGCTACTATCTTCTTTATGCGCAGGGTACCAAGGCCGCCGCGACGGCGCTTGGCATCACTGATGACGACGACGACGCAGTCGTCACTGAAATCAACTAACGGCAAGGGAAGGGGAGTATCATGAGCTGGCATTGGCGCAATACCATGAAGCCCGTGCGCTTCTTTGCCTTTGACGCGCGTGCGGGGTTTTTCGTCATCCTGCTGCTGGTTCACTTCCGCCTGTGGACGCTGTTTTTGCTGATCGGCGTTTTTCTGACGTTTTGGGTGCTGGAGCGCAAAGGGCTGTCGTTCGCCTCTGCCTTGCGTGCTGGTCGCCTGTGGCTGATCGGCAAGTACCGTCCGGCATGGATATGGACACGCCGCCGCCGTCTGCAAGACACCGGTTCGCGCTAACCTTTTCTGAAATGAAATCAGCCTGCGGGCTTGGAGAGTTTAAAGCCGCTCTTTTCAGCCGCTTCCTTTTGCGCCTGCGCGCGTTCGGAAATTTTGACCAGTGCTTGTGCCGCCTTGCTGGCGGCGATCAGCGGCGCGCAGGAATCCTGATCGGAATACGCATACTGTTCTGCCTCGTCCATCGCATCATCAAAGGCACGGCCAAGACGCTTGGCCATTTTATCCCAGTCGATCTCGCTGGCTGATTTTACGGGGTTGCTCATGCCTGCTGCCCTTTGGGTTTGCTGATCGTGAAGTTGTCGCGCTCTTTTTCTTCGCGCACGGCGCGGGCTTCGGCGCTGACTTGCGCAAGCGCAAGCGCGGCCTGTACAGCCAGCTCGGCATTGTGTCGTCTGTCGTCGTTGCCATAGGCAGTGGTGCGCAACGTATTGGCCGCATTGAATGTGGCCAGCAGCTCGGTTGCGATGCTGTCCCAGTCGATTTTGTCGAGCGTCGTTTTTGTGCTTTTGGCCATAGGATGCTCAGTTTTGTAGATTCTGAAAAATTAAGTCACAATATGAAAATCAAAGAAGCCTGTCAAGCACGCTCTAACCGCATTGATTTTCCATGCCTTTCGGGTGTACTTTCGGCAAAGCCGCTGTGCGGCTGGATTCTGTCATAGAAATCCGGCATCACATGCGCATAAACCCGTCCTTAGCACTGGCCCGCCCGATGACCTCACGCCGCCCCGCCCAAATGCTCCCCTGCCTGCCGCGCCTGCTTGCGGCCTCGGTCGCTGTGGCTGTCGTACTGGTGCCGCTGGCGGCACATGCCGGCTTTGAAATTCGCGGCGCGGGTATTCCGCAGGCGCAACCCCAATCGGGTGGCGCAATCCAGAGCGACAGCACCCTTGCGCCCATCGGCATGATGCCCGATGCGGCCGGGCAGGCCACCATTCCCGTCACTGCCGTGCCGATCGACGCACCCGCGCCTGTCGATGCCGCGCCACTTGCTGTTGCGCAGGCAGACGGGATGCTCAGCGGTTTTGGCACCGACCTGCCGCTGGTGATCGCGTTGCAACAGGTGGCGCCGCCGGGTTATCAATTCGCGTTTTCACCGGGTGTCGATCTCGGCCAGCGCGTATCGTGGGAGGGCGGCAAGCCCTGGCGCGACGTCGCGCATGATATGCTGGCGAGTAAGGGCCTGACCTTTGAAACGCAAGACGACAACGTCCTGATGGTGATGGAGCAGGGTGCAAGCGCACCCGCGCTGCAAACGGCGCAGGTAACACCGCCCGCAGTACCTGCGGCACCGTCATCAGTTGAAACGGCTGACATCCGCCGCAAAAAACCCGCGGGCCTGATCTCGCGCATCCGCTCGCAGCTCTCGCGCGAGGAAACGCCGGTCGAGGCGACCATTGGCGCACCCCCGCGCAACGCGGCCGAGCAAATGACCGCAGAGTGGGACGACGCGCAAAACGATGTTGCGGCATCCGCGCTTAATAATGACGAGCAACTGGCAACCGCACCCGGCGAAGACCTCTCCCCGATCGCGCTGACGATGGCGCCACCCGCGACACCACCAGCGGCGGCACGCGCGGCAGCCCCTGTGGTGCGCCCGCCGATGTCGTCGCGCGCTGTGGTCAGCGCCCCTGCCGCCAGCTGGCAGGCCGAGGCAGGCATGACTCTGCGCGACGTTTTGCAGGACTGGGCCAACCGCGCGGGTGTCGATCTTTACTGGTCGATCGACTACGACTACCGCCTGCGCCAGAGCGTGAGCATCGACGGCACCTTCAGCGATGCCGCATCGCAACTGCTGGACCGCTTCGCCAATGCCAAGCCGCGCCCTTATGCGCAACTGCACCAGCAAGGCGGGCAGGCCCGCACGCTGGTGGTCAAGGCTTACGGAGTCGGCTACTGATTTCCGCTTTTCCGGGCTGAATGACCGCCGCCAGTTGCAAAAAATGGCGGCAGGGCTGGATTTCAGCCCCTTGATTTTCCTTAATATTCTGAAAATATCTCACATTTTAACTAAATATGATACACTATCAGGATAGGCTGAATATGACGCCAATGTCAGGGAATTCAGGGGTGTAATGACCACAGCCGGGACTTATTTACGCAGATCATGGCGCAAGATCGCCATCGTCGCCGTTTTTCTGGCGATGATCACGGTTGGCTATCTAACCATGAGTGTCGCGACGTCCTGCCCTGCAGAGGCGCAGGCCTGCAGTTGCGGCATTTGCGTGGCGCAGGGCCCGACCAGTGTATCGGCGCTCTTCGCTGTTGTTGCGGGGCAGACGGCCACGCAGATCGGGGTTGCCACCGGCCTGATCAATGCGCAATACGCACTTGCGGCAGAGGCCTTTGCCCTGCAGGCGACCATTCGCTTCGGCCAGATCGTCATGGACATTGACGACTGGTTTGACACCTTCTGGTATTACAACGAAAAACCATCAATGCAGGGCCAGACCGAACAGGCCAACGTGATGGATTCCATGCAAGCTGCCGCTATGAGTACCTTCCGCGATGGTGCCGAGGTGCTGCGCGCCAATCACCTGATGGGTGAACTTGAATTCGAAAGCGAGCGCAATGCCGCGCCCAGCACGCAAGTGTGCATGGCCGCCACTGCCGTTGGCGGTATCGCGCGCGCCAATGCGATCGTCGACGCCTATGCGCGCGCCGCACCTGCCGACGCCGCACCGCGCAGCGGCGGCGCGCGCGGCAGCACGGCAGCGCGTGGTGCCGCGGCTGATATCGCCGAGCGTTGGGATCAGGTGCGCG
The DNA here is from genome assembly GCA_023444705.1 of Pseudomonadota bacterium. Lineage (GTDB taxonomy): Bacteria > Pseudomonadota > Alphaproteobacteria > Micavibrionales > UBA2020 > JAEXMB01. The sequence continues at coordinate 2,322 of JAEXMB010000033.1, read as the reverse complement.
CAGTTTATTGCGACCCTGCTGACAATAACGGTATCAATACGTGCCAAAGCGGCGGCGGGGCACTGGTCAATGCCGACATCGATGTTGCGGGGACTGTCTTCAGCCGTGATACCGTCGACCTGACCGATGCCCAGCGCAAGGCGGCTGCAGATGCGCTGGTGATCAACGTGGCAGAGCCTTTTGTCAGCAACAACATCAATCCTGCCAGCCTTAATACAGCTCAGGGTATCCAAGCCGCGCTTGCGCGTGACGAGTTGCGCGCACAACGTCAGACAATCCACACTGCCCTGCAATACACAATCGCCCGCCGCGCGCCTAGCGGCAGCAACGGTGCCTTCATCGCGGCGATCCGCGACAGTGCGGGCATTCCGCCTGACCTTTTGTCGGATAACCCGTCCTATCAGGAAATCATGGAAGCGATGCTGAGCGAGCGCTTCCGCAACGGCCAGTATTCCGTCGAGCAGATCGACACCCCCGCCAACGCAGACCGCGAACTGGCGGTGCAAAATGCCTTTCAGGTTATGCAGATGCACGATCATCTGGAGTTGATAGACCGCTACGCCCTGATGCTAGCGGCGGAAATGGGGCTTGAGGCGCGCGAGCTGCGCGACGGCAAAGGGCTCGAAAAAGGGCAGGGGAGCGACTGATGGCAAAAGCCCCTTCATATAAACCGCCACTGACCGCGCGCCGCCTGTTGCGCCGGACTTTCTCGGCTGTGCTGGTGATTGTCTTCTTTCTGGTCGGCTATAACAGCATGACGGCATCGACGCAGTCATGCAGTGCGCAGTACAGTGTGACGCCGCCTATCCCGGGCTCCCCCCTGCAACCCGTCTTGCCAAGCCCCTGCGGCTGTGCCGGCGTCAATACTGTCCCTTGCACGGTGCCCGGTTCGACCGCGCTTTTGACGGCAGCGGTTGAGAGTGCCTATTACGAGGCGCTGGTCGCATCAACCGAAGTCGTTGAAAATTATATCAGCATGTCGGTCGACACGCTGGTGCAAACGGTGTTCAGCCGTCTTGAGCAGGCCGAACAGGATATCGCCGACTGGTTTGACACCTATTGGTATTACAACTACAAGCCATCGTTGCAGGCGATGACCGAACAGGCCAATATCGCTGGCATGGACCAGGCGCAGCAGATCGCCGCCATCACCGATGCCGAACAGCAAACCCGCGCGTCGCTTGAAATCCAGACGCAGGATGCGCGCAGCGCCATCGCCCAATCCGACGCCGCCGGCGAAGAAGCCTGCGCCGTCGCAACGTCTGCTGGTAGCCTTGGCAGCGCTAATGCTTTTTCGCGTGCGATGCGCGGTGCTTGGCAAAACGATTCAAACGGTGTGGCGCTGAATAGGCGCGGCACCGCTTCCGCGCGCGGCCCTGCTGCGGTTGTCGCTGTCCATGCACAGGAATTCCAGGCCCTGTTCTGTAACCCCAAAGATAACGGCGGACAGAACAACTGCGGTTCCTCTGACTCAAAATTCTACAACGCTGATACGCAAGTCACGGGCCGTATCTTTAACACCCTGACTATTCCTGTCGATAAAGACGACCGTCACCTGAAGGCAGTCGAGCATATGGCTGATAACATGATGGGCCGCCCGCGCGCGGCACCTATCAGCGAAGACGCCATTGCCAAGAGCGCGGGCCAGCAAAACTGGATCGAGCGCCGCCCCTATGCGGCGCGCAAGAATGCGGCGCGCGCGGTCCTCAACCTTATCGCAGGCTGGCGCGTTCCCGGTGGTTTTACGCCCGATGGCGCTAATTGTACCGGCTCGGGAACGGGCGATCCTGCAGCTGCGGGTTCATGCTCGTTCGTGGCCGCCCTGCGTCAGGGTGCAGGCGTGCCTCTCGATGATCTTTCCGATAATCCGAGCTATCGCGAGATTTTGCATGCGATGTCGGTTGACCGCTTCAACAGTGGCGCCTATGCCATCGATAAAATCGGCACGTCAGAGCGCCAACAGATGGAAAAAGTCGTCCTGAATGCGATGTACCTGATGCAGCTGCGCGACTATTACGAGCTGCTCGAACGCACGGCCTTGACGCTGGCTGTGCAGGTGTCTGTTTTGTCCGACGAATATCCGCTGCCGGTGCCAGTTGATCGCAGCAGGGGGAGCAGATGATGAATACCCTGTATCCGCGCCGTAAGTTGTGTGCCGCACTGGTTGCTCTGTCGCTGGTTATCGCGATGCCGCGTATCGCCTCTGCGCAGTGTGAACTGCCGGCCCAACCCGAAGTCGCCGCCGGTGCGACGACGACCGCGCAGGCCGCGGCTGTTACCGGCATGACCACCGCCATCGTCGCCGCTGTCGAGGCGACGACG
>JAEXMB010000027.1 GCA_023444705.1 Pseudomonadota bacterium | reverse complement strand
CATTTGGTTTCAAGCACGGCCTGCCGCGCAACGCCGATCTGGTGTTCGATGTGCGCTTTCTTGATAACCCGTACTGGAAACCGCATTTGCGCAAGTTCAGCGGGCAGGACAGCGCCATCGCCGATTATATCCGCGCCGACGCGGGGTATGGCGCGTTCTTTGACAACCTGACGGCCCTGCTGGGCGGCATGCTGCCGCGCTATCAGCAGGAAGGCCGTCATTACCTGACCATCGCCATTGGCTGCACGGGCGGGCGTCACCGCTCCGTCTTTACGGCCGAGGAACTGTTTGCGTGGATCGACGCCAGCGGCTACAGCGTCGCCGTCAGCCACCGCGATATCGACAAGGGCCATGCGGAAAATCCCGACGCCCACAAAGACCAGCAAAGGAAGACTGCATCATGATCGGAATCGTTATCGTCACCCACGGGCGTCTAGCGGAGGAGTTTATCTCCGTGCTTGAACACGTGGTAGGCCCGCAAAAGGCCATCGCCGCCGTGTGCATGAACCCTGATGACGACCTTGACGCCAAGCGCAAGGAGATCCTTGAAAAGATCAAGGTGGTCGACAGTGGTGCGGGTGTGTTGCTGCTGACCGACATGTTCGGCGGCACGCCGTCCAACCTTGCGATTTCGGTCATCGAGGATACCAAGGTCGAGGCGATTGCGGGCATCAACCTGCCGTTGCTGATCAAGCTTGCCAAGATCCGCCACAGCGAACCGCTGGCGCAGGCCGCGCTTGCCGCGCAGGAAGCGGGCCGCAAGTACATCAGCGCCGCCAGCGCCTTGCTCAAGGGTCAGGCCTGATGACGGATGTGACGGTCGCCGAGCGCAGCGTCACCATTTGCAACAAGCGCGGCCTGCACGCGCGCGCCGCCGCACGTTTTGTGCGCATGGTCGAAAACCGTCAGGCCAAGGTCACTGTCACCAAGGACGGCAGCAGTGTCTGCGGCTCGTCCATCATGGGGTTGCTGATGCTCTCCGCCAGCCAGAATACCGATATCCACATCCGCGTCGAGGGCGCGCGCGCCGGCGATATTCTGCAAGAGCTGGTCTTGCTGGTCGAACACCGCTTTGACGAGGACTGCTGATGGACGCAACGCCGCCATCACCGCTCGTGCGGCCCGAGCGCGTCTTTGACGGTATTGGCATCACCCATGCGCTTGCGCTTGGGCATGTCTATGTGCTTGACCTTGACCTCACGCCCGCGCCCGTGCGCCATCTTGATGCGGATGAAGTTAGCGCGGAACTGGCGCGCTTTGACGATACGACCGCCGCCGCCCTTGAAGAAGTCGATCTGCTGTTGCAACGCGAGCGGCAGGAACAGGGCGACGACAGCGATAGCGAAATCATTTTACTGCTCGAAGCGCACCGCGCCATGCTGGCAGGCTCGCGCCTGATCCGCGGTGCGCGCGCACGCATTGCAAGTGAAAATCTTGCCGCCGAAAGCGCGGTCGAGGCGGAGGTTGCCGCACTTGCCGCGCAGTTCCGCAGCCTGTCGGACCGCTATATCGCCGACCGTATCGACGATGTTGCCGCCGTCGGGCGCCGTCTGGTGCGCCGTCTGATCAACTGCCCCGCCATGTCGCTGGCGGCGGTGCCGGCGGGGGGTATCGTGCTGGCGCGCGATCTTTCACCGGCCGAAACCGCTTTACTTGATCCTGAGCGTATTGGCGGTGTCGTTACCGTCCACGGCGGTGCGGCGGGGCATACCGCCGTCGTCACGCGTGGCCTTGGCATGCCCGCCGTACTGGGTGTGGCCGAAGCGATCCTCAGCGTCGCTGTCAGCGGCGCGCACATCATCGTTGACGGCATCGCGGGCCGCGTGGTCGTCAACCCTGCCGACGACACCTGGGCGCAATACAGCGACAAACTGCGCGCGCTTGAGGATGAGCGCGCGGTGCTGGCGTCACTGACCGCAGCACCCGCGACGACAAGCGACGGCTACGACGTTTTGCTGCGCGCCAATCTGGAACAGCCGCGCGATGCGCTTTCCATCCGTGCTGCCGGTGCCGATGGCATCGGGCTGTTTCGCACCGAATTCCTGTTCATGAACCGCGCGACCCTGCCCACGGAAGACGAACAATACGAAGCCATGTCAAGCGTGGTCGACGCCATGCAGGGCCAGCAGGTGACGTTTCGCACGCTTGACATCGGGGGCGATAAAATGGCGGCGGCGCTTGACCGCCATCTGGGCGATGCCGCCAATCCGGCGCTTGGCCTGCGCGCGATCCGCCTGTCGCTAAAATACCCGGATCTGCTTAAAACACAGTTCCGTGCCATTTTGCGTGCAGGTGCGCACGGGCCCGTGCGGATTTTATTGCCGATGGTGACCGAGGCCGACGAGATCGTGCGGGCGCGCGAAATCCTCGATCAGGCATGGGCAGAGCTGGCAAGCGAAGGTGCAAAATTGCCCGCACAGCTGCCGCCGCTTGGCACCATGATCGAAATTCCCGCGGCCGCCCTTTCGGCGGACAGTCTGGCCGCGGTATCTGATTTCTTCGCGCTTGGCACCAACGACCTTGTCCAGTACACGGTGGCGATCGACCGCGGCAACGATCAGGTATCCGACCTCTATAACCCGCTCAACCCCGCTGTGCTGCGCTTGATCCAGTTCGCGGTCGAGGCGGGGCGCCGGGCGGGCCTGACCGTCAGCATCTGCGGCGAGATGGGGGCCGACCCGCGCCTGACTGCACTGTTGCTGGGGCTTGGCATCCGCGAAATCTCCGTCGGGGCGGCCAGTGTGGCGCGCGTCAAAAAGCGCATCCGCGAGCTGTCGCTGGCCGGGGCCGAGGCCCATGCAGGCGAGGTGCTGATGCAATACGACCCCGCCACCATCCGCGCCCTTGTGGCGGCATTCAACGACTGATTTTGCCCCTTTTTAGCGAAAATAGCCGATTCCCGCCCTTGTGGATAAGGCCCTGCCTGTCTATCTTGAGGGCCGGTATTTCACGGGCATCGGGCCCGCTCAACAGAAAGGTGTGACGGTCATGGCAATGGCACAAGCAAAACAAAGCGCAGGCGATTTCAAGGTCAAAGACATTTCGCTGGCCGACTGGGGCCGCAAGGAAATCGCGATTGCCGAAACCGAGATGCCGGGCCTGATGGCTCTGCGCGCCGAATACAAAGGCAAAAACCCCCTCAAAGGCGCGCGCATCGTCGGCTGCCTGCACATGACCATCCAGACCGCCGTGCTGATCGAAACGCTGGTCGATCTGGGTGCGGAAGTGCGCTGGTCGTCATGCAACATCTTCTCGACCCAGGATCAGGCCGCCGCCGCCATCGCCGCTGCGGGCATCCCCGTCTTTGCCTGGAAAGGCATGAGCGAGGAAGAATTCTGGTGGTGCATCGAGCAGACCCTGCGCGGCCCCGATGGCTGGACGCCGAATATGATCTTGGACGACGGCGGCGACGTCACCCAGATCATGCACGAAAAATACCCCGAGATGCTCAAAGACGTGAAAGGCCTGTCGGAAGAAACCACCACCGGCGTTCACCGTCTCTATGAAATGCAGAAAAAGGGCCTGCTGAAGGTCCCTGCCATCAACGTCAACGACAGCGTGACCAAGTCGAAGTTCGATAACCTCTATGGTTGCCGTGAATCGCTGGTCGATGGCATCAAGCGCGCGACCGACGTGATGATCGCCGGTAAAATCGGCGTCGTCTGCGGCTTTGGCGACGTGGGCAAAGGCTCTGCTGCCAGCCTGCGCACGCAGGGTGCGCGCGTGCTGGTGACTGAAATCGACCCTATCTGCGCGCTGCAGGCTGCGATGGAAGGCTATCAGGTCGTCACGATGGAAGAAGCCGCCAGCGTGGGCGACATCTTCGTCACCACCACCGGTAACGTCGATGTCATCACCATTGACCACATGCGCGAGATGAAAGACCGCGCGATTGTGTGCAACATCGGCCACTTCGACAGCGAAATCCAGATCGAAGCCCTGCGCAACTACAAGTGGGAAAACGTCAAGCCGCAGGTTGACGAGGTTGTCTTCCCCGACGGCAAACGTCTGATCGTTCTGGCCGAAGGCCGTCTGGTCAACCTTGGCTGTGCGACCGGCCACCCGAGCTTTGTCATGAGCGCGTCCTTCACCAACCAGGTGCTGGCACAGATCGAACTGTGGGAAAACCACGCCAAGTACGAAAACAAGGTCTACGTCCTGCCCAAGCATCTTGATGAAAAAGTGGCGCGTCTGCACCTCGACAAGCTTGGTGTGAAGCTGACCACGCTGAGCAAGAAACAGGCCGAATATCTGGGCCTGAGCGAGCAAGGCCCCTTCAAGCCGGATCACTATCGCTATTAATCTCTACGACAGAGATGAACAAAAAGCCGGCGGGGAAACCTAGCCGGCTTTTTTGCATCAGCGCTTCCATACGCGGACTTGTTTGTTGGAATCGCGGTAGCCGCTGTAATCAATGGGTTTGGCAATGGCTTGTTCGAAGTGCTGGCTTAAACTACTGGGTGTGGCGCCACCTATGCCCACATGCAGGGCGCTGACACCGTTGCCTTTGGACGTGGCGAGTTCCTGCGTCACTTCCTTGAGCAGGTCTTGCCACTGCTGTTCCGATACACGGCTGCCCAGCGTTTCCAGGCTGTCAAGGCACAGCTCGCCCTGTTTGCCACGCCACGCCCAGCTTTGACCGATAATCTCGCCCTGTGCGGTTTCAATCACATAGAACCCGCCGTTGGGCGATGTGTAGCCATGCGTGGCGCAAGCGCTGCCTGCATTGCCGATCGACTGGCAACAATCGGTCAGTTCACCCAGGAAAAGCCCGCGCACATCGTCGTTGGCCAGCCTGTGGAACGTTGTACCTTCCAGCCCGAAACGCTTGCCGTCGATGATGATGTCGGGCATGTCCCTGACTTTGGGGGGTACGGCTTGCGCGATATCAAGTGCGGCGTCGAAGTCTTTTTCATCGACCATGTGCGCAAAACACAAGGCTGCAAGTTGGGGATGTTCGGCTGCGCGGTTGTAGGCATATTTGGCGACTTCCGCGCGGGTGCGCAGATAGGACCAGCTTTTGCCGTCTTCCGAGCGCAGGGGTTCGGGCAGGCGGTCGCAGTACTTGACCATCTGTGCCATTTTGGGCCCGTGTTGTAGCACGGCGTCGCCCCAGGCAGAAAGATTGATGCCCGATAAGTCGTCCGGCAGTTTGATCATGTGAATCAGATTATGCAGCGGTTGCTGGATAAAGGTGGCCCACTTTTTCAAATACTGCAGCAGGCGTTGATCATTCTGGAATAGCGCGACAGCGTTGTAGGCGTAATTGCGGGCTGTCAGCCCCGTGTAGTTTTCTTTGCTCAGTACACTAATGACATCTGCAAAAAACTGCGGTTTGAAAACGGCGGGATCGCGCGATTCCATACCTTTTGGCGGGTCGACGCGGATGGTTCGCTGCCAGCGCTCTCTTTGCTGCATATAACTGACGATCCGGCCTTGGTGAAGCGGAGATACGGCGGCAATGTCAGCGCCGTGGTCAACCAACAGGGCTGCGGTATCGTAGTGCTGCCCGTTTACGGCGGCGAGTTGCAAGGGCTGGTCATCAAGGACGTGGATATTGGCCCCACGTTCCAGCAACATAGCAACGATGGTATTGTGACCATTCTCGGCTGCAGCGCGCAACGGCTCGTCATTGCCGGCGTGAATGTTGGCGCCGCGATCAATCAGCAGCGCAACTGTGTTGGTATGTCCCCTCTTGGCGGCGGCATAGAGCGGGGCGTCGCAAGAAGCATGGATATCCGCGCCGCGGTCAAGCAACAGTGCAACGATTTCTGTATAACCGAGTTCAGCAGCATCGACGAGGGCGTTATTTATCTCGCTCTTGGGAATAGAGGGGTCGCGATCCAGCAACAACCGGATGACGTCGATGTGTCCATATACGCATGCGTGTCTCATTGCCTCGTAATAGACGCTGCCAATCGGCACGCCCTGGTCAAGCATAAGTGCGACAACAGCTGTCTGGCCTGCCTTTGCCGCCGCGTTTAAAAGCATATTTCTTTCTTGCTGTATGAGAGGTCTGCTGTGCTTGAAGATCAGCTTGAGGGTTTGAATATGGCCGGCTTTTGCGGCATAGGGCAATGCGGGGACTATCGTGTCGGTACTGGCACCATGTTCGAGCAACAGGGCTGCAGTTTCTGTATGCCCATATACAACCGCAACGCGCAATGCCTGCCCCATATTGCTGTTGATATCGGCTCCGTGCGCGATCATGTCACGCACGGCTGCGATGTCGCCGCTTTCGGCCGCAACACCGAGCATAAAGTTTATGTGGGCAGCCGGATATTTTTCAGGGTCGGGTGCGGCCAATGTCGGTGATCTATCGGGGCGGGCGTTACTGGCTGCGATCTCGGCCTTGATCTTGGTGTATTTTTCCAGCAGCGATCCTTCTTCTTGTGCAGAGCGCAAAGCGGCAAAAGCATCTTTGAGCGCTTCTTCACCCTGACGGGCGATGGCAAGCAGGGTTTGCACATCGACGGCCTCGCCACTTTGGCTGAGGCGCATTGCATAGGCGGGCAGGGATTTTTCAAGCATTGCGGCCAGCGCGGCATCTTCGGTGCGCAGGGTTTCAAGTGCCGTCAGGGCATGGCGGATGGATGCGGGCGGTTGCTGATCGCGCGGTGTTGCCATGCGGCTATACTCCAAGTGAGTATACATAATATGTGAGTCTATATTTTTATGCAAAATATTTAAAAACTAGCAGTAATATCAGGGTGTTAAATGTTGAAGTGGCCGCCCAAAGCGTTTTAAAATGAAAGAACCGGAAAGGGGAGCCGGGGCTAAGGTATGACTGCGCATCGTGACACCTCTGACCATGTTTTGCTGCACAGCCCGCTCGATCGCGCGCTTGATGCCATTTTGCCCGCCCGCCGCCATGTGCGCGGCCTGGCCCTGCAAAACGACCGTCTTGAATCCTTCCTGCGCTCCATTCCCATCGATTACTGCGGCTGGGACCAGACGGGATTGCAGGCGATGTCGCCCGCCTTCCCCGAGCTTCTGGGTGTGGCGCAGGTCGAAAGCATCGAGGATATCCAGCAGGCACTGACCGCGAGCGACGCGGCATCAATCGGCACGCTGTACGAACGCCTGCAACAATTCGGCGAGCATTTTGAAATCGGCGTGCATACGGTGACGGGGCTCAAGTCGCTCAAGGTCTACGGCAAGCGCGGGGTCATTCAGGCCGAGGCGCGCAGCAAGGGCGGCGGACAGGACGACGCGCAGATCTTCTCGGTGTTGTGGATTTTGGACATTTCCGATTTCGCCACCGCCGCCATGCGCTCGATCGAGGCAGTTGCTGCCGTTGAAAAGCGCGAGAACGAATGGCGCGCCACGCTCAACGCCCTGCCGTTCCCCATGTGGGTGCGTGACCGCGAACTCAACATCAGCTGGTGCAACAAATTCTATGCCCGCATGGTTGATGATACGGCCGCATCGGTGGTGGCCGAGCAAAAGGAACTGCCGCTCAGCGGCGTGAACAAGGCGGGAATCTCCCTGCGCGCGCTGGCGCAAAAGGCGCTTGCGAATGTCGAGCCGCAAAACCTGCGCGGCCATATGATCGTGGAGGGCCAGCGCCGGCTGGTCGAAATCCAGGAAATTCCCCTTGGCAACGACAAGCGTACCATCGGCATGGCGCTTGACGTCACGCGCGAGGAAGAACTTGAAACCCTGCAACAGCGTCTGGGCGCCAGCCATCAGGAAACGCTCGAGCAGATGCGCACGGCGATTGCGATGTTCGACGCCGAAACGCGCCTTGAGTTTTATAATACCGCCTACGAACAACTGACCGGCATGGTCGGCACGTGGATGGACGCACGCCCGCGCATGGTCGAGGTCATCGACAAGCTGCGCGAGCTGCGCAAGCTGCCCGAACAGGCCGACTATAAACAGTACAAGCAGCAATGGGCCGCGCGCTTCACCAGCCTGCTGGCCCCGACCGAGGATATGCAGTACCTGCCCGACGGCACTGTGCTGCGCCAGATCGTGGTGCCGCGCCCGCAGGGCGGCGTGCTGGTGACGCTCGAGGACGTGACCTCGCGCCTGCAGCTTGAAACGTCGTACAACACGCTGATTGCCGTGCAGCAGGAAACGATGGACAACCTGGCCGAAGGCATCGCCGTCTTTGGCGAGGACGGGCGCCTGCGCCTGTTCAACAAGTCCTTCGCGCGCCAGTGGAGCCTGCCCGACGACAGCCTGTCGGGCAATCCGCACGTCACGCAGATCGCCGACGCGCTCAAGGTGCATTTCAGCGACGACGTCTGGGCCGAGGTCCGTACCGACATCCTCACCAACGGGCTTGAGCGCGGGGTACGCCGCGGCCGCCTGACGCGCATCGACGGGCAGGTGTTTGAATTCGCCGCCGTGCCGCTGCCCGACGGCAACGTGCTGAACACCTATTCCGACATCACCGATACGCTTAAGGTCGAAACCGCGCTGGTTGAAAAGAACGCCGCGCTTGAGGCCGCCGAGCAGCTCAAGACCGACTTCCTCGCCAACGTGTCGTATCAATTGCGCACGCCGCTCAATGCCATCATGGGCTTTGCCGAAATGCTCGACCAGCAGTACTTCGGCCCGCTCAATGACCGGCAGAAGGAATACACCGGCAGCATGATTTCGGCGGGCCAGCGCCTGGTATCGCTGATCAACGATATTCTCGACCTGTCCTCGCTCGAGGCCGGATACCTCACGCTTTATCCCGAGCGCATTGTTGCCGCGACGATGCTGGCGCAGGTCGCGGACCTCACCGGCTCATGGGCGCAAAAGCAGGGCTTGCAGCTATCGGTCGACGCGCCAGACGATATGGTCTTTATGGCCGACGAGCGCCGACTGAAGCAGGTTTTGCTCAACCTGATCAGCAACGCCATCAACTATAGCCCCAACGGCGGCAACGTCACGCTGTCCGCGCGCATCGAAGGGGCCGAGGCCGTGATCGCCGTCAGCGACACCGGGCTTGGCATTCCCGCCGCCGATCTGGGGCGCGTCTTTACGCCGTTTGAGAAAATCAGCGATGGCAAGACGCAGCGCCGCTCGGGTGCGGGGCTTGGCCTGTCGCTGGTCAAGCGTATCATCGAACTGCACGGCGGGCGCGTGGCGATTGAAAGCCACGAGGGCAAGGGCACGACCGTGACCTGCTATCTGCCGCAGAAAGACCTGCTTTAAAAAGATACACGTAGAAAAAAAGCCCGGCGGTAAAGCCGGGCTTTTTTTATCAGTGGAATTACAGCGCCTATTCGGTCAGGCGTTTCCACCAGCCCTTGCGGCTGCCGCCGGCGGCGGCTTCCTGACTGTTGTCCCCGCCGTTGTTGTTGCCGTGGCTGTCGGGCACGCTGGGCGGCACGTAGGTGTCGTTGCCGCTGTTGTTGTCCTGTGCGCTGCGGCGGCCTTCGCCGTCATTGCCTTCGCCACCTTCGCGCGGGCCGCGGCCACCACGCTCGCGTCCGCCACGGCGGCGTCCGCCACGGCGTCCGCGGCGGCGGTTGCGGCGTTCGTCACCGCCGTCGCTATTGGTC
>JAEXMB010000086.1 GCA_023444705.1 Pseudomonadota bacterium | reverse complement strand
GGATGTCGGTATCGCGCTCGTCAAAATTGGCGTGATGGACGGAGGCAAAGGCGTGATACGCATTGCCGCGGTAACGGCCCAGCGCCACCTGCAAATTGGCGTCCGCTTCCTTGCGCAACCAATGCGCCACTTCGTCAGGCTTGCTGTTGCGCACGGCCAGATGTAGCTGGTGCGTCATTTTCAGGACATCAGTTTTGCCGAACTTGAACATGGCAGACCACGCACCTTGCGGAGCGACTGTGACAGGAATGGAAAAAGGAAGTCCCCTATGTATAAATCCGCAAAGCGCAAATGAAAAGGGGAGAAAAGCAAAAAACCCCGCTGGAAACAGCGGGGTTTTGAAAGGCTTGCGGCCGTCTTGCGCCTTAGCGCGCCGTCGGGGCCGGTGCAGGTGTTGCAACGGGTGCCGCAACCAGATTCATCTGGCGGCAACGCTGTGCGACCGCATCGTTGAAGGGAACGGCGCAGGCTTTTTCTTCCATCGCCTTCTGGCTCAGGGTGTAACCTTTGTAGATGCCATAGCCGCTGCCGCCGAGGCCGCCGACAACCGCACCGGTAACCGCGCCCGCGATCAGGCCGATTTTCATGCCGCGCTTACCCGCCAGCAGACCCAGACCGCCAAAAGCGACCGTACCGACAACCAGACCACCGACGATGCCGACAGCCGAACCGATAATGCCGCCGGCAAAGGTCGCAAGACCGACAACCGCCGCCATGCCAAGACCAGCCGCGCCGACAAAGACGGGGGTGGTGGCTGCGGAATAGATACCTGCCACGATGCCTGCCAGGCCGCTCAGGCCAAAGCCGCTGCGCGAACCTGCCTGTACTTTTGCTGAATTTTCGCTCATCTGTTTTCTCGCTTTCGATAATATTTAAAAACGTTATGGCACGACCCTACTCCATCGACAGCGATCGACAAGGATAAATTTAAGCCATTGATATAGTTTATTTTTTAAGGGTTCAGTTTTTGTGCGGATGTTTTTGATTTTTATAGAATCACGCCTTTTTTGCGCAACACATATTCAAGGCGCAGCAGGGCGTTGCGCTTGAACGTCGTCTCGCCCGCGCTGACGGGGCACTGGATGATGACCTCGGTCAGCGTGGCCACGTCCATCGCCGTCACCTTCATGATATGGCCCACGGGATGAAATTCAAAAATCACCTCGCGCCCCGCTAATTTCTCTGTCATCCGGCCCTGCCTGTCAGTATTTTATATGCTCACCAGTCTATGGGAGATCGCGCAATGGACAAGCACAAACTGAAGCCGTCGTTTTCATGGGATGATGCGTTGCTGCTGGACGAACAGCTGACCGACGACGAGCGCATGATCCGCGACAGCGCGCGATCCTACGCGCAGGACAAGCTGATGCCGCGCGTACTCGAAGCCAACCGCCACGAAATCTTCCACCGCGAGATCATGAACGAGATGGGCGAACTCGGCCTGCTGGGCGCCACCATCGAAGGCTATGGCTGCGCGGGCGTGAACTACGTGTCTTACGGCCTGATCGCGCGCGAGGTCGAGCGCGTTGACAGCGGTTACCGCTCTGCCCTGTCGGTGCAATCGTCGCTGGTCATGTATCCGATCGCGACTTTCGGCAGCGAAGAACTCAAACAAAAATATCTGCCCAAGCTTGCAACCGGTGAATATGTCGGCTGCTTCGGCCTGACCGAACCCGACGGCGGATCGGATCCGTCATCGATGAAAACCCGCGCGGTGAAGTCGGGCAGCGGCTACCGCCTGACAGGGGCGAAGATGTGGATCACCAACTCGCCCATCTCCGACGTTTTCGTCGTCTGGGCAAAGGACGAAGCCGGCGATATCCGCGGCTTCGTGCTGGAAAAGGGCATGAAGGGACTGAGCGCGCCCAAGATCGAAGGCAAGTTCAGCTTGCGCGCCTCCATCACCGGCGAGATCGTCATGGACGATGTTGAAGTCCCCGCCGAAAACATGCTCAACGTCAAAGGCCTCACCGGTCCGTTCAGCTGCCTGAACAGCGCACGCTACGGCATTTCGTGGGGTGCTATGGGCGCTGCGGAATTCTGCTTTCATCAGGCGCGTAGCTATGTGATGGACCGCATCGTCTTCAACCGCCCGCTGGCGGCAAACCAGCTGGTGCAAAAGAAACTGGCCGATATGCTGACCGAGATCAGCCTTGGCCTGCAGGGCGCCTTGCGTCTTGGCCGCCTGAAGGACGAACACAAGGCCGCGCCCGAGGCGATTTCACTGATGAAGCGCAACAACTGCGGCAAGGCGCTCGACATTGCCCGCGTGGCGCGCGACATGCTGGGCGGCAACGGTATCGCCGACGAATACCATGTTATCCGCCACGCCATGAACCTCGAGGCCGTGAACACCTACGAAGGCACGCACGACATCCACGCCCTCATTCTGGGCCGCGCCATCACGGGCATTCCCTCTTTCACCTGATCGCAACGCTTTCAGGGGCAAACAGCGCAAAAGTTAACGATGCGTTAACTTTTGATTATGTATAATTTAGCCATGAAAGTGGAATTCGATCGCTTGTTTCTGGCGACCGCATCGGAGCGTGCCTGCCTGTGCAAGCACCTTTACGTGCATGACCGCGCCGACCCGCCTGCGGGCTGGACCATGCTGGCCACGTCCGATCAACTGACACCTGCGACCGCAACCTCAGGGTTTTTTGCCGCCGTCTACCAGCGCGTCGACCCCGCAAGCGGGGAGCGCGCCACCGTCATCGCCATTCGCGGCACCAACGACAAGCTCGACCTGCGCTCCAACTTCATGATCTTCTCGCGCCGGTTGCCGCCGCAATTCAATGACACGATGGCGTTCATCAACGCCGCCTGCGACCAGTTAGGCCTGAACACGCGCGAGATCGAGCTGACCGGACATTCGCTGGGCGGCTATCTGGCGCGCGCCATCTCGCGCGTGCAGGAATTCAGAAAAGCCTGGTGCTTTTCAAGCCCCGGCCCGGACGAGCGCACGCAGGAAAAACTGCGCGAACTCGGCGCCAGCAAACTGCCGGCCGACCGTATCATCCACATCCGCTCGCGCCACGACCCTATCGGATTGTTCGGGCCTGACGAGAAAATCACCGTCGAGGTCGATACACCTAACTTTCATCACGACATCGCCTTCATGGGGCGCACGCTGGCCACCCATGCCGGACAGAAGGTGGAGGACTCGCCACTGTCCACACCCATCACGGGCAAAATTTTCAGCGTCTTCAATGCGGTCAGCAAGCTTGTCACCGGCGCGCAAACGCTGCGCAACCTGATCAAGAAGCTATCGACATACGACGACGAAAACCGCCAGTCGCTGGCCGTTTATACGCTGATGCAACACAGGGCCGCGCCGCCGCGCCCCTGACCATATACGAACAACAAAAAAGCCGGCGTGCAAGGCGCCGGCTTTTTTTGTTGGAGAGCAGAAAGGAACTTAGACGTTCAGGCCGCCCTTGCCCATTTGCTCGGCCCAGAAAGTTTCAAGATCGTTGAGAACCTTGTTCATGCTGTCAAGGCGTGCGGACGGCAGGCCTGCTGCTTCAAGCTTGCTTTCATGTGTCTTGTACAAACGCGTGACGGCTTCGTGCAGCTTGCGGCCCTTGTCGGTCAGCTTGACACGCACGGAGCGCTTGTCGTGGATGGAACGCTCTTGCCCCAGATAGCCGTTCTCGACCATCTTCTTGACGTTGTAGGAGACGTTGCTGCCAAGGTAATAGCCGCGGATGGTCAACTCGCCCACGGTCAATTCATCATGGCCGATGTTGTGCAAAATCATGCTTTGCACGTTGTTGATGTCAAAGATACCGGCGCGTTCAAGCTCCGACTTCAGCACGTCCAGAAACTGGCGGTGCAGTCGTTCGATAAGGTTGATCGAGTCGTAATACGCTGAGTTCACGCAAAAACTCCTGTCATGATCCTTTTATCAATATAAATCATTAGGTTCTGTTTGACCAGCCCTTCGCGTTGCCGCGTTATGACAGCACCAGCTCGTCCCCCGGACGCGGCGCAAAGAACGCTTCGACCTGCGCGTCGGTGACGTCTTCGATGCGTGCGGGATGCCATTTGGGCTGTTTGTCCTTGTCGATCAGCGCGGCGCGGATGCCCTCGTAGAAATCGGGATATTTGACCAGCGCCTGGCTCAAGCGATATTCCATAGTCATAACCTTGGCAAAGTGCAGCGTCGCCCCCTCGCGCAACTGGCGCAGGGTTACCTTCAGGCTGGTCGGCGACACGGCATACAGCGTCTGCAGGGTCTTGGCGGCGAATTCGCCGTCCTCCTGCGCAAGGGCGGCGACGATGTCTTCCATGCGGTCATGGCCAAAGCATCTGTCGATCGTCTCGCGCACGGGGGCCAGCGTGCAATCGCCGATGGCTTCCTGCGCAAAGCGCGCGATGACTTCGCCCGTGGCCGCCCTGGCATCTGCGGCGTCGCCAAGATCAGCATCGACCAGCGCCTGCAAAAGTTCGGCATGTTTTTCAGCCGGCACATAGTGCGTGGCAAAGCCGCAATAGATCGCATCGGTCGGGCCGACGCGATGGCCCGTCAGCGCCAGATAGGTGCCGACTTGTCCCGGACAACGCGGCAGGAAATAGCCGCCCCCCACATCGGGGAAAAAGCCGATCACCGTTTCAGGCATCGCCAGCGTTGTATTCTCTGCCACCACGCGGAAAGCCCCATGTGCCGACACGCCAACGCCGCCGCCCATGACGATGCCCTCGATCAGCGAGATATAGGGCTTGGGATAGGTGAAGATGCGGTGGTTGAGGGTATATTCATCGTAAAAGAAATCGCGCGCCATCGTCGCCGCGCCCGGATCAGCCGCGCGCGTGGCAAGCGCCACAGCTTTCACATCGCCACCAGCGCAGAATGCGCGCGTGCCTTCGCCGCGGATAACGACCGCCTGCACGCTGTCATCGCTGGCCCATGCGTCAAGTTGCGCGTTCATCTTGCGCACCATGCCAAGCGTCAACGCGTTGAGCGCCTGCGGGCGGTTCATGGTGATGATGCCGATCTGGCCTTGTTGTGCGAACACAACCTCCTCCGTTTGCACTGCCGCATCCGTAAGGGGGGAAGAAACCGCTGTCGTCATTGCTGTCTTGACCTGCTGTTGGGTTGCTCTCCGGCGTGCCTGCGGGCCCTTGATCTTGCTGAATAATTATGGCAAGATACTGGCTTCCCGCGATCGTCCGTCCCGCGACTATAGACTATGGAGAGACAATGACCAAGCCCGTGCGCACCCCGCCCGTCGTGACCCTGCCCGCCAATACGGCGGGGCGGGATTTCGTGGTCGGCGACATCCACGGTATTTTCGACGTGCTGGACGATGCGCTGCGCGCCGTCAACTTCGACCCCGCGCGCGACCGCCTGATTTCCGTCGGCGATCTGGTCGACCGCGGCCCGCTGTCGCACAAGGCCATCGAGTATCTGGCCAAGCCGTGGTTTCACGCCATCCGCGGCAACCACGAGCAGATGTTCCTGCACTGCATGCGCGACGGCACGCTTGATACAGATACCGTCAAAAAGAACCTCAAGAACGGTTTTGGCTGGATGCTGCGCCAGACGCCGCAACAACTGCTGGCCATCAAGGCCGCGTTTGAACAGCTGCCCGTCGCCATCCAGATCGAAGGCCAGAGCGGCCAGCCGCAAGACCGCATCGGTTTCGTCCACGCCGACGTGCCCGAGGGCATGTCGTGGGGCCAGTTCGTGCGCGAGCTTGAAAACGGCAACCAGAAAGTCGCGCAGATCGCACTGTGGAGCCGCCGCCGCATCGAAGGCCGCGACCACAGCGGCGTTGCGGGCATTGCGCGCGTCTTCCTTGGCCATACGCCGCAATTCGGCGCGCAACAGCTTGGCAATTGCTTTTTCATCGACACCGGCGGGGTGTTTCGCTTCATCAACCGGCAGTACGGCCCGCATTATTATCTGTTGCTGGCCGAAACCACGGCACCCGACCGTGCGATTACCGAGCCGCGCAGCCTGACTGCCGCGCACTTCCGTGCCGTGCAAAAACCGGCGATGCCGCCAGCACCGCCGCCAGCAACCGGCCACACACCGCCCCGCCCCTGACCCGACCTTTCGCGAAAGCCTGATGATGACGACCACACTCGACCTTCCCCGCCGCCTGCGCCGCAACCGCCAGAGCGCATGGGTGCGCCGCATGACTGCCGAGCATACGGTCAGCACTGCCGACCTCATCTGGCCGGTCTTCGTCTGCGAAGGTGAAAAAACCAAAACCGATATCGCAACCCTGCCCGGCGTCAGCCGCTGGTCGATCGACCTGCTGGTCGAACAGGCCAAGGCGGCACGCGATGAGGGCATTCCCGCACTGGCGCTGTTTCCCGTCGTCGGCCAAGACCTGAAATCCCCCGATGCGGGCGAAGCGGTCAACGAAGACAATCTGATCTGCCGCGCCGTGCGCGCACTCAAGGCGCAAGTACCCGACATCGGGCTGATCTGCGACGTCGCGCTTGATCCCTATACGCACGATGGCCACGACGGTATCAGCGTGGACAGCGATACTGTTCTCAACGACGAGACCGTCGCCATCCTGTGCGAACAGGCGCGTGTGCTGGCACAGGCGGGATGCGACATGGTGGCACCGTCAGACATGATGGACGGGCGCATCGGCGAAATCCGCGCGCATCTTGACGCGCACGAGCTGTGCGATACCGGTATTATCTCCTACACCGCGAAATACGCCTCGGCCTTCTACGGCCCCTTCCGTCAGGCCGTGGGCGCGAACAGTGCGGGCAAGCCTATCAGCAAGGCAGGCTATCAGCTCAATCCCGCCAACATCAGCGAGGCCCTGCGCGAGGCCGCCGAGGACGTGGCCGAGGGGGCGGACATGCTGATCGTCAAGCCTGGCCTGCCCTATCTGGATGTGCTGAGTACCATCAAGCGCGAATTCGGCCTGCCCACGCTGGCCTATCACGTCAGCGGCGAATACGCGATGATGAAAGCAGCGGCCAGCGCAGGCGCGCTCGACTACGACCGTGCGATCATGGAAGTGATGCTGTGCTTCAAGCGCGCTGGTGCGGATGCCGTGCTGACCTATGCCGCGCGCGACATCGCGCGTCTGCTGGCGCAACACTGATCCGCGCTTTTATTTGCCCAGCACGTCGTGCGCGACGTAGGACAGCATCAGCGTAATCACAAACAGGAAACCCGCCATCCACAAGGTATCGCGCGGCGTCCAGGCGGCGCTGGCGTGGCTGCCCGGCCTGATGCCCATCGCGCGCTGGCGCGAAGCGTTGCTGCTGCGCCCGCCCGTCCAGTCGCAGCTTTCCGCACGCCAGAAGCCCACCCCCAGCATGACGATGCAGGCCAGCGACCAGTATTGCCACGTGCGGCCTATAAGAATATCGGGCACCTCGCCCACGATCAGCGTGCCCACCCACGGCGCCAGCGTCCAGCAGATCAGCCCCACGACCAGCAGCATCGTCATGTTCGCCCAGCGGCGCATGCCAAGCGTTTCCGGCGCGACAAGACGCGGCGCCCTGTTGTGCAGGGTGATGCGGTAAAAGTGAAACAGCAGGTATGACGTCGCGCACAGGCCCAGCAGGCCGACAACGCCGATCACCTTAAACCCCGCAGGCGTGCAGAGCGCCTCCACCGCACGTATGCCGGTGGCGCAGACGACATGTTCGTCAAGGTCGCGCAGGTCAAAGACCCACATCTTGACCGCCGCAAAGAACAGGATCGCAAAGGCCGTCTGTCGCAGGCCGGGGCGCGCGCGGTAGATGCCGCGCTTGAGTACGAACAGCGCAAAGACCGCCATCAACGGGGCGGCGGCGTAATAGAGCATCTTCATGAACGGGATGCAGTAAAACCAGCACAGCATCAGCATGGATGTTCGTTTCTCCTTTACAAGACACCACTATGGCACAGTTTGCCGCCGGATGCCTTTGACTTTTGCGCCGCCAGGGGCCATCCTTATACCACCATCAACAACCTGTGATCCGGCTGATTTTCCTATGACTTCGCCTTCCATTGTGAATGATAACGCCCGCCCCGTCGACATCATCGGCTATGATTGCGGCTGGGGGTGTGCTGATTTCGGTTGCGAAGACGGGCCCGAACGCCTGCCGATGGCGGAAATCATTGCCGCATTGCGCAAAAACGGCTTTGCCCCGCACTGGCACGGACCGCTTGGCATCAAGCATCTGGGCAACCATGCCGCGCTCACCGACAAGGCGCAAACCCTGCCCCTGCTGACCGAGGCGCTGACGCGCCTGCACAACAGCGTGCATTCAAGCGCAAGCCAGCATCACCTGCCGCTGGTCTTTGGCGGCGATCATTCAAGCGCGATCGGCACATGGTCGGGCATCGTCAACGCCACGCAACATCACGGCACCTTCGGCCTGATCTGGATCGACGCGCATATGGATGCGCATACCGACAAGACATCGCACGAAGGCAAATGGGGCGGCTGGTGGCACGGCCAGCCGGTGGCGGCGCTGACCGGCCAGGGCTTAACGGCGTTTACATCGCTGGGCAACGGTGCAAACGCTCCGGCAAAAATTTCCCCCGCGCATATCAGCATCATCGGCGCGCACAGCTTCGAGCCCGCTGAAGTGAAATTTACGGAAAAACATGGCATCCGCGTCTTCACGCTCGACGAAGTGCAACGGCGCGGCTTTGCCAGCGTTTTTGCCGAAGCCTACGCGCGCGCAACCCGCGGCACGCAAGGCTGGGGCATGACGATCGACCTTGATGCGTTCCATCCCGACGAAGCCCCCGGTGTGGGCACGCACGAGGATAAAGGCATGCGCAGTGCCGAGGTTTTGCCGATTTTAAAGGGCATTGCACATAAAGCAGGCTTTTCTGGCCTGGAAATTGCAGAATTCAATCCGCATCGTGACCGGAACAGCAAAACGGTCAATCTCATCGAGAAACTTGTCGATCATATCTTCACGTCAGAGGGGTCGATGGGTCATACTGTCAGATAGGATCTTCGCTCCCTGTTCACGGGAGTGCGCAGAACGCGGGGTTGGGTACTGAATGTTTAAGATTATCGGTCATATCGGGGTCATCGTCGCCACGCTGGGCGGCTATATGGCGATGGGCGGTCACCTCAACGTCTTGTGGCAGCCTTTCGAGGCAGTGATCATCGTCGGCTCCGCCATGATGGCGTTTCTGACCGCGAATTCGATGCATGTCATCAAGGCATCGGCCGCCGACACCAAATCCATCTACAAAAAAGACAAATACGGCAAGGCTGAATACATCGAACTGCTGAGCATGCTGTTCCTTGTCTTTAAAACCGCGCGCACCAAAGGCTGGCTGGCGCTGGAACAGCACATCGAAAATCCGCATGACAGCGAGATCTTCCAGAAGTTCCCCACCTTCCACGCCGACCATCACGCCGTCACCTTTTTGTGCGACTACCTGCGCCTGATCTCGCTGGGTGCGGAAAAACCGCACGAGATCGAAGCCCTGATGGATCAGGAAATCGATACCCAGCGCGAGGAGCGCAACCATACCTCGCACGCGGTACAGACAATGGCCGACGGCATGCCCGCACTTGGTATCGTCGCCGCCGTTCTTGGCGTTATTAAAACAATGGGCGCGATCAGCGAACCGCCCGAGGTCCTTGGCAAGCTCATCGGCGGCGCGCTGGTGGGTACCTTCCTTGGCGTGTGGGTGTCTTACGGCTTCTTCGCGCCGATCGCCAACGCGATCAAAGAACGCAACGACACCGAAATGAAATATTACATCTGCATGAAAACCTCGATCCTCGCCTTCCTGCAGGGCGCGGCCCCGCAGGTCGCCATCGAGTTCGGTCGCAAGATCCTGATGCACGATGTCCAGCCGACCTTCATCGAGGTCGAGGAAGCAACACAAAACGTCAGCTGACGTTTCGGGGAGAACACGTAAAGTGGCCAAAGACGACGACAAGCGGCCGATTATCATCATCAAGCGCGTCAAGAAAGGCGACGGCGGGCACCACGGCGGCGCGTGGAAAGTCGCCTATGCCGACTTTGTGACGGCGATGATGGCGTTCTTCTTGCTGCTCTGGCTGCTCAACGTTACCACGGACGAACAAAAGTCGATGATCTCCGCCTATTTCGCGCCCGCCGATCCGCGTGTGGCCGAAAGCACCAGCGGTGCGGGCGGCGTCATGGGCGGCACCACCATGTCGCCCGAAGGCGCTATGACCAGCGAACTGGCCCCCGTCGTCTCGGAAAATGACGAACCGGTGCCCAGCGTAGGCAAGGACGCTTTCAGCGAGGACGAGCGCGAGAGCATGGCGCAGCTTGACCGCGCCGACGAAGCTGCTTTTCAAAAGACCGAAGAAAAAATCCGCGAACAGCTTGAAAGCGTGCCAGAGCTGAAAGAGCTGTCGCAGAACCTGATGATCGACATGACGCCCGAAGGCCTGCGCATCCAGATCGTCGATCAGGATGGCAAGCCGATGTTCGCCAGCGGGTCTAGCGTGCCCCTGCCCCCGGCCGTGCGCCTGCTGCAACTGGTGGGCGCCTCCGTGCGCGGCCTGCCCAACCATCTGTCCATCCGCGGCCATACGGATTCCGTGCCCTACGGCAAGGATGCGGCCTATACGAACTGGGAGCTGTCCGCCGACCGCGCCAACGCCAGCCGCCGCGTGCTGCTGGCCGGTGACATCGGTGGCCGCCTGCCTGCTGACCGCATCGAAAACGTGCAGGGCAAGGCCGACCGCGAGCCGCTCAACCTCGCCGACACCAAAGCACCGCAAAACAGACGCATCAGCATCATCCTGCTCAAGCAATCCCTTGTCGCCGCGACAAAAAAACCCGCGCGCAAGCCGCTGAGCAGACCAGCCCCGCCCGCCCCGCGCAAGCAGGAAGAAGGCGTGATCTACTTCCCCTAAGAAGAACAGGCACCTGCACATGACCGCGCCACGCAAAAGCTATAACATCGCCTGCGCGCTGGTGATCGTCGACGGTCAAGTCGCAATGGTGCAACAGGTCGTCAATGGCATTACGTTCTGGAGCCTGCCCGGCGGCGGCTGCGAAGGCAGCGAGAGTTTTGCCGATGCCGCGCAGCGCGAACTGACCGAGGAAACCGGCCTGCGCGCAGCGTCGCACGGCCAGCGCGTGTGCAGTTGCAGCTATACCAACGACACCGACAATTCGCAGTGCCACGTTGAAACCTTTCTGTTCACCGCCGTCAGCGGCGAACTTGCGCCCAACGATCCTGACCAGTCCATCGATGCCGCGACATGGGTGCCGCTTGACCAGGCCCTTGCCTATCTGCGCGGGCTGCCCTGGCCGATGATGGGCATCCCCGCCGTGACGTGGATCGAGGCCACGCAGAAGGAAGACCTGCACTGGACCTATGCCATCGACAAAGACGGCAAGAGCGCGCATTTATCGACGGCGCGCACATTCGCCGCACCCGCCCCCCCACGCGCCCAAGCCCTGATTTCTTAACCGCGCCCATGCTGACGCAGCGCAACAAACCTTGCGCGCGCAAATCATTCTTGCCATCCTGACTGCCTATTTCACATGCAGGGATTTTTTACACGATGGACCGCCGCGTTTTCTTTACCGTACTTGTCGCCGCCCTTGGCTATTTCGTCGATGTCTACGACCTCATCATCTTTTCAGTGGTGCGCGTGCAAAGCCTGCAAGACCTCGGCTACAGCGGCGACCTGCTGACGCAATACGGCGTGTTGCTGCTCAACCTGCAACTGGGCGGTATGCTGATCGGCGGGGTGTTGTGGGGCATGCTGGGCGACAAGCGCGGGCGGTTGTCGATCCTGTTCGGCTCGATCGTGCTTTACTCCCTGGCCAATATCGCCAACGCCTTCGTCATCAATATCGAGCAATACGCCATCTGCCGCTTTATCGCGGGTATCGGCCTTGCGGGCGAGATCGGGGCTGGCATTACACTGGTGGCCGAACTGCTGCCCAAGGACAAGCGCGGGCTTGGTGCCATGCTGGTGGCCACGCTGGGCGTCATCGGCGGCGTGGTCGCAGCCCTGACCGGCAGCGAACTTGACTGGAAGGTTGCCTATATCATCGGCGGCTGCATGGGCCTGACCTTGCTGGCCCTGCGCGTGGCGGCGGCGGAATCCGGCCTGTTTGCGCAACTGGTACATGACCACAGCGTCAGGCGCGGCGACTTGCGTTTGCTGTTTGGCCATATGCCGTGCCTGAAGCGCTTTGCCATGTGTACGCTGATGGGCATGCCGATCTGGTTCATGCTGGGGCTGATCGTTACATTCTCCCCCGAAATCGGCAGCGCACTTGGCATTGCCGAGCCGATCACCACCGCCAGCGGCATCCTGTGGTTTTACAGCGGCATGATCGTGGGCGATCTAGCCAGCGGTATCACCAGCCAGCTGTTGCGCTCGCGCCGCAAGGCGCTGGCGCTGTTCATCGTCTGCGGCATGGCGGGCATGCTGGCCATGCTGAACCTGCCCGAAGGCTGGCGCACGGCGCAGGTTTACTACGCGCTCTGCGGCCTGACGGGTATCTTCAGTGGTTATTGGGCCATCTTTCTGGTCACAGCATCGGAAAGTTTTGGCACCAACCTGCGCGCTACGGTAACGACATCCGTTCCCAACCTGGTGCGCGGCGGCGCGATTTTACTGTCGTCGCTGTTTCTGGCGCTGAAACCTGCACTCGGCGTGACAGGCAGCCTGCAGCTGATCGGCGCTACAACGTTCCTGATCGCGCTCTATGCGGTCTACACCCTGCGCGAAACATTCAGCATCGATCTTGATTACACCGAAAGCGCGGCCTAGCGCATGCGCATCGCGGCCAGAACTTCGGGCGAACCGCCGGTCAGCGGCATGCCCCTGGCGGCACTGCGCGTGCGGCCGTTAAAGGCACCTGCCACCGCTGTCTTGACAGTTTTGAGCGCAGGGCCGCCAAGTTCGGCCAGCAGGCGCATCTGGTGTTCGGCCATCAATTCCATTTCCGCATCGACCTGACGCGCAAAGGCACCGCTTTTCTTTTTGGCGGCGATGGTGTCGGCGACCAGGGCTTCGAATTCGCGTGTTTTGTTGCGGCTGTGCGCCACCATCAGCATGGCGGCAAAGCCCCCGCCCGCAAGGGCAAGACCGGGTGCAGCAAACACCGCGATGACGCTGGCGGCGGCAACAGCCCCCGCCCCGATCACCGCGCGGCCCAGCAGTGTTTTCGACAGGCGTGCGGACGCATACATGATTTCGTGGCTGGCGATGGTGCTGTCGCGGTAATAGGCTGCGACACGGCGCTCGGCTTCGGCATGATCGCGCGGATCCAGTCTGACGGTACGGCTCATCGGCAAGCACTCCCCTGTTGAGAACAGAGTAGCAAACCAAAGCTTAATAAACCGTTATGGCAAGGCCGTGAAGGTTGTCTTAGGCACCGAATTTCGGGGTACGGGGGAAGCCGTTGGGCGGCAACATGCCCGCCGCCGCGCGCTCGCCGATCCATGCCTTGATGTTGGTCTCGGTGCGCTCGCGCCCGCCGCTGTACCAGCTCAGGCCCTCTTTCTTCCTGAGGGTCTTGGCATCGGCAAGGCCGCCGTCCTTGTAGCGTTGCAGGATCACGCCCACGCCGCGCGCCATTTCAGGCACTTGCTCGAGCGGGAAGATCAGCAGTTTTCTGTTCTGGCCGATGGTCGCCACATGGTCGTGGTTGGCACCCACTTCGACGCAGACCTTGGCCTCCACCCCGTCCTTGACCAACAGGCATTGCTTGCCGTTCTTGGTTTGCGACAGCACGTCGCGCTCCATCACCACAAAACCGCGCCCGTCGTCGGCGGCGACCAGCAGCTTGCGCTCGGGGTCGTGCTTGGTCAGCGTGACGAGGTCGGCCTCGTTTTGCAGGTCGATCATCAGGCGGATCGGCTCGCCATAGCCGCGCACGTTGGTGCTGGGCAGCTTGTCGGCAGACAGCGTATAGAACTTGCCGTTGGTGGCGAACAGCACCAGCTTGTCGGTGGTTTCGCAATGCAGGATGAACTTGCGGCTGTCGCCTTCTTTATAGGCCAGCGTTTCAAGCTTGTCGTCTTCCAGATGGCCCTTGAGGCTGCGGATCCAGCCCTTGTCGGAGCAGACCACGGTGATCGGCTCGCGCTGGATGAAGGCTTCGACCGGTACGTCCGCATCGGCGGGCGCCTTGGAAATATCGGTGCGGCGTTTGCCAAGCGGGGTCTTCTGGCTGAACATCTCGCCGATGCGCGCAACCTGCTTTTTGATCGCGGTCATCTGGCGGGCACGGCTGGCCAGCAGTTTTTCAATATCGGCCTTTTCGGCTTCGAGTTCCTTGTGTTCACGCTTGATCTCGACTTCCTCAAGCTTGCGCAAACTGCGCAGGCGCATGTTGAGGATCGCGTCGACCTGCACGTCGCTGAGCTTGAAGCGCTTGATCATCACAGCCTTGGGGTCGTCCTCGGTGCGGATGATCCTGATGACTTCGTCGATGTTCAGATAGGCGATCAGCAGGCCGCCAAGAACCTCAAGGCGATGTTCGATCTGCGCCAGGCGGTGTTTTGATCGGCGGACCAGCACTTCCTGACGGTGGTTGATGAAGGCCTGCAAAACTTCCTTCAGGCTCATCACCTTGGGCACAAGGCCGCCATCCAGCACATTCATGTTGAGCGAGAAACGGCTTTCAAGATCGGTGTTCTTGAACAATTGCGCCATCAGCAGTTCGGGTGCGATGTCCTTGTTCTTGGGCACCAGCACGACGCGCACGTCTTCGGCGGATTCATCGGTGATGTCGTCAAGGAACGGCAGTTTCTTGCTGGTGATGCCCTCGGCGATTTTTTCGATCAGGCGCGATTTTTGCACCTGATAGGGAATTTCGCTGACCACGATCTGCCAGTTGTCGCCCTTGAGCTTTTCGACTTCCCATACCGCGCGCACGCGGAACGACCCGCGGCCGGTTTCATAGGCATTGAGGATCGCGGCCTTGTCCTCGGCCACGATGCCGCCGGTGGGGAAATCGGGACCTTTGACATGCTTCATCAGGTCTTTGACGGTGACAGTGGGCTCGTCGATCAGCATTTCAAGCGCGGCGCACAGCTCGGCCACGTTGTGCGGGGGGATGTTTGTCGCCATACCGACCGCAATGCCCGACGAGCCGTTGGCCAGCAGGTTCGGAAAGTTCGCGGGCATGACGATGGGTTCTTCGGTATCGCCATCGTAGGTGGGGCGGAAATCGACGGTATCCGCGTCAAGATCTTCCATCAGCAACTGTGCAACCGCCGTCAGGCGCGCTTCGGTATAACGCATCGCGGCTGCGTTATCGCCGTCGATGTTGCCGAAGTTGCCCTGCCCGTCGACCAGCGGATAGCGCACCGAGAAATCCTGCGCCAGACGCACAAGCGCGTCATAGACCGACTGGTCGCCGTGGGGGTGGAACTTACCGATAACGTCGCCCACCACACGCGCCGATTTTTTGGGCGACAGTTCGGGCTTGAGGTTCAGCTGCGCCATCGCATACAGCACGCGGCGATGCACCGGTTTCAGGCCGTCGCGCACATCGGGCAGCGAGCGGGCCATAATGGTGGAAAGGGCGTATGACAGATACTTCTCGGCGATGATTTCGCCAAGGTTGCGGTCATGGATTTCTTTGGCGGACGGTGCGGCCGCGGGTGTCGATTTTTTTGCCATGTGGTTTTTTTAGCGGATTCACGCCCAAAACGCCAGTCAGGCCGTTAAGGAATATGCAATTGACATATAGTGGCAGGACGCTATACTTCCTGATCTTTCCTTTTTACCAACGTGCGAGAAATTTTATGTCGAGAACCCCGATCTCCACGCCAGAACTGGTCGCGCTGACCAACGAGACCAATACCCTCGTCACCCCCGGGCTGATCCGCGCCTTCAACGCGGTCGCCAGCGACAAACAACGCCTGCGCGACGATGTCTATATTTCCGATGCCCATGCCCTGCGCGCGGAAGCCAAGGCCGTGCCCCATCTTGCCGACGACTTCAAACGTCTGCTGTGCATGTCGATTATCGAGCGTGCCGAACATGGTATGCGCGTGGCGATGAAGGGCATCACCGGTGCGGAGCAATCGGCGATCTACCAGCGTGCCTGCGCGCTCAGCGGCCGCCGCAGCCTGTCCAACAGCAAACGCGCGGACCAATTGGACCAGGTCGGCGCCCATACGCTGGCGCGCATCGTGCGTTCGGCTGTTTAAGACGCCGCCACAATCTTCGCTGAAATTTTTTCTTCAAGCCTTTGCCGCGCTTCGGGCAGTGGTGCATGCGCCTGTGCAAAGACACGGTGCAGAAAGAAATGACCCGTCAGCCGGAGGCCATCCAGCACGTCCTGCGGCTCAAAGCGCGCCTCGCCACGCAGAAACGGCGGCAGGGCCAGCAGCTTTTCCTTGTAGATCTCCCCCGCCGCCGCCGATACCGCGCAGCCCGAGCGCGGGCTGACGTAAAGCAGATTGTCGCGGCTGCCCGTCGAGACGCATTTGGTGAGATCAAGGCCAAAGCCAAGCTCGCGCAATAACCCAAGCTCCCAGAAGATATAGGTCGCGGGCCAGATGTCACTGTCTTGCGCAAAGGCATCGAGCAGTGCGCAAAAGCCCATATAGACGCCCGGGTGCTTTTCGCCTTCGGGCAAGGCGCGGTCGGCCAGTGCCGCGGCTGATTGCAACGCCGTCAGTTTCACCGCGTCATCGATGACGTCGCCGACACAGGTCTTTTCAAGTTCGATGGCGAAGTTGCCAAGCTGCCCCGCCGCCTTGGCCTGCCAGGTCACCGCCACGCGGTTGCCGACCTGCAAAACCCCGCGCTGGCGCGTGGATGTCGCACCATAGACATAGCCGAGCGCGCGGCCATGCTCCGCGGTCAAAACAGACAGGATGCCCCCGTTCTCGCCATGCGGACGCACGGAGAGGACAATCCCGCTGTCTTGCCATCCAAGGCTCATTGTCGTTGACTCATGCCGCCAGCGCCCTGTCGACGATCAGGTCGGCGTGGCGCGCATAACGTGCAAGGTCGAAAATACCGTCAAGCTCGGTAGCGTTGAGTCCGGCGGAGGTATCGCGCGCAAGGCGCTGGCGGAAATCGCCCTCGCCGCGCCCCTCCCACAGGTCCATTGCGTGGCTTTGCACGATTTTATAGGCATCTTCGCGGCTCATACCCTTGTTGGTCAGGGCCAGCAGCACAGCTTGGGAGAAAATCAGGCCGTTGAGTGCCTCGACATTGGCGCGCATGCGCTCGGGGTAGACAACCAGCTTGTCAATCAGGCCTGCAAGACGCGCCAGCGCGAAATCGGCGACGATCACGCTGTCGGGCGCGATCACGCGCTCGACCGAAGAATGGGAAATATCGCGCTCGTGCCACAGCGCCACATTTTCAAGCGCAGGCGTCACCGCCATGCGCATCAGGCGCGCAAGGCCGGTGAGGTTTTCGCCCAATACGGGATTGCGCTTGTGCGGCATCGCCGACGATCCTTTTTGCCCGGCATTGAAGAATTCCTCGACCTCGCGTACCTCGCTGCGTTGCAGGTGGCGGGTTTCGGTGGCGAGGTTTTCGATCGAGGCACCGATGACGCCGATCACGGCAAAGAACATGGCATGGCGGTCGCGCGGGATGACTTGCGTCGACACGGGCTCCACGCTCAGGCCCAGTTTTTGGGCGACGATTTGCTCGATATGCGGGTCGGTCGCGGCAAAGGTGCCGACGGCGCCCGACAGCGCACAGGTGGCGATTTCCGCGCGCGCCTGCTGCAGGCGCTTTTTCGCGCGTGCAAAGGCGGCGTAATGCCCGGCCATCTTGATGCCGAAGGTGGTCGGCTCGGCATGGATGCCGTGGCTGCGGCCGATGCAAATGGTCTGGCGGTGACGGTCGGCTTGTGCGCGCAGGGCGGCAAGCACGGCATCAAGGTCGGCCAGCAGCAAGTCGGCGGATTGCACCAGTTGCAGGGCAAAACCGGTGTCGATGATGTCCGACGACGTCAGGCCGACATGCACGTAGCGCCCCAGATCGCCAAGACTTTCGTTGACGTTCGTCAGAAAGGCGATGACGTCGTGGCGCACCTCGCGCTCGATCTCGTCGATGCGCGCCACGCTGAACGATGCCGTGTCGCGGATTTTGGCAGGGATGTTGGCGGGGATCTGCCCCAGTTCGGCCTGCGCCTCGCACACGGCAATTTCGATGTCGAGCCAGGTGCGGAATTTGTTTTCAAGCGTCCAGATCGCCGCCATTTCAGGGCGCGTAAAACGCGGGATCATGCCTTCACCTTCATGTTATCGTCCATCTGCTGGCCAAGTTGCTTGACCGTCAGGCCGTCAAGTGCGGCATCCTGTGCAGTCTTGGCGCGGTCCAGCACGTCGCCAAGCGCAGTGGGCCAACGCGTGCGGCGTGCGGCCTCGCCACAGGTTTCTATGGCTTCGATCAACTCGGCCACCGGCAATTCGTCAAAGGGGCGCGCCGGCACATAGCCCTGTGGCGTGTTGAGTATGATCCCTGCCGCCGTCAGGCGCGCAAGGATGCTGTCGGCCAGCGTGCTTGGGATATGCCACGCCATCGCCAGGGCGCGCGGCTGTGTTGCGCCTTGCGGCTGCGCATAAAAGCGGCGCGAGATTTCAACAGTCAGCAAGAGCGCAAGGCCACGGTCCTCGCCGATCGGGCGCAGGCCCGCAGGCGCGCCAAGACGCATATTGTCGGGGTATTGCAGATAATAGGCAACGCTTGACCCCGCCAACACCAAAAGCCACGCCATATAAAGCCACAGCATCAGCAAGACCAGCGCGGCAAAGGCGGAATAGATCGCCGCATAATTCGCCGATTGCGCCACGAACAGGCTAAAGACCAGCCCCAGCACCTTCCAGCCCAGCGCCGTCAGGCCCCCTGCCACCAGTGCAGGGATAATGCGCACCCGCGTGTTGGGCATGAAAACATAAAGCGCGGTAAAGGCAAAAGCGAACAAAAGCCACGGCACGAAAGACAGGAGTTGCGCCGCCACCGTATCAAGGCCGCTAAAACCAAGCCAGCGGCCCAAGGTATCTTCGTAGCGCAAGGTCGCGGTCATGCCCATCGACAGGAAGATGAACAGCGGACCGATCAATAAGACGCTGAGGTGATCGCGGATGCGTGTGCCAAGCCTGCGCGGCGTCGCCACGCGCCAGATGTGGTTGAAAGCTTCCTCGACCTTTTGCATCAGCGACAGCACGCTGAAGATCAAAAAGGCCAGACCAACCGCACCCAGAACACCGACGTTGATGTTATTGACGAACTCGGTCAGGCGCGGCACGAGTGCCATGCCCTGACTGCCCAGCGGAGAGAGAATGTGGCGCAGGAACGGTTCAAGCGTATCCGCCCCGCCAAAGCTTTTGATGATCGAAAAGCACAATGCAAGCATCGGCGCCAGCGCCAGCAGCGTCGTATAGACAAGACTGGCCGCATAGAGCCCGTGTTGCCCCATGCCAATATCGCGCAACACCGCCAGCTGGATGCGTACCGCGCGGCGGAACAGCAATTTTCCGGTCGTCAGGTTATCGACCTGCTCGTCGCTGTCACGCCATATCCAGTCGGGGATCACGCTCATTCACCAGTCCTTTATTGCGCGGGTGCTTCGGCAGGATTGCTCGGGTCTACGGGTGCTTGTTCAGGCTGGTCAGCCGGTTGCGCAGGGGCAACAGTCGTTTCTGCAGGTACTGGTTGCGCCGCCGGGGCCTCTTGCTTTTTAGGTGCAAGCAAACCGCCGACACCGCCACCCAGCAAACCGCCAATGGCCTTGGCCGGATCTTCCTTGATGTCCTTGCGCAGGTTCTTGACGTTATCCTTGAGCGGATCGAAGTTGTCTTCGAGCTGCTTGAGGTTTTCTTTCAGCTTCTTGGGATCTTTCAGCGCGTCCTGAATGACCGCCGCGTAATCGGGGCGGATTTTCAGGTTGCTGAACGGGCCGACGATATCGACAGGCACACGGATGCCGCCTGCGCCATCAACGCCGGACGAGGCCGTCAGCACGGGTTCAACACGGTAATTGACGCTCTTGCGCGGCAGATCAACCGTGCCTTTGCCGGTTGCCTGTACCAGCGGGCCGCGCAGGGCAAGGTCGCTGTTGCTGACGATGCCTTTGGCGATCGTGAAGGTGCCGCCCATTTCAACGAAGTCGGTCTTGCCTCCGCCCACACCCATTTCGCCAAGCTTGCTCTGGATCGCTTTGGCAAGGTTGACGATGTCGATCCCTTCGATCGCGCCGTTACGGAACACGACTTTGCCGTTGCCGCCCAGCGTGTTCATCATCGCCTGCTGGCTGGCGCCGCTGGCGGTGATGTCGAGGTTCGCCTCGGTCGTGCCGCTGAGCTTGTCAAAACCCGCAAAGGTCGTCAGGACGGGTTTCGCCTGCACGTTGGCAAGGTTGACCTTGGCCGCGATCGACGGGGTTGCGCCCGATGCGTTGACGCCGATCGCCGCCTTGGCGGTGCCGCCGAACAGCGCTGCCTCGGTGGTGCTGAAATCAAGCTTGCCGGCATTGAGCTTGGCGGTCAGCGTGCTGGCACCGACATCGACACCCTTGACCTTGAAGCCCTTGGCATCAACGACGACATCGGCATCCACGGCCTTAAGACCACTGAAATCGATGGGCGTATTGTCCCAGCCCGCGCTGTCGCCGACGGGTTTGGCTTTTTCAGCCGCCGCACCAGCCTTGCTGGCATCACCGGCGATGAAGCGGTCAAGGTCAACCTTGTCAAGCGTCAGGCGCGCCTTGACCAGTGGTCGCGCGCCATCGGTTTTTACGCTCAGGTCGCCGCTGCCCTGCATGTCGTCGACCTTGATGGTCGCACCGCTGAGCGCAACGCTGGTCGCGGAAATATCGGCCGTGCTGGCAACCGACAGACTGTTGACGGGCATAGGTTTTTGCGCGCCCTGCCCCAGCCACGCCACCAGTGCCGGCAGCGAGGATACATCGGCATTGACGCGGCCCTTGAGCATGGTGCCGGTGGTGGCGAGCGTGCCCGCGACCTCGGCCTTGAGCATGTCGGCCTTCACATTGAGGCTGCCGGGGGAGGATTTGCCATTGACCAGATCAAACGGTTTATCCACCGACAAAACGATATTCACCTTCTTGTCGCGCAGGATCATGCTGCCGTCGATGTTCAGTGCGGCCTGCAAATTGGGCATGACGAGGCTGATGTCGACGTCGCTGACTTTTTCGATCTTGCCGGTCTTGCCGTCGAGGAACGACACCTCGCCATCGCTGATGCTGACTTCGCCCAGCGTGACGTCGAAATCAGATGCGGTCATACCATCCTGCTTGGCGGCGGTGCCTGCGGGGGCATCCACGGCGTCTTTCACCTCTTTGGCGGGTTTCATTTCCCAGCTGACGCGGCCGTCGGCGGCGGTTTCAAGATTGATGACCGGCTGCTTGAGGATGAATTTCTTGACGTCGACCTTCTTGTCGAGCAAGGCGCGTGCGGACAGGCTGACATCCATCTCGCCCAGCGTGAGCATGTTGTCGGCCTTGGCCCAGTCGGGGTTGCTGACCTTGACGTCCTTCAGGCGCAGGCCCACATTCGGCCAGACGTTGAAACGCACCGAGCCATAGCTCAGCGTGCGGCCGGTTGCGGCGGTAAAGCGGGTGGTGACTTCTTTCTCGATGCGCTCCATCGGCACCAGATGCGGCAAGGCGAACACAGCCCCGCCGATCAGAACCACCAGCACCGCGACAACAGCCAAAAGCTTTTTCATGAGAAGGAACCCCCGCAGGTTATGCAGAAAAGACGTCTTAAGACATTAGAACGATTGAAACTTTAAACCAGTTCACCCGCGGGGTAAATTACCTTGGGTTGTATTATTTTTCATAGAGGTAGCCCCCTCTTGTTTTTTTGCCGCAGGCGGCCCAATTTGGTGGCATGACACATACACCCTCTTCTTTTTTGTACATGGACGATTGCCATGTGGGCCAGACCTTCAGCGGCGGGCCGCTCAGCGTCACGGCGGATGACATCATAGCCTTTGCAACGCAATTCGACCCGCAACCCTTCCACCTCGATGCGCAGGCCGCCAAGGACAGCGCCTTTGGCGAGCTGGTCGCCAGCGGCTGGCATACGGCGGCGATGACCATGCGCATGTTGATGGGGAGCATCCCGCCGATGCAGGGCGGCATGATCGGGCGCCGCATCGAAACCATCGACTGGCCGCGCCCCGTGCGCCCGGGCGATACTTTGACGACGCATTCGGAAATTCTGCATCTGCGCACCACAAGCAATCCCGCACGCGGGCTGATGCGCCTGAAGACCGATACGTGCAACCAGCACGGCGAAGATGTCATGAAGATGGAGGCGCTGATCTTCGTCCCGCGCCGCGCAGACGGCTAGGGCTGCACCAGCACGTTACGAAACTGCCACGGGTCGCTTTCGTCGATGTCCTCGGGGAAGAAGCTTTGCCGTCCTTCAAGCGGCGTCCAGTCGGTATATTCGCCGAAAATGCGCCCCAGATAAGGGGCCTGTATCTCAAGGCAGCGGCGGAAATCCATTTCCTCCGGCTCGACCAGACCCGCACGCGGGTTTTCAATCGCCCAGACCATTCCCGCCAGCACACCGCTTGATACCTGCATCGACGTGGCGTTTTGAAACGGTGCGATGCGCACGGTCTGCTCGATCGTCAGGTGCGATCCAAACCAATAGGCGTTCTTCGCGTGACCGTAGAGCAAGACACCAAGCTCGTCCCCGCCTTCGACGATATCCTCCGCCTCGATCTGCATATAGGTCGGTTGCGGCACGCCTTCGCGCCCGAACAGCTCGTTGAGCGACAGCACCGCATGATTGCACGGGTGATAGGCGTAATGGCAGGTCGGGCGATAGATGACCTCGCGCCCGTCACGCACGGTAAAGTAATCGGCGATGGAAATCGCCTCGTTATGCGGCACCAGAAAGCCGAATTGCGGCCCCGGCGTCGGACACCACGTGCGCACGCGCGTGTTGCCGCCCGGCCGCATCAGGTAAATAGCGGATTTACAGCCGAAATCATGTTCATGCGCATCGGGCGGCTGCCAGTTTTCATGCGTGCCCCATCCAAGCTCGGCAGGTTGCAGGCTTTCGCAGATAAAACCGTCCGCCGACCATGTGTTGACGAAGGCATCAAGCGGCTTGGGGAAATTCGCCAGCTGCGTGTCGCGCTCGGCGATATGCACGCCTTTGACGCCGCAGCGCTGCATCAGCCGCGCCCAGTCCTCGCGCGTGTGCGGCTCTTCGTAAGCAAGGCCGAGATCGCCCGCAAGATTGAGCAAGGCCTGCTTGGCCAGCCATGACACCAGCCCCGGATTGGCGCCGCAACACGTCACCGCAGTCACCCCGCCTGCGGCAACGGGCTTTTCCGCCAGCATGGTCTCGCGCAGGGCATAGACGGACCGCTCTGACGGCGTCAGGTCCTGGTCAAGGTAATACCCCTTCCACGGCTCGACCGAGGCATCGACGTAAAGACTTTGCGTTTCGCGGCACAGACGCATCAGGTCGATCGACGACACATCGATGGCGACATTGACGCACATTGACTGCCCCTGTGTGTTCAGCAAAGGGGAAAGGATTTCGCGGTAATTGTCCGCATCAACAGAAGCCTGAATAAACTGAACACCATATTCGTCGAGAATGTGGCTATGCGTGGCGTCAGGATCGATCACGAAAAAGCGGGATTTATCGATCCCGATATGGCGGTCAACAAGGGGCAAAAGCCCGCGGCCAATAGCACCAAAACCAATAATTACAAGATTTCCATCCAGCGCGACATGCGCCGGGCCACGCTGCGTGGCGTTATCGATTGTCATTCGATAGAGCCTCCTTTCTGTTACGAAAATTCAGGAAAGGAATTGTCGCACGCCCTAGCGCACGAAATCAAGCAATCCAAGCGCCTTGAAGCTGGCATGGCCGCTTTTGGCGATGATGAGGTGATCATGAACCACGACGTCGAGCGTGCGCGCGGCACGGATGATTTCCTCCGTCATCGCGATGTCGCTGTCTGACGGCGACGGATCGCCCGAGGGATGGTTATGCACCAAAATCAACGCCGTCGCGCCGAGTTCGAGCGCACGCTTGACGATCTCGCGCGGATAAACGGGCGCATGATCGACGGTGCCGACCTGCTGCACCTCGTCGGCGATCAACTGGTTCTTGCGGTTGAGGAACAACACGCGGAATTGCTCGCGCTTTTCATGCGCCATCGCCACGTGACAGTAATCCAGCAGTTTCTTCCACGAACTTAATATAGGTTTTTGTTCGACGTCTTCAATCAGCGCGCGTTGCGTCAGCGCATGCACCAGCTTGACCAGCGCCGCCGAGTTGTCGCTCAGGCCCTTGACCTTGGCGAGGTCCTGCATATCAGCTGCCAGCACCGCCGCGATGCTGCCGAACTGCTTGAGCAGCGTTTTCGCCAGCGGCTTGACGTCGCGGCGCGGAATGGCGGCGAACAGCAGCAATTCGAGCAGTTCGTAATCCTCGCACGCCCCCGCCCCCGACTTGACGAAGCGCGCGCGCAGGCGGTCGCGGTGGCCGCTGTGGTGCGGCACTTCTTTTTTGGGCGCAGGGGGCTTGGGCGATGCGTCAGACATCAGACATATGGCGGCTTGGTATAGCCTTTGGGGGAGAGGGTGAAAATCTCGTACCCCGTTTCGGTCACAGCCAGCGAGTGTTCGAACTGCGCCGACAGCGACTTGTCGCGCGTCACCGCTGTCCAGCCATCCGCAAGGACTTTCGTTTCCCAGCTGCCGGCGTTGATCATCGGCTCGATGGTAAAGAACATGCCCGGCACCAGCTTCGGTCCCGCCCCGGGGCGGCCAAAGTGCATGATGGAGGGCGGCATGTGAAAGACGCGGCCAAGACCGTGACCGCAGAAATCGCGCACCACGCCGTATCTTTTTGCCTCGGCCACCTGCTGGATCGCATAGCCGATGTCGCCTAGCGTCGCGCCCGGCTTGACGGCATTAATGCCCGCCCACAGCGCGTCATAAGTGGTATCGACAAGGTTCTTCGCCTTGACCGGAATTTTGTCGCCCGCATAGTACATGCGGCTGGTGTCGCCGTACCAGCCGTCGATGATGACGGTGACGTCGATGTTGAGGATGTCGCCGTTGACCAGCGCCTTGTCGCTCGGGATGCCGTGGCACACCACATGGTTGACGGAAATGCACGAGGCGTGCTGCCAGCCCTTGTAGCCGATGGTCGCGGATTTCACGCCGTGGTCGTTGATATAGGTTTCGATCAGCGCGTCGATCTCGCCGGTGGTTTTGCCCGGCGCGACATGCGGGGTGATGTAATCCAGTACCTCCGCCGCAAACCGGCCCGCCTTGCGCATGCCTTCGAAATCGGCAGGCGTATGAATGACGAAATCGTTGGGATTGTCGTATTCCACCCCGCTCAGGGGGTCGAAGCTTTCAAGATCGGCATCGGAAAAAGGCGAGCGTGTCATCAGTTATCTTGTCTATCGTGTTGCCAAATGGCGGGGTCAGCCCATAAAATGAGCCGTTTTCCGCATAATGACAAGGCCGAATACACCCTTGCCTACCTAAGCGATTGAAATAAAAAGGATACGCGCCATGACCTTCCCGCCTCCGGCCCCTATGGGCAGCCTGCACGGCACAGCAACGCCGCCCACGGCGGCTATTCTTATCATCGGCAACGAAATCCTCAGCGGCAAAACCAAGGACGCCAACACGCCGTGGATCGCAGCCCAGCTGAAAGGACGCGGCATCAAGGTACGCGAGGTACGCGTGGTGTCGGATGTGCAGGAGGCGATTGTCGAGGCGCTTAACGCCCTGCGTGAAAGATACGATTTTGTTTTTACCACCGGCGGCATAGGTCCCACGCATGATGATATCACGGCCGAGAGCATTTCCGCCGCCTTCGGTCTGGCACATGTCATCCATCCGCAGGCGCAGGCGCATATGGCCGCGCATTACGCCGCGCGTGGCGTCGAATTCAACCCGCCGCGCCAGCGTATGGCGACCATGCCCGAAGGGGCAGAGCTGTTACAGCCCGCCAACAGCATTGCGCCCGGTTTCAAGATCGGCAACGTATTTTGCATGGCGGGTATTCCCAATGTCATGCAGGACATGTTTGAAGACGCGCTGCGCTTTTTGCCGCAATCGGCGGAAATCCGCTCCACCAGCGTTGCCTGCACGGTCAAGGAAGGCGATCTGGCCGACGACCTGACCGCCATCCAGAAAAAATACCCCGATGTCGATATCGGCAGTTATCCCGTCGACCACGGCAATGGCACATGGTCGGTCACGCTGATGCTGACCTCGCCTGATGACGAAAAGCTGACCGCCGCCACCGCCGAGGTGCAGGAAATGGTCAACCGCCTGACGGCGCTGCAGGCCTGAGCGGCCAGAACTTTTTCAGAAGCAGATGCATCGGCAGGATGATGCAGCCAAACAGCACCAGCGGTTGCAGTGCCGAGTAAAGCGGCTGTGCGATCACCTGATCGAAGTCGCCCGGCGGGTAGATCATATTAGGATTGTCGGCCTTGATGCCCCACAGATGCGTTGCGACCAGCACCGCCATCGCCAATACAGTTTGCGGCACCAGCGCACGGCTGTCATAGCCCTTGCGCAACAGCATATAGATGACCGACCCGATCATGAAAAAATGAAACCACGACAGCAGGCGCAGCCAGAGTTCAAGGTTGCTGTCGAACATATAATCGCCGACACCCAGCCAGGTGTGGCCGTAATCGCCGAAAAAACCGGAAAGATAACTGAACGTCCACACGAATTCGAGCGGCAGCACGCCGATCGCCATCATGCTTGGGAACAGGCTGTCGTCCTTCCACATGGCATAGGCCATGCCGAAAAAGGCGATGTCGGAAAACCACAGGAAATTGGCGGGGCCGTATTTCACCCAGTAGACAGCGATGACGACGAAAACGAACGCCGTGTAAAACGTCTTGAACCACAGCGCAACGGGGGGCAGCGTCATCCTCGGCCTCACAGTTTTTATTTGCGGTCGTCGAACCAGCCCGAACCGTAGGTGGTGCAGATTTCCGTGCCCGCCTTGATGTCGCGGATGGCGGTCAGGATGTAGTAGACCGTATCGGTGGTTTCATCCCAGCTGATCTCGGCGTTTTGCTCTTTGCCGCCGTGATTGCAGAAGGCCTGAATACCCATGACGACGGCGCTGCTCAGCTCGGGCTTTTTGATCTTGTGCTTCTTGTTGATCTCGCCGACGGCAAAGGTGTAGTCGCGCAGGATGGTTTTATCCGCCAGATCGGTGGCGGCGGGGTCGAGCAAGATGCACGGGGTGACCTCGAGAATCTCGCCCTTCTTGATGTCGGTCAGGCAGAATACGCCACGGCCCTTTTTGCCCGCGGGCTTGAGGTACAGGCCCTCTTTACGCGTGAAGGTCAGCGGCTTTTTGGCGGTCTTTTTGGTCATGTCCGTATCCGGAAAAAGAAAATTGAGGATGCGCATTGTTGTATTCAACAGCAGGCCTTTTGACAAGGGCGGACAGCGCATGGTGGCCCCGACCGGACTCGAACCGGTACGCCCGTAAGGACAAGCGATTTTAAGTCGCTGGCGTCTACCAATTCCGCCACGGGGCCGTTGACAGGCAGTCTAGACGACCACCCTGCCTTGCGTCAAACGCCGGTGTTTACTTGCATTTGCCGCCAACTTGCGACAGCGGCATGCAAAACAGCCCGCCGTCCTGACCGTCGGCGTCAAGGAAGCAGACAACGTCGTAGCCATCAGGCTTGCAGACGGAATAAACGCCCGACATGGTGATGTGGCGCTTGATGGCGCCATCGCCGCACGATGCCAGCGGAATCAGCAGGGCAACAGCGGCAAGAACAGCGAAACGGCGGTTCAGCATAGGCATATCCTTGAAAAACGGAGTTATCGCGAGAAGCCCCGTACTGTCGTCCAGCCACCCCTGCCCGTCAAGCCCCCGCGCCGCACGC
Source organism: Pseudomonadota bacterium (assembly GCA_023444705.1). GTDB lineage: Bacteria > Pseudomonadota > Alphaproteobacteria > Micavibrionales > UBA2020 > JAEXMB01. The sequence goes on along the minus strand of JAEXMB010000086.1, from coordinate 12,122 downwards.
CGCTTAACCCCCTGTTGCCACATGGATTTTCGGCCTATATTAAGCGTCATGACCGACGAAATGCCGCCGCAACCCGACGAGACCGCACCCAGCCCGCCAAGCGGGGCCGGCGTCATTGCGGCCTTCGTGAAAACCCTGCCGGCCAGCCCGGGGGTTTACCGCATGCTCAATGCTGCGGGCGATGTTCTGTATGTCGGCAAGGCCAAGCAGCTGAAAAAACGCGTCGTCGCCTATACGCAACCGCACAAGCACCCGGTGCGCCTGCAACGCATGATCGCGCAGACCGTGTCGATGGAATTCATCACCACGGAAACCGAGGCCGAGGCCCTGCTGCTTGAAGCGACGCTGATTAAAAAGCTCAAGCCGCGCTACAACATCCTGCTGCGCGACGATAAATCGTTCCCTTATATCCGCATCAGTGCGCACGACTATCCGCTGGTGGCCAAACACCGCGGCGCCAAGGACGATCCGGGCGAATACTTCGGCCCCTTTGCCTCGGGCCTTGCGGTCAACGAAACGCTGGCCGTTTTGCAACGCGCCTTTTTGCTCAGAAACTGCAGCGACAACGTCTTTGCCCTGCGCACACGCCCGTGCCTGCAATACCAGATCAAGCGCTGCACAGCCCCTTGCGTCCACAAAGTCACGCAACAGCAATACGCGCGGCAGGTGGATATGGCGCGCCAGTTTTTACAGGGCAAAAGCCGCGTCATACAGGATGAATTCATCAAAGAAATGCAGGCGGCCAGCGAGGATATGGATTACGAGACCGCCACCGCCTACCGCGACCGCATCAAGGCGCTGACGCAAATCCAGTCCCACCAGCGCCTGAACGCCGACGGCATCGACAGTGCCGATTTCCATGTGCTGTACCAGGACAGCGGGCAGAGCTGCATTCAGGTGTTTTTCTTCCGCGCGGGCCAGAACTACGGCAACCGCGCCTACTTCCCGCGGCACGAGCGCGACGAGGCGCCTGCGGATATTCTCTCCGCCTTCATCGCGCAGTTTTATACCAACAAGCCCGTGCCCAGGGAAATCGTCGTCAACCACGACGTCACCGCCAAGGGCGTGATCGAAGACGCGCTCAGGCTCAAGGCCGGACACAAGGTCAGCGTCGTGCAACCCCAGCGCGGCGTGCGCAAGGATATGCTCGACATGGCGCTGAGCAATGCCAAGGACGCGCTGGCGCGCCGCATGGCCGAGGAAAGCACGCAAAGCGAGCTGTTCGAGCGCATGGGCGAGGTCTTTGGCCTTGAAGCCGCGCCCGAACGCGTGGAGATTTTTGACAACAGCCACATTCAAGGCACCAATGCGCTCGGCGCGATGGTCGTGGCCACGCCGGCAGGCTTTCAAAAAAATGCCTATCGCCGCTACAACATGCCCGCCGACAAGGCCGGTGACGATTTTGCCATGATGCGCGAGATGCTGGGGCGGCGCTTTCAGTCCCTCGCCAAGGCCAGCGCCGTGCCTGACGAGTATAGCAGCGCCAACCGCCCCGACCTGTTGCTGATCGACGGCGGTCTTGGGCAATTAAACGCTGTCGCACAGATCATGGCCGACATGGGGCTGTCCGACATCGCAGTCGTCGCCATTGCCAAAGGCCCCGACAGAAACGCGGGGCGCGAGACGTTCTATATTCCGGGGCGCGAACCGTTCCAGTTACCGCACAACGACCCCGTTTTGTACTTCTTGCAACGCCTGCGCGACGAAGCACACAGATTCGCCATAACATCGCACCGCGCCAAGCGCAGCCGCGCCATCAGCGCCAATCCGCTTGATGAAATCGCCGGTATCGGCGCGCGGCGCAAAAAGGCGCTGTTGCTGCATTTCGGCTCGGCGAAAGCAGTTGCGGAGGCAGGGGTCGCTGATTTACAAAAGGTGGACGGCATCAGCCGCGCCGTGGCCGAGAAAATCTACGCCTTTTTCCACGGCGGCGACGCCTGACACACAGCTTTTTGACGGAGCGCATTCGCGATGGCCATGCCCAAGCACCTCTACACCATCCCCAACCTGCTGTGCTTCTTCCGCCTTGGCGTCATTCCTGTCATGGTCGTGCTGTTTTACATCGACACCGCCTGGGCCGCATGGACGAACGTGGTGCTTTACGCGCTGGCGGGTGCGTCGGATTTCTTTGACGGCCGCATCGCGCGCGCCACCAACTCGGAAACACTGCTGGGCAAGTTCCTCGACAGTTCCAGCGATAAGGTCGTCGTCGGCGTGGCGCTGATGCTGTTGCTGGCGTTTGACCGCCTTGACGGCATCTGGATCATTCCCGCCATCATCATCTATGTGCGCGAGATTTTGATTTCAGGCGTGCGCGAGTTCATGGCGCTTTATAACGTCATCGTTCCCGTCTCCCTGCTCGGCAAATGGAAGCTGACGGCGCAGATGTTCTTTATCGGCTTTCTGATCGCGGGCGAATACGGCAACGCGCTGATCCCCCACGCCTATATGATCGGCAAGCTCGGCTTGTGGCTGGCGGCGGCGATCACCGTTCTTTCGGGCTGGGACTATATGCGCGCAGCCGTGAAAACCATCCTCCAGCTCGAAACGGCAGGGACGGATCCTGCGGCAAAGCCCTGAGCGCGCGCGCCTCAAGCCAGATCAACAGCAATCCCCCGCCGATCAGCAAAGCCGCGCCGATCATCGTCTGCGCCTGCGGCACCTCGCTGAACAGCAGGTAGCCCAAAATGGCGCCCCAGATCATCTGCGTATAGTGAAACGGCGCGATCACCGCCGCCGACGGCGCTGTCTGAAAGGCATAGGCGATACAGGCTACGCCGACCGCACCCGTCACGCCAAGTGCTGCGAATTGCAGCGCGTCGACCAGCGTGATGGCAACCCAGCCCTGCACGGCAAAGGGCAGCATCACCGCAACGCCAAGCAGTGACCCTGTCGAAATAATCATCACACGGCTTTCGCGCGTACCCAGATAGCGCATGGTCACGATCGAGCATGAATAGATGAACGCGCTGGCCAGCACCAGAAACGACCAGATGTTGAAGATGTCGCTGCCCGGCCGCAAGATCCACGCGATCACCGCAAAGCCGGACAGGATGACGGCAAGACGGCGCGTTTCAAGTTTTTCACCAAGGAACAACGCCGACAGGATCGCCACCCAGAACGGCGAGGTAAACACCAGCGTATAAAACACCGTCAAGCTGACATGCGGCAGCGCCAGCACGTTGGCAAGACCCGTGCCCACGGCAAAGACCGCGCGCATGGCGACCCATTTGGGATTGCGGATGCGAAACGCCGCGCGCCCCTGACGGATGGCGCCATAGGCCAGCATGCAGCTGGCCACCATCAGGCCGTTAACGACCATGATCTGCGGTGCCGCGAATTTGACCGCCAGCAGTTTGACCGCCGCATCGCCAATGTTAAAACACGCATAACCGAACACCGTCAGCATAATGGCCAACGTCCCGCGCCGCTTGTGGTCGTGCGCGGGGTGCAGGGGGTCTTGCGGGGCGGTCATGAAACGGCTTTCTAAAGACGCAGGAGTGCTGGTCTTATTTCTTCTTTTTGCTGGCTGTCTTGCGCGGTGCTTTTGCCTTGGGGCCAACGCCAAGTACTGCGAGGTCCTGCGGGCCGAAGGCATAGGGCAGCAGCTGGTCCATCGTCAGCGTCTTGCCGGGCTTGCCGTCGGGCTTGAGCGCATAGATGCGCGTCTTGGCGTCGGCAAATTCCTTGATGCGCTGGCGGCAACGCCCGCAGGGCATGCAAATACCCGCACCGTGCTGCGGGCCGACCACGACGATGGCGTCGATATAGCGCTCCCCCGCCGAGGCCATCGCGGCAATCGCGGTGTTTTCAGCGCAGGTGGAATCGAAATTGGCGAATTCGCAATTCGCGCCTGTGTATACAGCACCACTGCCCGCCAGCAGGGCCACGCCGACAGGATGGTTCGAATAGGGCGCATAGGCCTGCTCGCGCGCGGTCACGGCCAGCCAGCTCAGTTGCGCCAGTTTTTCCTTGTTCAATACACTCATGGGGTCACCCTTTTTAAAATCAGCGGACAGCAGCCTTCCGACGGCATCGGCGCATCAACGACGGTGACAGCACTGCGCAGGCGCGCCGCCATCTCCTCCCAGCTGTTTTCATCGCGCGCATGCAGGCGGCAGATGGCATGGGTCGAGGTATTCACCTCGCCGCCCACCTGCGCCATCGCGCTCAGACCGACGGCATGGTCGATCTTGTCCGACGGCACGCTGCGCCCGCCGCCCATCGCGACAATGCCCATGCCGATCGCATAGGTATCCATGCCGGCGATGAAGCCGGCGCGCGCGGGGAAAACGTCGCGCACGACGGGTGCCGCGGCCAGCGACGCGTCGGGACGCTCCAAAATATCCTTGGGCCCGCCAAGCGCTGCGACCATGCGCGCGAAATACTCGGCCGCTTTGCCGTTATCAAGCACGGCTTGCAGTTTCTGGCGCGCTTCGGTCTCGTTTGTAGCCAGCTTGCCGATCACCAGCAGTTCCGCGCAGAGCGCCAAAGTGACTTCAAGCAGACGCGGCTCACGCGCGGCACCGGTGAGGAAATCAACGGCCTCGCGCACCTCCACAGCATTGCCCGCCGTGGTGCCCAGCACGCTGTTCATGTCGGTCATCAGCGCGACCGTCGGCAGGCCCGCATTGGCCGCCACGGTGGCGATGGTCTGCGCCAGTTTTTCGGCATCGGCGACCTCGCGCATGAAGGCGCCGTTGCCGAATTTCACGTCCATCACCAGACCGCCCAGCCCCGCCGCCAGTTTTTTCGACAGGATCGACGCGGTGATAAGGTCGAGCGATTCAACCGTCGCGGTCACGTCGCGCACGCTGTACATGATGCGGTCGGCAGGTGCCAAGTCGGGCGTGGCGCCGATGATGGCGCAACCGACCTCGCGCGTGACCTTGCGGAAATCCTCGCGCGAAGGTTGCGATACGTAGCCCTTGATCGCGTCCATTTTATCGAGCGTGCCGCCGGTATGGCCAAGGCCGCGTCCCGAAATCATCGGCACATAGCCGCCGCAGGCCGCGATCATCGGTGCCAGCATCAGCGAAACCTTGTCGCCCACGCCGCCGGTCGAGTGTTTATCAAGAACAGGACCGTCGAGATTTTCCCCGCTCCAGTCCAGCACCGTGCCCGAACGCGCCATCGCCAGCGTCAGCGCCACGCGCTCATCCGCGGTCATCTTTTGCAGCAGCACGGCCATGCAGAACGCGCCCACCTGCCCCTCGCTGACATGGCCATCGGCCACGCCGCGCGCAAAGGCCGCGATCTCGTCGGCGGACAGTTGCTGGCCGTCGCGTTTTTTCCGGATAATTTCCTGTGGCAGCATTGGCAAGAAACCCGTTCGGTTAAAGTGGAAAACGCACCGAAAGCTGTTGGCAGCGGGGCTTTTGCGCCTGTATAATTCCCGCCATGCCCGATGGTTCCGGCACCTGAAATGGTGAACCGATCATATGTCATACGCTCTTGCAAAGGCCAGCAGATTTACCATGACGCCGTTTTCCTACAAAAAATTCAGTGCTTCCCTGATGCAGTTCTTCCGCACCAGTGCAGCGGGCGGCGTGGTTCTGGTCTTTGCCGCTGCTCTTTCTATGGTTATGTCAAACAGTGGCCTGTCGCATTTCTATGACAGCCTGTTGCATACCACCGTCAGCGTTTCATTCGGCGACGCGGCGCTGTCAAAAACCCTGCACCACTGGATCAACGACGGCCTGATGGCGATCTTCTTCTTCATGGTCGGCATGGAGATCAAAAAGGAAATGCTGCAGGGCCATCTGTCCTCGCGCGATCAGGCGATCCTGCCCGCCATCGCGGCTGTGGGCGGTATGGTTCTGCCCGCCGCGATTTTCTATTTTCTCGTCAAAAGCCATCATCCCGAACTGGTCAACGGCTGGGCCATTCCTTCGGCCACCGACATCGCCTTTGCGCTTGGCATCCTCGCGCTGCTGGGCGACCGCGTGCCGGCCTCGCTCAAGGTTCTGCTGATGGCGATCGCGGTGCTGGACGATCTGGGCGCCGTCATCATCATCGCCCTGTTTTATACGGCCAATCTGTCCCTGCCCGCGCTGGCGCTGGCGGCGGCATTCATCACAGTGCTGTTCGTGCTTAACCGCTTCAAGATCAAAAGCCCCGCTGCCTATGTGCTGGCGGGGGTTGCGTTATGGCTGGCGGTGCTGGAAAGCGGCGTGCATGCAACACTGGCCGGCGTCGTTACCGCCATGTTCATCCCCCTGCACAACACCGATGAGCATGGCGAAAGCATGCTCGACAGCATGGTGCATAAACTGCATCCGTGGGTCGCCTTTATGATCATGCCCGTTTTCGCCTTTGCCAATGCGGGCGTCAGCCTCTCTGGCCTGTCGCTGCAAAACCTGCTCGACCCCATTCCGCTCGGTATCGCGGCGGGCCTGTTCGCAGGCAAGCAGCTTGGCATCTTTGCCACCGTCTGGCTGGCCGTAAAGGCCGGCGTGTCGCGCATGCCCAACAACGCCAACTGGCGCCATATTTACGGTCTGGCGCTGTTGTGCGGCATCGGCTTCACCATGAGCCTTTTCATCGGGTCGCTGGCCTATAGCGATCCCTTCCTGAACAACGAGGTACGCCTTGGCGTGCTGACGGGGTCGACCCTGTCCGCCGTCATCGGCTACGTCATCCTGCGCTATTTCACCGGCAACACCCTTTACATTGACGAGGACAACTGAGCCATGACCGCACATAAAAAAGCCCCCATCACCATCGCCCGCGGCGACGGCATCGGCCCCGAGATCATGGACGCCGTCCTGCACATCCTCGACAAGGCGGGCGCACAGCTCGACATCGAAGAAATCGAGATCGGCGAGAAAGTCTACAAGCGCGGCATTCCATCGGGCATCGAAGACAGCGCATGGGACAGCATCAACCGCACCAAGTGCTTCTTCAAGGCCCCCATCACCACCCCGCAGGGCGGCGGCTTTAAAAGCCTCAACGTCACCGTGCGCAAATCGATGGGCCTGTTCGCCAACATCCGCCCCTGCGTGTCTTACCATCCCTTCGTGCGCACCACCCAGCCCGTCATGGATATGGTCATCGTGCGCGAGAACGAGGAGGATTTGTACGCCGGTATCGAACACCAGCAGACCGACAACGTCATGCAGTGCCTCAAGCTGATTTCGGCCACGGGGTCGGAGCGCATCATCCGTTATGCGTTTGAATACGCGCGCACGCAGAACCGCAAGAAGGTCACCTGCATTTCCAAAGACAACATCATGAAGATGACCGACGGCCTGTTCCACAAGACCTTCGACCGCATCGCCAAGGAATATCCCGAGATCGAAAACAGCCACATGATCGTCGACATCGGCGCCGCCAAGATCGCCGCTGCCCCGCACCTGTTTGATGTCATCGTCACCGAAAACCTTTATGGCGACATCCTGTCGGACATTGCGGCGGAAGTATCGGGTTCGGTCGGCCTGTGCGGCTCGAGCAACATCGGCAAGGGCGGCGCGATGTTCGAAGCGATCCACGGCTCCGCCCCCGACATCGCGGGTCAGGGTATCGCCAACCCGTCGGGGTTGCTCAATGCCGCCGTCATGATGCTCCAGCATCTTGGCCAGAGCGACGTCGCGGTGAAAATCCAGAACGCCTGGCTGAAAACCATCGAAGACGGCGTGCATACCGGTGACGTTTACGCACCGATGGTGTCAAGCCAGCGCGCCAATACCAAGGAATTCACCGATGCAGTGATCGAACGTCTGGGGCAGGAGCCGCGCACCCTGCGCGCGGTTCAAGCCAACAGCGGCGAGAACGCGCGCCCCAAGATGCCCGCCATCAACCTGCCGCCGCGCGGCGATAAAAAACTGCAGGGCGTTGACGTCTTCGTCCACTGGCGCGATCAGGGCGCTGTTGCCACGCTGGCCAGCCAGCTGGCTTCGCTCAGCAACAGCCTGAAACTGTCGAGCATCGACAGCCGCGGCCTGCTGGTCTGGCCCGACGCCCCCGCAATTGCCGAGGACAGCGACCACTGGCGCTGCCGCTTTACCGCCGCCAACGACGGTGCCGACGTCACCACCGCGCAAATCCTGCAACTGCTGCACTCCATCAGCGAGGCAGGCATTGATTTCATCAAGACCGAGCATCTCTACAGCTTCGGCGGCACGCGTGCCTATACCGTCGCGCAGGGCCAGTAAGGAGCGCGGCAGATGTCAGCACAACCGGCAGAAAAATGGGACGCGCTGATCCGGGGCGAAAATTGCCCCGTCTGCGCCCCGCGCGCGGACAACAACGAATATCACGACAAGGTCGCCGATCTTGGCGTCAGCACGCTCTATCTTGTGCGCAACCAGACCTATCGCGGTTATTGCGTGATGATCTTCAACGACCGTCACGTGACGGGCCTTGAACACCTCACGCAGGCCGAACACGAGGCCTTCAGCGCCGACCTGCGCCGTGCGGCACAGGCCATCCATGCCACGGTGCAGCCGGACCTGATGAACTATGCCACGCTCGGCAACGTCATCCCCCACCTGCACTACCACCTGATCCCCCGCTACAAAAACGACCCGCGCTGGGGCGCGCCCATCTGGGAAAGCGAGTTGTCGACCATGCAGGTGACAACGCTGAAAAGCGCGGAGTTCACCAAACTGCGCGACGACCTCAAAGCGGCAGTCCTCGCTTAAACAGAAGACAAGCTTCTGTTTTTAATGATTCTTTTGTGATTGAATTCAATTTCTGCATTATGTAATATATGGGATATTTGAATTTATTCCGAGGATCAATCATGCCCGCCGTTTCCGCACTCGACGATCTTCTCGCACTTGGCCAGGTCATGGATGAATGGGGCGGGAACGTGAAAAACAGGCTTTCCGTCTTGCCCAAGCTCGCGCTTGCTTTCAACGTACTCGCAGGACGCGCCTTTGGTGGCAAGGACGCGCAATACAGCGCGCTTGATGAATCCGCCTATCAGGTTCTCAAGAAAAACGGGCTTGATCGCAACAATGAAGCGCGCGACCGTGCCACGCTCGAAAAGGCGTTGCGCATGCGCGACACGCATATCCGCGTCATGTCGCGCACCTCCAGCGCCAAAACGCTCGTCGCCGCGTTTTCCAAACGCCCCGACAATCTCGCCACGCTCGTCGACACAGCCGAACAGCATCAGCTGCGCGGCATCGCCAAGTTGCTGAAAAAATCATTTGGCTGAGATCAGTTTTTAAGATCAGGGCAGGTTAGTTCGTTCTGGCGGCAGGCGGCGGCAACTGTATTGGCCAGCAGATAGGCGATAGTCATCGGCCCTACTCCGCCCGGCACGGGCGTGATTGCGCCGGCAACGCTGCTTACAGCACCAAAATCGACATCGCCGGTCAAGGTGCCATCGGGCATGCGGTTGATGCCCACGTCGATCACCACGGCACCCGGCTTGATGGCGTCGGCTTTGATAAGGCCTTGCTTACCCGCTGCCACGACCACGATGTCGGCCATCTTTGTCAGCGTAGCCAGTTGCGGCGTGCGCGAATGCACCACCGTCACCGTGCAATTCTCGCGCAACAGCAATTGCGCCATCGGCTTGCCCACAAGGTTGGAGCGACCGACCACAACTGCATGCAACCCCGACAGGTGCGGGCGCACAGTGCGGATCAGCGCCAGACAGCCAAGCGGCGTGCAGGGAAACAACCCGTTCAGCCCGCTGGCCAGACGACCCGCGTTTTCAACCGTCAGGCCATCGACATCCTTGGCGGGCGAGATCGCGCGCAGGATGGTTGCGGTATCGATCTGCCTGGGCAGCGGCAACTGCACCAGAATGCCGTTGATCTTTTTATCGTCGTTAAGCTTTTTGATGAGCTTGAGCAGTTCGTCCTGCGAGGTCTCGCGCGGTAATTTATGCACGATGCTGCGGATGCCGGTTTTCTCGGCGGCTTTTTGCTTGTTGGCCACATAGATATGACTGGCCGGATCGTCGCCGACCAGCACAACCGCCAGCGCAGGGAGGATTTTGTGATCCTCGACCAGCACCTGCACATGATGTTTAAGGCGCGCGCGCAATTCACGCGCAAGCTTGCGCCCGTCAATCTTCTGCGCCACTGTTTGTTGCACTGCCGTCATCGCCGCACCGCCCTTCATGATCACAGCAACATCAACAGCAGGCTTTGCAGCAGATAGATGCCAAAGATGATGACCATCGGCGTGATGTCGATGCCGCCGAGCGGTGGCACATAGCGGCGCACGCGCTGCACCACGGGATTGGTCAGGCGGTTGAGAATTTCGCACAGTTTATAGACCCAGCGGTTGCGCATATTCAGCACATCAAACGCCACCAGCCAGCTGACGATCACGGTGAAGATGATCAGCCAGAGGTAAATATTGAGCAGCAACATCAGGAGGCTGACGATGAAAGCCATGAAGACCCCGTTTTTATGTTTATAGCCCGCGCACGGACCATTATTCCCTGCCCGATCATGCGCTTATTTATCGTGTTTGTCCAATTTGTCCAATTTGCGCTTGGCGCGCGATCGGCTATAGTGCCAAGACCAATCACCGCAGGAGTTTTCGTAATTATGTCCGACCAAAAAGAACTCGCCTATCTGGAGCTGAAAGACGGCCGCGTCACTATCGAGCTGCGCCCCGACATCGCCCCCGCCCACGTCGCCCGCGTCAAGGAGCTGATCGGCGAGGGTTTCTACAATGGCCTGAAATTCCATCGCGTCATCCCCGGCTTCATGGCCCAGACCGGCTGCCCCGATGGCACGGGTTACGGCGGCACCGGCCAGAAGATCAAGGCCGAATTCACCGACACCCCCTTCGTGCGCGGCACGGTGGGTGCGGCACGCGCGATGAACCCCGACAGTGCCGACAGCCAGTTCTTCATCACCTTTGGCGAGACCCCGCACCTTGACGGCCAGTACACCGTCTGGGGCCAAGTCATCGACGGTATGGAGCATGTCGACAACATCGCCAAGGGCGAGCCGCCGCGCACGCCCGATGAAATCGTCAGCTTCACGCTTGCAACCGCTTCCTAACCTTCAACTTCAGTTTAACTGAACGGAAAAACCCATGAAAAAGATGAGCAAAATTTTCCTCGCTGCTACCTTTGCACTGATGCTTCTGGCCGGTGTCGCGCAGGCGACCACGCCTGCCGTCGCCGACCCCGAAAACACCCTCTACCTTGACCTCAAGGACGGCCGCGTTGTCATTGAAATGCTGCCCAACCTTGCCCCCAAGCATGTGGCGCGCATCAAGGAGCTGACCCGTCAGGGCTTTTACAACGGCCTGAAATTCCACCGCGTCATTCCGGGCTTTATGGCGCAGGGCGGCGACCCCGCAGGTACCGGCACGGGCGGTTCCGGACAGAAGATCCCCGCCGAATTCAGCAGCGAGCCGTTCACGCGCGGCATCGTGGGCATGGCGCGCTCGTCCGACCCGAACTCGGGCGACAGCCAGTTCTTCATCATGTTCGATAACGGTTTCTTCCTGAACAACCAGTACACCGTCTGGGGCCGCGTCACCTCGGGCATGGAATTCGTCGACAACATCGCCGTGGGCGAGCCGCCGATGGTCGCCGATACGATCGTCAAAATGCAGGTTGCGGCAGATGCCGACAAAGCACCCGCCCAATAACCATCACTTCTCATAACAAAGGCTACACCCATGAAAATCCTCGTCGCCGTCAAACGGGTTGTCGATTTCAACGTCAAGGTCCGCGTCAAGGCGGACCAGAGCGGCGTTGAACTCGCCAACGTCAAAATGTCGATGAACCCCTTCTGCGAAATCGCGGTCGAAGAAGCCGTGCGCCTGAAGGAAAAGGGTGTCGCCAGCGAAATCGTGGTCGTCTCCATCGGTCCGGCACAGTCGCAGGAAACCCTGCGCACCGCGCTGGCGATGGGGGCGGACCGCGCCATCCTTGTCACCAGCGACACGGCGCCCGAGCCGCTGGCCGTCGCCAAGACGCTCAAGGCGATCGTGGACAAGGAAGCCCCCCAGCTCGTCATCATGGGCAAGCAGTCCATCGACGGCGACAACAACCAGACCGGCCAGATGCTGGCGGCACTGATGGGCGTGGGTCAGGCGACCTTTGCCTCGAAACTCGAAAAAACCGATGGCGGCATTCAGGTCACGCGTGAAATCGACGGCGGCCTTGAAACCGTGGCCCTGTCCCTGCCCGCCGT
>JAEXMB010000056.1 GCA_023444705.1 Pseudomonadota bacterium | reverse complement strand
TGCTCTTGCAGAGCAGCGTAGGGGTATTGCGCGCGGGATGCGTGGCGTCGTAGTCCAGCACCTGTTGCAACAGCGCTGCGGTTGCCTTGGGGTTCTGGCGTATCGCGTCGAGTTCGTCTGGCTGGTCTTGCAGCATCGTGATAACCGATTGCATCTTGCCATAGCGTTCGATCAGGTCCGGCTGGCCGCAACGGATCAGATCAAAGCGCATGCGGTATTGGGTATACATCAGCCAGAAATGCGTTTTTTCCTCGTCCGCAGTCTGGCGGCTGGCCTGCACCAGCACGCTGAGGAACAGCGGCGGAATGTCGCCGATATGCGTTTCCACCGTCTGTGCGTAAAGCGGCATGCGCTGGCTGGGTTGCGCCTTGATCCACCGGTAAGGCCAGTTGAAATCATCGGTCTTGATGGCTTGTTCGATCAGGGCCTCAAAATGTTGCGGCGACTGGCTGCGCGCGTAGGTGGCCTGCATCCACGGCCACACGAAAACACTGGTGACGGCAAGGTAGCCGAGGACCAGAAATGCGACCGCCATGCGCATCAGAAAGGCAATGGTCTTGTATTCCCACGTTGTGCGCAGGTGGCTGGGCCGCCAGAAATCCTTGGTGAAGATGCCGGTCATTGCTGTTCCTTATCAGGTGTGATGCGCCAGTACTCAACGCGCAACGTGCTGGGGTGCATGTGGCCGGTCGGCGTGATGCCGCTCAGCCACGACGGTATAAAATATCCCTCGGCGCGGAAAAATAGCGGCAAGGCAGGCAGGTCGCGTGCATACAGGTCCTGCAGATGGTTCCACAGTGCGCGGTTGGCCTTGGCGTCGCAGACGACAGACAGATCGTCGATGGTCTTGTCGGCATCGGTGCTGTTATAGGCAATGCTGTTTTGCCCCGCATAGCCGTTATCGGCGGTGGGTATCATCGATGAATGCAGCGTGGTCTTGGGAATGTTGCGGGGGCTTGCCATCCAGGCATACATCACGCCGCCGTCAAACAGCCGCTTGCGCAGGGTTTCGCCGAACAGCACGCGCGGCGGCTGGTTTTTAATGACGACATCAACGCCTGCCTTGCGCCAGTCTGATTGTATCACTTGCTGCACAACCTCGCGCGAAAGGTTGCCCGCCGTGGTCGACAGCGTCAGGCGCAAAACCTCGCCCTTGTCGTTGCGGCGCAGGCCGTCGCGGCCCATATGCCATCCGGCGTCGTCAAACAGTGCCGCGGCGCGCGCGGGATCATAAGGATAAGTTTTGACGTCGGGGTTATAAACAGTATCCAGTGGGCTGATGTTCGCGTTGGCCACGGGCTGGCGGCCGTCATAAATCTTCTGGCTGATGATGTCGCGGTTCATGGCGAACATCAACGCCTGACGCAGGCGGATGTCATTGAACGGCGGCTTGTCGGTCGGCAGGTCGATATGCTCATACGTCAGGCCCGGTTTGTAGGTGACGCTGAATTGCCCTGCCGGCAGGCGCTTTTCAAAGCCGATCGCCTGATCAAGCGGCAGGCCAAGCTCGCCCGCGATATAGTCGATCTGCCCCGCCAGCAGGCTTGACGCCATCGCGCTGGTGTTTTCGATGACGCGGAAAGTCAGATGGTCAAAGGCGGGTGGCGTGCCGTGCCAGTTGTCATTGCGCGCCAGTTGCAGGGCGGTGCCGGATTCAACCCCTGCCACGCGGTAGGGGCCCATCCACAGCCCCTTGGTCGTGGGCGCGGTCACATACAGGCTGCGGTTCTGGTAGGTTGCAGGGTCTTTTTCAAAAACGTCACGTTCCAGATGCGCGGGCAGCGGCGTGACATCGTCGATGGAGGCGAATTCGCATGTCTGTCTGGCAAAGGTGATGGCAAAATTCTTGGTGTCGAGCTTGTCGATGCCTACGATGTCTTCGGCATAAAAAGTGTGGTTGCTCACCCCGGCCTGCGGGTGGCGGCCCACGTCATAGGCCAGCAGCACATCATCGCTGGTGACCGGCGTGCCATCCGCCCAGAACAGATCGTCTTTCAGGGTATAGCGCGCCCTGATCCCTGTCTTGCCGTTTGGCAGGGTGATTTTTTCGGCGCGGCCATTGGCGTAACTTGGCAATTCGGTGCAAAGGATGCAGGCAGGCTGCCAGTCTGGCGTATAGGCCGTCATCGGGCGCAGGGTTGCGCCAAGGACAAGGCTTTTGGCCAGCATGGCATCGTAAAGGGGGTGCAGGGTCGAGGGGTATTGCGTCATGCCGATGCGCAGGTTTTTGCGCGGGTCCCCTTGCTGTGGTGCGGCATGGACAGAAGGTACAGCCAGCGCCAGCAACACTGCCGTCAGGCCTGCCGCCGCAAGGATGCGCCCTGCTGTTTTCCCCGTTTGTTTCATCACGTCTTCCCCGCCGACCAGTCTAGCGGCAGTCATGGGCGCGTGCTAGTCTTAAGCGCACAAAATCAGGGGGTGGCGCATGGCGCAGCACGCAGTATCGGCAGGAATGGTCACGGGCGGTCAGGCATTGGTCGCGGGATTGCAGGCGGCGGGGGTCGATACGGTCTTTTGCGTGCCGGGCGAAAGCTATCTGGCCGCGCTCGACGCCCTGATCGACAGCGGCATCCGCGTCATCACCTGCCGTCACGAAGGCGGTGCTGCTTTCATGGCCGAGGCTTACGGCAAATTGACAGGCAAGACCGGCGTGTGCTTTGTCACCCGCGGGCCCGGTGCCTGCAACGCATCCATCGGCCTGCATACCGCCAAGCAGGATTCAACGCCGTTTTTACTGCTGATCGGACAGGTTGCGCGCGCGGACCGCGGGCGCGAGGCGTTTCAGGAAATCGACTACCGCCAGATGTTCGCCCCGCCCATCGCCAAGGCGGTTTACGAGGCTGAAGACGCCGCAACGCTGGCGCAGCTGACTGCAGATGCGGTGGCGCTGGCCGAACATGGCCGGCGCGGGCCTGTTGCGATCTCCCTGCCCGAAGACGTGCTGACCGACATGACGCCGGCACACGACATCACGCCCAACGCGCCCGCGCAGGTGAATGATGCGCCAACGCTGGCACAATACCTGCCAGACATGATCGCGCAGGCGCGCGCACCTGTTCTTTTGCTGGGTGGCAGTGATTGGGACGACGATGCCATCAAGGCGGTCGAAGGTTTTGCATTACGCCATCATCTGCCCGTGATCACGGCGTTTCGCCGTCAGGACCTGTTTGACAATACCCATGACTGCTACGCAGGTGCGCTTGGCACCACGGTTGATACGCAATTGCTGGCGGCGGTGCGTGACAGCGACCTGGTCATCGCGCTTGGCACGCGCATCGGCGATATCATGACGCAGGGCTACACACTGTTTGACATGCCGCGCATGAAGCAAAAACTTGTGCATGTCTATCCAGATGCGCACGAGCTGAACCGCAATTACACCGCAGACGTCGCCGTGCAGGCCGGTATGCGCGATTGCACGCACGTACTCAAAGACATGACGCTTGATGATTGCACACGTTTTTACGACCGCACCCGCGCCCTGCATGAGCGTTATATGCAGTGGTCGACACCGCGCGGCGAGATGCGGTTTGAGCCCGATCTTGACGGCATCATGAACATGCTGATCGCCTCCCTGCCGCGCGACGCCGTTATCACGACTGATGCGGGGAATTTCAGCGGCTGGGCGCAGCGCTTCTGGCGCTATGCGCGCCCCAACCGCCTGCTGGCGCCAACGTCCGGCGCGATGGGCTATGGCGTGCCATCGGCCATTGCGGCGTCGCTGGTCTATCCCGATGTTCCGGTGGTCGGGTTTATGGGTGACGGCGGTTTCATGATGACGGCGCAGGATATCGCAACTGCCCAGCAACACGGCGCCACGCCGATCTTGCTGGTCTTTGACAACGGCATGTACGGTACCATCCGCATGCACCAGGAAAAACACTACCCGGGCCGTGTCAGCGCAACCACGCTGGAAAACCCCGATTTCGCGGCCTTTGCGCAAAGCTTTGGCGCTTACGGCGCGCGCGTGCAAACCACGGGGCAGTTCACGACAGCGCTTGAAGAAGCGCTTGAAGCCACCCAGCGCGACCGCCGCGTTGCTGTCATTCATATCTGCATGGACCCCGAACAGCTCACCACAGGCGCCACGCTCAGCGCCATCCGCCATGCCGCCGAGCAGGAGAAAAAAGTATGAAGACCATTACCGCGGGCGATCTGGTGGTACTGGACGATTTTGTCGGGCGCAAGCCCTTGCGCGTCGATACCGTCTACGCCAAGGCCGCGCACAAGGACAACATGTTCAAGGCCGCGATCTATCGCCCCGATGCGAAGATGCTGTGCCATTTCTCCCTTGCGCCCATCATCCTCAAGGCTGCCGACATCGTCTGGAGCGAGGCCAAGGTGATTTTGGAATGCAAGGATTGCCTGCGCCCGCTTGAAGCACAGCAAAAGATCATCGACAGCGACATCGTGCGCGCACATCCGCAGTGGCTGGAAGAACCGCGCCTGTTCTCACCCCCCGGAAAGGGCGGGCACCCGCGCGGCATGGCGATCGACGTCGTGCTGGTGCGCGAGAACGGCGAGGAGCTTGATATGGGCACGCCGTTTGACTACCTGACCGAAGATAAAAGCATCAACCCCGCTGCGCGCGACTATGCATCGTTTGGCCGTGGTGCGGATAAAGATGCCGAGATCGCGGCAAACAGAAAACTGCTGCATGACGCGATGATGCGCGCGGCACAGGACAGCGGGCGCGAATTGTGGCCCCTGCCGCAGGAATGGTGGGATTTCCGCTTTCCCAATGACTATACCGCGCAATACGCGCCGGTCAGCGACAGCGACCTGCCGCCGTCGATGCGCATTATGTAGGTGCGCGCCGTTGCGCGCGTCGCACAAAGCGCGCGGGCAGCAAATGTTCCAGTAAACTTTTTGGCACGGGCAGCGGATCGCCGCAGATCAGGCTGGCAATCACGGCGGCGCACAGGGGTGCGGTCGTCAGTCCATGTGCGCCAAAACCCGCCATGACATAGAGGTTTTGCGCCAGCGGGCCTGCCATCGGCAGTTTATCGGGCGTGGTGGCGCGGTATGCAGCGCGACCCGTGATGATGTCGGCATGGCTCAGGCCAAGGTCGGGCAGACGCGTCATCAGTGCATCGACAATAGCGATATCATCCTGCGCGCGCGCGGGCGAAAGATGGTCGGGCGCGCCCGCGTGTGGTCCTTCTTTTTGAAACGTCGCGCCAGCGTAATGCACGCCGTTGATGGCGGGCGTGATGTATCCTTCGTGGCAGATGACATGCGCCAGTGCTTGCGATGCGGCGCTGCTGCGCAGGCTGACGATCTGCCCGCGCAAGGGGCGCAGCGGCAGGTCATGGTCCTGTGCCAGTTCCATCGTCGCGTTGGCGCTGGCGATGACGGTGATATCCGCGTTTTCCACGGTATCGGGCGTCATGGCGTGGCCGTAGACGCAACGGATGCGCGGATGGTCAAGCAGGCGTGCCACAAAATCCGGCGGGCTGATGGTGCCGCCGCCTGCAAAGAACAGGCCGCTGTCCTGCCTGTCGGCAAAATCGGGCGGATAGGCGTGGTTGGCCATCAGCTTGTCCGTGCGCGCGCGGGCCTGCTCACTGTCATCGGTTTTGATGACGCCGCACATATTCCAGGACACAACATTCAGGCGTTTAAGCAGTGTGGTCGTATAGCAAAATGCATGGCTGTAAAGCTGCCCCATCGGTGCCGCATCGACGGTCAGTTTGGGATAGATAATGCCGACAGCATTGCCCGAGGCCTCTGCCGCTGCGGCAGCGTGGCGTTCATATACCGTGACAGTGCAGCCGCGCTCGGCCAGCGCAAAGGCGGCGCTGGCGCCCGCAATGCCGGCACCGATCACCGCAACGCGCGGCAGTGGCGCGCGGGCCTGCGGCGCATCGGTTTTGTGCGCGACCGTCATGCTCCATTTGATGCCGTAACCTTTGACCTTTTTGACTTCGAACCCCGTATCCTTGAGAGCGCGGCGCACGTGGCCTGCCGACGAAAATGTGCTGAGCGTGCCGCCAGCCGCCGTGCGCGCAAAAATCTGCGCATAGAGGGCACTCTCCCACATGGCGGGGTTTTTCGATGGCGTGAAGCCGTCAAGAAACCATGCGTCGGCGCGGATGTCGAGTTGCGGCAACATGTCAGTCACATCGCCAAGGCAGAGCAGCAACGTGATGTCGTGCGCGATATGTAACGTATGAAAGCCGCGCACCAGCGGCGGGTATTGCGCGATCAGCGGGCGGCTGAAATCCGCAAGGTCAGCAAAGGCCGCATGCAGCTCGGCCATGTCGGTTTTTTCGATGGGGTGCTTTTCGATGCTGGCCAGATACAGGCGCGGGCGGTGATCTGCCGCGACGCCAGCATGCGCCTCGGCAATACGCCGCCACATCTGGCAGACCAGCAGCATGTTCAGCCCCGTGCCAAAGCCAAGCTCGGCCACGGTCAGCGTGCCGTTGGCTTGCCCTGCGCCGGCTGCCTGCCAGAGCGCGGTGATGCGCTCCTCCAGCCGGTTCTTTTCCAAAAAAACGAAGTGCGACTCATCGATGCCCTTGCCGACCTGAAAATAGACGTCGTCATAATCGCTATTGCGCCAGCCGCCATCGGTACAGCGTTGGACACGGGCGGGCGTTAGTGCCAGAATAGGCGATGTCGGCGGGACGGGTTGTGTCATAATCCGCCCACGATTCCAAATTTGACGCCAAAAGGCAAGAGACGTATCGGCGGGCCAACGCCGGACGCAAGGGACGAGAACACGATGATTACCGCAGAATTGCGTCAGGAAATCGAACACCAGCTGGGCAGACGCCTGGCGGCGGCAGCACCGCTGTCGGCGGCGAACAACGCGCAGATCTACCGTCTGGGGCTTGAAGGCGGCACGTCGATCGTCGCCAAGGTCGCGGCACGCGGGCTTGAGCTTGAAGCTTTCATGTTGCGCTATCTGCGCAGCAAATCGACCCTGCCCGTGCCGACCGTGCATTACAGCAACGATCACGTCATCCTGATGGAATACGTTGCGACCGACTACAGCGCCGACGATCGCGCCCATCGCCACGCCGCAGAAGTGCTGGCGGCACTGCACAGCATCGGCGG
Source organism: Pseudomonadota bacterium (assembly GCA_023444705.1). GTDB lineage: Bacteria > Pseudomonadota > Alphaproteobacteria > Micavibrionales > UBA2020 > JAEXMB01. Next base: position 17,739 of record JAEXMB010000056.1, on the reverse strand, counting down.
CGATAGCTACGGGTTTGAGCGCGACACGCTGATCGGCTCCCTGCCGCAGCCTAATCCGCAATCAAAAGACTGGGTATCTTTCTTTGCCGAACACCGCCTGCTGCACATGGGGCGCGCTGCGCTTGATGAAGGCAAGATCGATAAAAAGATGATGGCGCAGATCGAAAAGCTTGCCGGCAAGCTCAAGGGGTATATCACCAAGCCACAAGCACCCGCACTGATCCACGGCGATATCTGGGGCGGCAATATTTTGTTTGCGCGCGGACGCGTGGCGGCCTTTGTTGATCCCGCGATCTACTACGCCGATCCGGAAGTGGAGCTGGCTTTTATCCGTCTGTTCGGCACGCTGAACGAAAGCTTCTTTATGCGTTATAACGACCTGCGCCCCATCGCGCCGGGGTTTGAGGACGTACGCGCGCCGATCTACGGCATCTATCCGCTGCTGGTGCATACGCGCCTGTTCGGCACATCTTATGCGCGTAAAGTGCAGAAGGTGCTGGATAGGTTTGCGTGATCGTTCAGCCAATAAAAAAAGCCCCTCGAAAACGGAGGGGCTTTTTTTATGCGATGCCGTCTTACGCGATGTGCGGCTGGAAGATGCCGACGGTGCGGGTGACGAAATCCTCGATGCTTTCGGTGCCAAAGCTTTTCGGGTCGAGCTTTTGCTCGATGATCAGCGTGGTCAGGCCGTGGCACAGGCTCCACAACGTCACCGTCATGAAGCGTGCGTCGACACCGTCTTTCAGGCGGTTGGCCAGCGCGGTCGACATCAGGGCATAGCTTTTGCCTGCGGTCATGGCAAGCGTTGGATAGCGCTTGAGGTCGGCCAGCTCGCGGCCGAACATGATCTGGAACAGCGCTTTGTTGGTCTGCGCAAAGCGGATGTAGCTGACCATCAGGCGCTCAAGACGCTGGCGGGTGGAACTTGCACCCGTGGCGTCTTCGGCCATTTGCAGGGCAAGGCGCTGAAAGCCTTCCTCGGCGATGGCGGCAAGCAGATCGTCCTTGTCACGGAAGTGGCTGTAGGGTGCGGCTTGCGTGACGCCGGTGGCTTTTGCCAGCGCGCGCAACGACAGGCCATCAACACCATCGCTTTCCAGCAGGTCACGGGCCGCGCGCAACAGTGCGTCGCGCAGGTTGCCGTGGTGGTATTTGAATTTCTTTTGCAGATCGGCACCCTGATTGACGACGATGGCGTCGCGGTCGTTGGGTGCGGTGGCGGTTGAAACGGAAGCCTGTGCGGCAGATACAGGCGTAGACGTGCGTGCCGGTGTGGCAACGGTCATTGTGCGGATACTCCCCAAAATATTCACCGTTTTGACGAAACTGCGGCCCCCAATGGCCGGTCAAAAGGTGTCTCCCCCGGATGCAGAGTTATCCACATCCGCCAACATCTTGGCATTGTTTATTTATTCCTGTCAATGGCAAGATCGGGGCAAGATGATGCGCCTTATGCGCGCGCGGCCAGTTGCCGTAAATCATCCGCGACCTGCGCGAAGACGCTGTCCCAGTCGCCGGGTGTTGGCTGGCGGTAGAGCGTCATCGACGCATACCACGGGCAATCCGCACGTGCGTCGAGATACAGCCAATAGGGGCGGTCGTGCAGCAGGTTCCATACCGGCACGCCAAGACTGCCCGCCAGATGCGCGACGGCGCTGTCGGTCATGATGACAAGGTCAAGCTGGCGCAATGCGGCCGCGGTTTGCGCGAAATCTTCGAAATGCGGGCCGAGTTCATGAATGACGGCACTGCCGCCGACGGGGCGCAGGTCATGTTCGCGCGGGCCTTTTTGCAGGCTGTAGAGCTCTACACCTTCAATGCCTGCCAGCGGCATGAACCGCTCCGCCGTCACGCTGCGCTTGCGGTTGTTGGCGAAGGTGACGCTGCCAGACCAGATGATGCCGACCTTCATGCGGCCCTTGCCTGCTTGCAAGGCCTGCGCCACCTGTGGCGGCAACACAACGTCGCCGCGCAGCGGTGCGGGCGGCGGAATATTGCCAAGATCGGTCCTGAAGATGCCGGGCAGGCTCATCATCGCGGCCTGATAATCATAGGCGCCGGTGACGCTTGCGGTTTTTTCGGCATCTTCGATGGTGGTCAGCGCAAGACCGTCGATGGCGGACAGTAAATGGTGCAGCGGTTTCTTGCAGGCCAGCGTGACGCCGCCCTCCGTGCCGGCCTGCGCGATCAGCGCGGGCAGATAGCGGCTGCACAGCAGCGTATCGCCAAAACCCTGTTCTTCGGTCAGAAGGATTTTTTTGCCTGCAAGATCCTCGCCCTGCCAGCGCGTGATGTGCGGCCAGCGCGCGGTCATCGCGGGCAGCTTCCAGCGCGCCTCGAACGCGGGCCAGCCGCGTGCGTAGTCGGCCTGATAGAGCAGGCACAGCGCTTGCTCCCACGGCAGGTTGATTTCGTCGGGGAAATGCGCGGCCAGCGCGGTGAAGCGCGCATGGGCTTCGTCGAATTGTCCGGCCTCGCGCAGGCAGACGGCCAGATTGCGTTGCACCAGCAGATCGTCGGGTGCCAGTTCAAGGGCGCGGCGGTGCAGGGCCAGTGCCTCGTCGATGCGGCTGGCGTCGACCAGTGCGTTGCCAAGATTGGTCAGGCAGCCCGTGTTGTCGGGTTGCAATGCGCGTGCGCGCGTGCCCGCGATGATGGCGGCGTCAAGCTGGCCCATGCGGCGCAGGCAGGTGCCAAGGTTCATCCATGCGGCGAAATGGGCGGGGTCTTGCGTGACGGCGGCGCGGTACAATGCAGCCGCCTGGGGCAGTTTGCCGTCCCTGAACGCAGCTTGCGCGCGGGCGAAGGGCGATGGCGTTTTGTCTGTTGCGTGCACTTGCGGTGTCATGAGGGAATGATGCCCGCCCCCGTACCCGCAGGCAAGAAAAAGCGGCTTTCATACCGAAAGCCGCTTTTTCTTTCTGCCCTGGCGGACAAAAAATCTTAGAAGAAAAGCCAGTAAATCAAAATGATTGGCAGGGGTACGCCGATCAAAAGCATGATAAGTGTGCGCATGGTTGGTCTCCTGTAAATAACGAGATGCAGTCATACAGGCCAACGCACGGACATGAAAACGGGTTCCCTGCCGCGTCAGGGCGCTGCGGGCTTGTGACGGGTGGCGGGTGAGGCCGGTCCACTGATTCGCAGGTCCCTGACCATGCCGTCGGGATGCACGCTTGCGACGGGGATGGCGTCGAAATGGCTGCCGTAATAGCTACGCGCCACCGACGGCGCGATCGGGCGGGTGGTCGTGGCCCCCGTCTGCCAATCCGACGAGACCGCGATGGCGATGCTGCCGCCCTCGATCAGCTCGGGCGTGGTGGCGCTGCCCTTCACGTAGATGTGGAATTGCGCCAGAAAGACTTTTTCCTTTGTGGCGGCACGCGCGCCGAAAGCGGCGGCATTGCCTTTGACCAGCGTGATGGTCTGCGGCGCAAGGCCGGCGCTGTCCTGCCATGCGACATCGGCCAGCTTGGCGGCCTGATCGGCAAAAGGCGCCGGGCCATAGGCTTCGTCCACCAGTTGCGCCAGCGCGCCAGACGACAGGTCGCGCACGAAAGCGGGGGAGAGGCCGTCGACACCAAGATTATAGCGCTCAAAGAGAATACGCGCGTTGTCCTGTTGTTCGCCCAGCGTCGCGCCCTTGACCATGATCATGGCAGCACGCTTGTCGCCGTCGGCGGGGATGACCTCGTGCTTGCCGCCGGAATGGTCGCCGGGGTTTTTGAAGGTCACGTCGCTGTCGCCAATGTTTTGCACGATCAGGCGCACGTCGGGGCGGCGCGGCGTTTCGGGCAGGTCGCGCCCTTGCGCGGCCAGTGCGGCGCTGATCTGCGCCCACAGCGCATCGGCATCGATGACTTTATCCTGCCAGCTTTTACCGGCGAAAACGTTGAATGGCAGATGGTCAGACATGCAGGCGGCCCCTGACAGCAGGAATAAGGATTGGCCCAGTATAGCATTTATATGGAATATGTCTATTTTTATGCACGGGATGCAGATATAAGGCATTGATAAATAACAGCTTATAATCCTATTTGCGTAATATGGAAAAACAGGATATAACAGAGCATCATCTGCAAGGACCGATTCATATGCTACAAAAAGTTTTCAACGCCGTCAGCGCCATCCGTCACTATCCTTATAAAGAGCGCGCCAAACGCCTGATCCTTGAAACGCCGATCGAGGTCGCCATCGGCGCCGTCGCGCTGGGCGGCATCTTTGGCATGTCGAGCTTCAACCACGAAAGCGCCAAGCAGGGGCAGATCCCGCTGGCCTTTTCCGAGATTAGCCAGACCGAGCTTTACGTCGAGCGCATCGGCGGCAAGACCATTCCGCCGCTGACGCGCTATTACTCAAGCGTCAACGACGCGCTGATGCAGGTGTTTGAGGCCAACAACATTTCCTACAACACATGGGGGCCTGCGCATAACCACTTCGCGCGCGAACTGGAATATAAAACCGACCGCGCGTTTCGCATCCATACGCAGCTCACTGAATATGCCGCGCGCATGCCCGAGCTGGCGCGCAAGGCGCGTGAAAGCATCGCACCGATGACAGCGGCGGCACGCGATCTGCAACCCGCGATCACCGCACTCGACAAAGCATGGGACGAAGACCATGACGACGTTTACCGCACCGAATATTATACCGAGGAAGAATGCAGCGGCAGCGGCGAGAGCCGCAGCTGCACGATGGTGACGAAATCGCGCCAGGTCTATGATTATACCATCCATACCTATACGTACGACCGCGCACAGGGTGTGCGCGCGGCAACCTTGCTGCAAGATTTCATGCGCAAGCACCCGAGCCTTGATATCAACGAACAATTGATTCTGGCATGGCAGACCAACGCCGAAAACGAATGGGCGATGCGCGAAAGCCGCCGCCGCATGCCCGATTACAAAGAACTGACACAGGCCGACTATATGCGCCTTACCAACACGTGGGCGACGGGGTCGACCTATGTCACGCTGACACCCGGCATCTGGGATGCGCATGCCAAGCTTGGCCGCGCCACCCCGCAATGGACCGCTGCCGCCCCGCGTGCGCGCAGCGACCGCTACCGCACCAACAGCAGCAGCGATGCGGGCCCGCAAAGCTTTCAGCTGGCCGAAGCGGCGCTATCCTATGCGGTCAAGATCAGCACCGACGTCAACCGCATCGACAGCGGCATGGCGGCGGCGCAAAGCGGCCTGCCCGCATTGCACAAGAAAATCCTTGAATACATCGCCGTGTCGCTTGACCGCAAGGAAGGCGACGCCGACCAGCTCAAGAAAGAAATCCTGCATGATGCGCGCGCGCTCTACAGCGCCAATTATGCGGGCGGCTTTGATACCCAGCCTGCGAAATGGGGCATGGTTGTCTTGTGGGCGGTGCTGGGTGTGCTGGCAGGGGGCGGTCTTGGCTTTGGCGCCGACCGCCTGATCGACCGTTTTTACGGATCGCGCGGCCAGCAGCGCCCGCGCCCGTCATGGCAGCAACACATGACGACGCCGGGCTATCGCCGCCGCTTTTAATCCGCCGTCATCTCGCGTGTGGGCGGCAGAATGCGGTCCATCACCACGCAGGCCGTCAGGTCACCCGACACGTTGATGACCGTGCGGCACATATCAAGAAAACGGTCGACGCTCAGGATCAACCCGATGCTTTCCGGCGGCACGCCAAGCTTGGCCAGCGTGCCGCCCAGCACGACAATGCCCACCCCAGGCGTGCCCGGCGTGCCGATGGCGGCCCCCACCACCGTGATCGCCAGCAAAACTGTCTGCCCTGTTGTCAACTCGATCCCCATCAGGTTGACAAGAAACAACGCGACGATGATCTGGTAGATCGCCGTGCCGTCCATGTTGACGGTGGTGCCAAGCGGAATGACAAGGCGCGAAATTTCCGGCCTGACCTTGAGTTTGTCTTCGGCCGTTTCCATCGACAGCGGCATGGTGGCGGCGCTCGAGCTACTGGAAAACGCCAGGATCAGCGCATCGCGGCACTGGCGCAGAAAGGCCAGCGGGTTGCGCCGCGCCACAAGCGCGACCAGCAGCAAATAAGCCGCCATGATACAGCCAAGCGCAATCAGCACTGTCGCGATATAGGCGCCAAGCGTGCGAAACGCGTCGCCGCCCATATCGCTGACAAGACGGAACAAAAACCCAAAGACCGCCAGCGGCGCAATCAGCATGGCCCAGTCGACCACTTTCATGCAGGCGGCCTGCACGGCATCGGCCAGACGCACCAGCGTGTCGCGTTGCGCGGTTGCCAGCACCAGCGTGGCCAGCCCTGCGATGATGGCGGCGACGACGATGTGCAGCATATTCTGTTGCACAAAGATGGCGGCAGGGTTGGGCGGGATCAGGCTTGCAATCATATCCGGGATGGTTGGTTGCGCACTGTCGGAAAGTGCTTGGATAGCGCTGCTGACGCTGTGGTTTGCGGCAAGGCCCGCCCAGCCATCGCCCACGTATTGCGCGGGGTTGATCAGGTGTGACAGCCCTATACCCAGAAAGACAGCAAGAAAAGTGCAGATGACGAAATAGGCGATGACGATGGTTGCAGTGCGGCGCACGAAGCCGCTGTCGGTGCCGCTGCAGACCGACAGCATGACCGAGGAGAACACCAGCGGCATGACGATCAGCCCGATCAGCGCCATGAACAGTTTTGCGGGCAGCATGATCCACGGCAAGGCGCTGGCCAGCGCAGCTTCGGGAACCATGCCAAGGCCCGTGGGGGCTGCGATCCAGCCAAAGGCCAGCCCCGCCAGCATGCCAAGCGTCATTTGCTGCCAAAGTGGCCATGTGCGGCGGGTGCTGTCTGTCATTTGGGCTCCTGCTTTTGAAAATAGTCGCTGTCGTCATATCTATTAAAAACGCAATTGCGCGCAAAATAAAGCCTGCGTATATAATTGCGTGTCCGCTTCCACGCAACAAGGATACCTCCCGTGAAACTGTTTATCGCCATGATGGCGTCGTTTATGGCATCTGTTGCCATTTCGATCGATGCAATGCTGCCTGCGCTCAAAGTGATGGGGGCCGATCTTGGCGTGCGTGATCCCAACCACACGCAATACATCATTATTCTGATCTTTGCCGGCATGGCGGCGGGCCAGCTGGTGGCGGGGCCGTTGTCTGACGCCATCGGGCGCAAGAAAGTTCTCTACCTTGGTCTTGCCATCTATGCGGCGGGGGCGGTGGTGTCGATGTTTGCGGCCACCATGCCGGTGATGCTGGCGGGTCGTTTGTTGCAGGGGCTGGGTGTTGCGGGGCCTTATGTCAGCGCGGTTGCCATCATCCGCGATAAATACAGCGGGGCTGATATGGCACGCATCATGTCGCTGGTGATGATGATCTTCGTCATTGTGCCGTCGCTTGCGCCTGCGCTTGGGCAGTTGATTATGTTTGTCGCCTCGTGGCGGGCGATCTTTGCGTTTTTCTTTGTCGCTGCTGTGGCGATCGCGGCATGGGTCTATTTCGGATTGGAAGAAACCCTGCCCGAAAGCAAGCGCATCCGCCTGCGCGCGCTCGACATCGCGCTTGGCTTTCGCGAGGTTTTCGCCAACCGCACCACCAGCGGTTATATGATCTGCATGGGTCTGGCCTTTGGCAGTTTTATGGGGTACCTCAATTCCACCCGCCAGATCTTTCAGGACCTGTTCAACACCGGCGACTGGTTCAGTGTCTATTTCGGCGGGCTGGCGCTGGTGTTTGGCGCGTCGTCGCTGTTCAACGCGCGCATCGTGCAAAAGCATGGCATGCGCCGCCTGTGCCGCAGCGCGGTGATGGCTGTGATCGCGGGCTCGCTGTGCTATCTGGCGTATCGCGCTGTCTTTGGCGATATGCTGGTGGCCTTTCTTGTCTATGTCTCGGTGCTGTATTTTTCGATGGGCTTGCTGTTTGGCAACCTCAACGCCATCGCGATGGAGCCGATGGGTCATATCGCGGGCATCGCCTCTGCCGTGATCGGCGCGACGTCATCGGTGATCTCGCTCGTGCTGGGCACGTTGATCGGGCAGTCGTATGACGGCACTTTGGTGCCGGTGGCGAGCGGTTTTGCCGTGCTGGGGGTCTGCTCGCTTATGATGATGCGCTATACCAACCGCCATGCGCCCACGCTGCACGGCGGCGCGCACCCCTGATGCGCTGATGATGCGGTGCGTCACGGTATGTGCGCATGCAAACGGCCTTGGCGTTGCGGTGCCTGCGGTCTATTGTTGAAGGATAAAGAGATTCTTTTCTTCAGCACGCAAGGGAGCGTTGTGCCATGACCACGCCGTCGCCGCAGTACCCCAAGGACACGCAAGGCCAGAATTTCTACGCGCTTGATGTCAACCTGCAACGCTTGCTTGCGCGCCTGACACCCGACCTGCTGGCGCGCAACGAACACCGCCTGAGCGATTACGGCGCATGGGTCGGCAGCACGCTCGAGGCACAGGCCAGCTACAGCGACCGCTTTGCCCCGCCGCGCCTGCAAACGCACGACAAGCAGGGCAAGAAGCACAGCACGGTGATCTTCAACCCTGCTTATGAACAGGCACATCAGGATGCCTACCGCCGCGGCACGATCGGCCTGGCCTTTGCCGATAAAAATGCGCAGCCGCATGTGCTGTCCTTCACGATGGGTTATCTGCTGTCGCAATCCGACATTTCCATCCACTGCCCCGTCACCATGACGGGGGCGGTAGCCTATGTGCTTGACCGCCACGCCCCCAAGGAGATCCGCGACGCATGGCTGCACGAGGTCACGCGCATGGATGGCGAAACCAAGACCGGCGGCACCTGGGCGACCGAGCTGCACGGCGGCTCGGACGTTGGCGCCACCACCACCACGGCGCGCTATCACGCCGACGGGCGCGTGACGCTGCATGGGTTGAAGTGGTTTACCTCCAACGCCAATTCGGGCCTTGCGCTGGCGACGGCGCGGCCTGAAGGTGCGCCTGCGGGCAGCAAGGGGCTTGGCCTCTATCTTGTGCCAAGCCATCTTAAGGACGGCACGCCCAACAGCTATAATATCCGCAGGCTCAAGGACAAGCTTGGCACCAAAGGCCTTGCCACCGGCGAGATCGATCTTGAAGGGGCAGAGGTGATCGAAGTCGCACCGCCGCCCCACGGGCTCAAGATGATGATGGAGGCGCTTGAATACAGCCGCATCCACAACGCGATGTCGGCGGCGGGTGTCGCGCGCCGCGCGTTTTTGGAGGCCGCATGCTGGGCCACGTACCGCACGGCCTTTGGCAATGCGATCATCACCTATCCGATGGTGCGTGACGAGCTGCTTGATTTAATGGTGCGCAGCGATGCGTCGACGGCGCTGGCCTTTGCGGCGGCGCGCGCCTTTGACGACAGTCTGCGTGATGAGGCGCAACGCCCGTGGCTGCGCGTGCTGACGGCGCTGGCCAAATACCGCACCGCCGAAGACGGCATCCAGTGCGCCAAAAAGGCGCTCGAGCTGGTCGGCGGCAATGGCTATACCGAAGAATTCCCAACCGCCCGCCAGTTCCGTGATGCGATGGTGCTGACCGTCTGGGAAGGTCCCGCCAATATTCAGGCGCTTGAATTGCTGCGTCTGGTGGCCGGGCGCGAGCAAGGCGATCAGGTCTTTCTTGATCACGTGCGCGCCCTGGCCGCACATCTGCCCGCCACGCTGGCGCAGGACAAGGCCGTGCTGGAGCGCGCCATCGGTGAAACCACGCGCGCCCTTGCGCACCTGCGCGCCAGCCCGCAGGATGGTCCGCGCTTTGCGCGTAAACTCATGGACCATATGGCCGACGTGCTGACGGGTGCGTTGTTGCTGGACGAGGCCGCCCATGATCTGGCGCACCACAACGATGCGCGCAAGGCGATCATCGCGCGCCGCTATCTGGAGCGTGCTTTTGGCAACAAGGGGCTAGAGCTGTCAGGCACGCCCGATGTCGCACACACGCATTTCGACGCGATGGTTGGCTATGGGCGCATTGCGCCTGCGGCGGCCGGATATAGTGCGGATAAAAAACCGCCCCAACCACCGCGCCTGCGCTGATTTTTTTATGATGCTGCCTTGGCTATAATGACAGGCGGCTGCTTGCCCCCTGCGGCGGCGATGCAGTTGCGGCCTGCGTTCTTGGCTGTATAAAGCGCGGTATCGGCCTGCTTGACCAGACGCTCCACGCCGGCTTGTTCCGGTCCTGCTTCCTGCGGTGCAGCGGGCAGGGCGGCGGCAAGGCCAAGGCTGGCCGTGACGCGCAAAACGGTGCCGCAGGGCAGGGGGATTTCAAGTGCTTCGATATCCCTGCGCAGGCGTTCGGCCACCGGCATGGCCTGTTGCAGCGAGGTGCGCGGCAGCAATATAAGAAATTCCTCCCCGCCGATGCGGCCCACGGCATCCTCGGTGCGCAGGCCGGCCAGCAGGCTGCGGCTGACGCTGCGGATCACCTCGTCGCCTTCGGGGTGGCCGTAAGTGTCGTTGACTTTCTTGAAGTGGTCGATGTCGACCAGCAGGGCTGCGACAGGTTCCTCGTTGCGCGCGGCGTCGGCCCAGCTGCGCTTGAATAACGTCATGATGCCGTCGCGGTTCCACAGGCTGGTCAGCGGGTCGATCAGTGTGCGGCGGTTGGCGCTGTCAAGTTCGCTCAGCAGGCTGTTTTGCACGCTCGAGAGCATGTTCAGGCGCAGTTCGCTTTCGATGATGCCGCCAAGGTCGCGCAGGGCCGTGACCTGCTCGGCATTCAGCTTGCGCGGGCGTGTGTCGGCGATGCACAACGTGCCGATCTTGTAGCCGTCGGGCGAGCGTACGGGACAACCCGCATAAAACCCCAGACGGGGGTCTTGCGTGACCATCGGGTTATCGACAAAGCGGGTATCTTTGCGCGTGTCGGGTACGATCATGGGGTCGTCGCCAAGGATTGTATGCGCGCACATTGAAATCTCGCGCGGGGCTTCAAGGTCGCTCAGGCCCTGCACGGCCTTGAACCACTGTCGCTTTTCATCGACCAGCGTAAAGGCGGCGATCGGCACGTTGAGAATGCGGCATGCCAGACGGATGACACGCTCAAAGCGGTCTTCGATCGGGGTGTCGAGCAACTGGCTGCGGATGAGCGCGGCCAGGCGCTTGTTTTCATCAAGGGGGATAGGGGCGGCAGTACTCATAGGGCGACCTCATAGAGCGGGATCGTTTTTTCTTATTTGACACCAGCGGAAGTTAATATCCAGTCAATCTGAAAAATTTTTGTTTTTGAATACGTTAACAGGTTTTCAGGCACGCAAAAATGTTTCACCATGCAGACAGGGACAAGCCTGTACTTTGTCAGTGCGCGGCATATATCTATGCCGCCATCAGGCATTATGAAACACAGGGGGACTATCGACATGCAAGCAAAGCGCCGTATCGGCCTGATCATGCCGCCGCGCAATCCGTCAGAGCGTGTGGTGAGCGGCAGCGGTATCGTCGATGCCGCCACGGTCGATGCGCTGACGTCGTTGCTGCAAAAAGCCCCCGGTGTTGATGCCGTGGTGCCGCTCAGCCTCGGCAACGCCTATGTCAAGAATGGCAAGGTCTATGCCGGTGATGTTTGTGTGTCCGACCTCGACACGGTGTTCTGGCTTTATTACGTCGGCGACAATGCTTTTGCGTGGGACATGCTGCATATTCTGGCGCAGACGACGCGCGTCGTGCCCGACCCTGCCGCCAGCTATCGCACGCGCAACAAATACTATGCACATGCGACCTTGCGTGCCGCAGGGGTGCCGACCACCGATTTTTGCGTCTTTGACGCCGCCGCCGCCGAGGATATGGCCGTGGCGCTCAAGGATTGGGGCGATGTGTTGCTGAAACCCGTGCTGGGCGACTTTGGCCACGGTATCGTCAAAACCGGCGATGCGCGTGCCTTTGTCGATACCGTCGGCTACGCGCAGTCTTTTTCGGACAAGCCCTTGCAGATTTTCTGCGAGCGGTTTGAGCGCAACAACCTTGCCAGATGGGTCAGCGTTACCGTCATCGATGGCAAGGCTGTGTTTGGTTACCGCAAGCGCGACAGCGCCTTTGTCGACGGCTGGAAGGTTTATGACGCAGGCCGCGTCGGCGGTAATGCCGATTATGTCGATGTCAGCGCCTCGCCCGTGGCGGCGCTTGCAGAAAAGGCGGCGCGCGCGCTCGGTTGTGATATTGTCGGGCTTGATTTCATTTACAGTGCGCGCACCAATAGCTATCTGATCGTCGATGAAAACACCCTGCCGGGTATGTATGCCGATTGTTTTGCGGCAGCAGGCACGGGCAGTCTGGCCGCGCATCTGGCGCGCATGGTTTTGGGTAACACTGGCAACAAGGCGCGCGCAGCATGACAGCAGATACGGCGGCTCCGGCCATTTCGGTCCGGGGTCTTGATAAAACCTATGCCACGGGCTTTACCGCCCTGCGCGACATCAATCTTGATATCCGCCGTGGTGAAATTTTCGCCTTGCTTGGCCCCAATGGTGCCGGCAAGACGACGCTGATCAGCACCATTTGCGGCATCGTGCGCCGCAGCGGCGGCACCGTCACCGTCTGCGGGCATGACATTGCCGCCGATTACCGCGCCGCACGACGCGCCATCGGCCTGGTGCCGCAGGAACTGACCATCGATTCATTTGAAACGCCGTGGAACAGCGCCAGCTTCACCCGCGGCCTTTACGGCAAGGCGCCTGACCCCGCCTATATCGAAGACCTGCTCAAGCGTCTGTCGCTGTGGGACAAAAAAGACGTGCAGATCCGCCGCCTGTCGGGTGGCATGAAGCGCCGTGTGATGATTGCCAAGGCGCTCAGCCACGAGCCGCAGGTGCTGTTCCTTGACGAGCCGACCGCGGGTGTCGACGTCGAGCTGCGCAAGTCGATGTGGGAGCAGATTTTGCGCCTGCGCGACGCGGGCGTCACCATCATCCTGACCACCCATTACCTTGAGGAAGCTGAGGAAATCGCCGACCGCATCGGCGTGATCCGCAACGGCAGCCTGATCGTGACCGAAGATAAAAACACACTGATGAAAAAGCTTGGCAAAAAAGAGCTGGTGGTCGAACTTGACCAGAGCTACCGCGAGGTACCGCCGGCACTTGACGGTTTCGCGCTGACGCTTTCGCCTGACGGGCGGCAACTGGTGCTGTCTTACGAAGGGGGGCAGGACAGCAAGGATATTACCCGTTTACTTGACGGCCTTAAGGCCGCGGGCATCGGCTATCACGATATCAGCACCCGCCAAAGCACGCTTGAAGACATCTTTATCCAGTTGATGGGGCAGTCATGACCGCGACGTTCAATATCCAGGCCATCCGCTCTATCCTCGTCTACGAGATGACGCGTGCGCGCCGCACAGTGATCCAAAGCCTTGTGTCGCCAGTGTTGTCGACGGTGTTGTACTTCATCGTCTTCGGTGCCGCCATCGGCGGGCGTGTAAGCGACGTCGACGGTGTCAGCTACGGCGCCTTTATCGTGCCTGGTCTGATTATGCAGACGGTATTGTCGCAAAGTATTTCTATGGCGTCCTTTGCCATCTATTTCCCGCGCTTTGTCGGTACGATTTACGAGATACTGGCCGCGCCGGTGTCCTTTGTCGAAGTGGTGGCGGGATATGTGGGTGCTGCCGCGCTCAAGGCCATCATCACCGGTCTGATCATCCTTGGCATTTCGCATTTCTTTGTGCCGATCGATATTCTGCACCCTGTGTGGATGGTGGCTTTTCTGGTGCTGACGGCGGTGACCTTCAGCCTGATGGGTTTCATCATCGGTATTTGGGCCGACGGGTTTGAGCAATTGCAGATGATTCCGCTGCTGGTGGTGACGCCGCTGGCTTTCCTTGGCGGCAGTTTTTATTCCATCCGCATGCTGCCTGAATTCTGGCAGATGGTGTCGCTGGCCAATCCTGTGGTCTATCTCATCAGCGCCTTCCGCTGGAGCTTTTACGGCACCGCCGACGTCGGTGTGGGCGTCAGTCTGGCGGTGATTTTCGCCTTCTTCTGCGCCTGCCTTGGCATTACAGCGTGGATCTTCAAATCCGGCTACCGCCTGCGCAATTGATGGTTCATTCAACCCGGGCAAAGAAGGACTGAATGTCGTCCAGCACGGGTGCCTTGTTTTTGCCCAGCCAGGATAAAGCACCCACGATCCACACGTGATCGATGTCCTTGTAAATGCGCGTCTGCATGTCGCCGTGTTTATTCTTGATGGCGCTTTCAAGCTTTTCGAGGTTGAAACGCCCCACAGCCGTATCGTCAGCGCCCCAGAGCAACAGCATCGGCGGCTCCTTGCCGTCAATGAACGTGGGGACCTGCATCAGCGGGTATTTCCCGGGCGGGCCGAACATATCCTTAAGGTCGGCTTCTTCGGGGATAAAGGCGTAGGGGCCCGCCATGCCCGCAAAGGCCTTGATGGTGTCTTGCGGCTTGCCGAGCGCCGCCAGATAGTGCGCATCGGCTGAAATCAGCGCGCCGATATGCGCACCCGACGAATGCCCGGCCACGAAAATGCGGCTGGTATCGCCGCCATAGCTGCCGATGTTGTCTGCGGTCCATGCCACGGCTGCCGCGGCATCCTGCGCGAAAACGGGGAAGCGTACATCTGGATACTTGCGATAGTCGGGGATGGCCACGACATAGCCCGCCTTGGCAAAGGCCGCACCGACGAAGGCGTAATCGCTCTTGCTGCCGCTGCTCCAGCGTCCGCCATAGAAAAACACGATCACGTCGTGCTTTTTATCCGTGCCAGAGGGGAGATATATATCCATCTTTTGCATGCTGGCACTGTCGAACACGATGTCGCGTTTGACAGCGATACCGTCGAAATAGGTGGGCAGGTTGGCCAGTTGCGTGCCAATGGCGGTGCAGCCGCATAACAGTGCTGCCGACAGGGCAATGGCAAGGCGGGGCAGTATTTTCATCGGCGGGCAAGGCGCAGATAAAGCGCGTTTGGCAAAAACTGCAACAGCTTCATGATCAGGGTAAAACGCTTGGGAAAGTGTATTTCAAACGCGGGTGACAACAGCCCGTCGGCAATGGCGTCTGCCGCCGCTTGCGCTGACACCATCATGGGCATGGAAAAATTGTTTTTATCCGTCATGGGGGTGCGCACAAAACCCGGACTGATCAGGCGCACATCAACGCCGTTTCGGCTTTCTTCGATATAGGCGCTTTCGGCAAGATTGATAATGGCGGCCTTGGTTGCGGCATAAGGTTGCGCGTTTGGCAGGCCGCGGTATCCTGCCACACTGGCGCACAGGGCGATTTGCCCGTGTCCTTGCGCGCGCAGGCAGGGCAAGACGGCATGCAGGCAGTTGATGCTGCCCATCAGATTGATGTCGACGATTTTATGCGCTTCGGCGATGTCCATTTTGGCAAGGCTGGCGGGAGTATAGACACCCGCCAGCATGATGACGTGATCAATGGTGCCAAAGTGATGTTTCACGGCCTCTGCGTTGGCGGTGAATACTGCAGCGTTTGCGACATCCAGCGTAAATGCGCGGTGCTTGTTGCCAAGTGCGGCGACCAGGGAGTCCAGCTCATCGCTGCGGCGCGCGGACAGCGCCAGATGCGCCCCGCGCGCGGCCAGCGTCGTGGCCAGTGCGCGGCCAATGCCGCTTGACGCGCCGATGATCCAGACATGCTTGCCAAGGTAGTTCATGTTACGGTTTCTTTGCCATGTAGATGGAAACCTCGCCCACGCGGATGCCGAATTTGGTCAGGATCGAGCGGTTGAGCATGGTGCCGTCGGGCATCAGGAACATCCAGTCGTCAAAGCGCACGTCATAGGTGGTGCCGTCAACGGGAATGCGCATGACGTAGTTCCAGCGAATGGCGTTGCCGGCCTGCGTGCCGGTTGCGGTGCCGATGATGTCCGAGGCCGTGCCCGTATAGCGGCCGTCGCCAAGGCGGGTGACGTTCCAGGTGCGCTGCTGGCGCTCGTTATCGTCATAGACAAACAGTTCTTCCAGGGTGCCTTTGTCGCCGTCCCACGTGCCGCGCATGTCAACGGTGAAGCGGCGCAGGACCTTGCCGCTGCGCGACTGGATGATGCCGTGCGCCATGACGGGGCCATTAAAAAATTCCTCAAAGGCCAGCTTGGGTGTGTTGTCCTTATAATCGGCGACCGTGGGGCCGCAAGCGGAGAGCAGCATGAGCGTTCCTAACATAAAAAATGCAGACAAGATTTTCATGGCGTACCTGTCAGTTGATGGCGAAGGTCCTGGTTTTCCGCACCTGCGCCCAGCCAGATGGAAAAAAACGCATCGGCAAAGGCGGGATCGGTCATGCGGCCAATTTCACCGTCCGCTGTGCAAAACACCGTTGCCCCGCTTTTCAGACGCAGGCCGGTGATGGCCATGCCGGGCGTGACATCGGGGAAGATTGTCTGCATAAGCTGCTGCCAGCGGTTGATATCGCTTTCGCCCGCAACGTTCATGCGGCGCATCTGCGCTGCAGCTTCGCGTGCAATCGCCTTGCCTGAAAACTGCATGCGATAGGTCAGCGTCAGCGCAAACGGCTTGTTCATGGCGAAGGTTCCATGCGGCGCCAGCAATTTTGCATCATAGGCGTGAAAAATAAAGTGGCGGCCCTCGCCGTGCCCGACCTCGCGCGCGGCGCCCAGGTAGTGCGGCGCGCAGTCTGCGGCTGCTGCAGGCGTATGCAGCAATGTCAGGATCAGCGCTGTGGCGGCTGTACGTTTAAGCATGCACAAGCTCCGCCTGCATGACGCCAACGCGCCGGGTGCGAAAACCCGCAATGCACCCGGCCAGATAAAACCGCCACATGCGCATAAAGCCTTCGTCATAGCCAAGCGCCGCGATATCGGCGGTGCGTGCATCGAAATTGGCCAGCCATTTTTCAAGTGTGCGCGCATAGTCCTGACCGAATTCGAATACGTCCTGCGTTTTCAGGCCGGACTGCAGCGCGCTGGCGCTGAAACGCTCGGGGCTTGGCAACAGCCCGCCCGGAAAAATATGCTTGCGGATGAAATCACCGCTGGCCTTGTAACGGTCAAAGCGGCTGTCTTCGATTGTGATGGTCTGGATCATCGCGCGCCCGCCGCGCTTGAGGCTGGCGGCGACCTTGTCGAAATAGGTTTTCCAGTATTCCTGTCCGACGGCTTCGAACATTTCGATGGATACAATATTGTCGTAGGTGCCGGTCTGGATGCGGTAGTCTTCAAGCGCGATCTGCGCCTTGTTGCCAAGGCGCGCGGCGGCATAGCTTTTTTGCTTGTCCGACAGTGTCAGGCCCTTGATGGCGAAATCGCCGCGGCTTTGGGCATATTCGGCAAAACCGCCCCAGCCGCACCCGATTTCAAGCAGGCTGCCGCTCGCGCTGTGCAGATGGTCGACGATACGGCCGTATTTGGCGCGTTGCGCGTCTTCCAGCCCCTCGCTGCCGGTGGCGAAAATGCCGCTCGAATACGTCATGCTGCGGTCAAGCCACAGGGCGTAGAAATCATTGCCAAGGTCATAATGCGCGCGGATGTTGCGGCGGCTGCCTTTGAGCGTATTGCCGCGCAGAAGGTTGCCAAGCCGCGCCAGCGCGCGCGCGGGAAGGCTACCGAAGATAAACGCATCGACGGCCTTTTCATTGATCAGTGCCAGTGACAGCAGGTCTTGCAGGTTGTCGGTATCCCACAAATGCGCACGATAGTCTTCGGCAAAACCGATATCGCCGCTGACGGCAAGGTTGCCGATGACGCGCCAGTCGCGCAGCTCGAGCCGCGCGGCGGGGCCGCCATTGCGGCCCTCGTAAACGCGCGTGCGTCCATCAGGCATGGCAAGCT